>DATHCK010000189.1:0-13646 GCA_035319545.1 Allostellaceae bacterium | reverse complement strand
TCGAGATCGGCGATGTGCATCGAGCCGCCCTTGCCGCCGCAGAGCCCGCCCTGCTTGCCGAACAGCTCCTTCATCATGCCAGGGACGTCGCAGCCCTTGGCGATCGAGTGGCCATGCCCGCGATGCGTCGAGGCGATGTAGTCCTTGGGGCCGAGATGCATGCAGACGCCGACCGCGGACGCCTCCTCGCCGGCGTAAAGATGGACAAAGCCGGGGATACCGCCTTTGGAGAACTCTTCCTGCACCCGTTCCTCGAAGCGGCGGATCGTCACCATCGAGCGATACGCCCGGATCAGCTCCTCGCGGCTCAACTGCATGGCCGTCTCCTCCCCGTTTTGCGGTGCTTAAGCCGCAGCATGGCTCCGTGGGGGAGGGAACTCAACGGTTCGATTTGATCGTACGCCGGTTGCCGCCGCGGTGGGGCGCCCGACGCGATCACGCGAAAATAGATCGATTTTTAACGATATTTGTATTTGTGACTTGACAATTATTGACGCAATTTCGCGCGGCTTTTTGAGATGAAATATTCCTGAACATTTAACCTTAACGAGGCTGGCGAGGAAGCAATGGATGGGGCGACGGTTGTCTTATTTCGGCCGCGGGCGGACGCCCGACCGCGCTTTGTTTACCATTCCGTGATCGATGGCATCTGTCGCATGGGCTGGGACGAGCTTAACTGCGACGAGGTCATGCGCGTCGCCACGGCCTACTACTTCTTCTCGGTCCAGTTTCGCGAAAACCTCGAAGTCGCGCGCGACTTCCATCCCAATGACGACAAGCTCGCCGCGCTGTGCGAAGGCGAGTGCGACACCGACAATCTCTCGCCTTGGCCGGGCATCGCGGCGGCGGGCGAGCGGATGAACCATGACGAATTCATGCGGCGGGTTATCGAGCTTCATCCGGCGGCCAAAGATCAGCGATTAATCGAGTCCGGCCTCGCCTATCTGGAAAAGACCCGCGGCATCGATCCCGCGGCGCGCGCCGCGAGCATCGCCAGCTACGAGGATGGCGGCCTTAGCCGCGTTTTCGGCGCGATGCTGCGGGCGCCGCACTGGTACGGCCAAGGCCAGCGCGCGTTTCGCTTCTTTCTCGAGCAGCACATTGATTTCGACAGCGATGACGGCGCGTGCCACGGCTCTCTGAGCCGGCACCTGCAGGCGGATGACCGCGTTCTGCCGCTGTGGACCCTGTTCCGCGACCTGCTCGTGCGCGCGGTACCCAAGTTGGCGACGGTCGCTGCGGTGACCAGGCGGCAATCGCGGACCCCCGTCCTCATGCGGCCGCTGCGCGTTGTCTGAGGCGAGGAAACGCAAAATTCACTGGATGGCGCGGAGAATGCGCCTCGGGTGGGCAACGGGAAGGTTCTGTCAGGTGCGCAGCGAGACGATAGCGATCCACGGGGGTTATGACGGCGACCCAGCGACCAAGTCGGTCGCCGTGCCGATCTACCAGACCGCCGCCTATGAATTCGACAGCGCCGAGCACGGCGCTGCGCTGTTCAATCTCGAAGCGCAGGGTTTTCGCTACAGCCGGATCAACAACCCAACCGTCGACGTGCTCGACAAGCGCGTGGCGGCGCTGGAAGGCGGGGTCGGCGCGCTGTGCGTCGCCTCGGGCCAAGCCGCGCTGCATTACGCGCTGTTAAACCTCGCCGAGGCGGGCGCCAATTTCGTCACCGTGCCGCAGCTTTACGGGACGACGCACACGCTCTTCTCGCACCTCTTTCCAAGCCTCGGCATCGCGGTCAAGTTTGCGAAATCGGACAACCCGGCCGATGTTGAGCCGCTGATCGACGATCATACCCGAGCGGTGTTCTGCGAGAGCGTCGGCAATCCGGCGGGCAATATCTGCGACATCGCCGCGTTGGCCGAAGTGGCGCATGCGGGCGGCGTGCCACTGGTCGTCGATAACACCGTCGCGACGCCAATCCTGCTGCGTCCGATCGAGTATGGCGCCGACATCGTCGTGCATTCGCTGACCAAGTTCATGGGCGGCCACGGCACGACCTTGGGTGGCGCGATTGTCGATGGCGGGAAATTCCCGTGGATGACGCATGCCCGGCGCTTCCGCCAGTTCTGCGAGCCCGACGCATCGTATCACGGGCTTGTCTATACCGACCATTTCGGTGCCGGCGCCTATATCGCGCGCTGCCGCAGCGTCTATCAGCGCACCACCGGCGCGGTGCTGTCGCCAATGAGCGCATTCTTGCTGCTACAGGGCATCGAGACTGTGGCGCTGCGCGTGGAGCGGCATGTCGAGAATTCCCGCCGGGTCGCCGAGTTCCTGCGCGACGACAAGCGCGTCGCCTGGGTCAATTACGTCGGCTTCCCCGATAGCCCTTATCATCGTCTCGCCGAGAAATACCTTGGCGGCCAGGCATGCTCGCTGCTGACCTTCGGCACGCAAGGCGGGTTCGAAGGTGGCAGGCGCTTTTACAACGCGCTGACGCTGGTGAAACGGCTCGTCAATCTCGGCGACGCCAAGTCGCTCGCCTGCCACCCGGCTTCGACAACGCACCGCCAGATGTCGCCCGATGAGCAGCTCAAGGCCGGCGTTCGGCCGGAGATGATCCGGCTCTCGGTCGGCATCGAGCATGTCGACGACGTCATCGCCGACCTCGATCAGGCGCTCGAGCGGGCGTGCGAGGCTTAAGCAATGCCGCTGCTGAGGCTTGATCGGCTGCGGCGGTGTCCCGTGCGGGCAGGCAAGGCCCTGACGATCGGGCTTGTCAACAACATGCCCGACGCCGCGCTCAAAACCACCGAACGGCAATTTCGCGAGCGGCTGACGAGTGCGGCTGGGGGCATTCCGTTTGCCCTCCGCGTTTTCTCGTTTCCGGAGCCGCGGCGTTCTGTGGAGGGACAGCGCCACGTTGCCACGTACCACGAGCCGATCGATAATTTGTGGGAGAACGATCTCGACGGGCTGATCGTGACCGGAGCGGCGCCCGCCGCGGCAGCGGTCGAAGCGGAGCCCTGCTGGCCTGTTCTCAAGCGCCTCGTCGAATGGGCGCAGCGCCATACCAGTTCGACGATCTGGTCATGCCTCGCGGCGCATGCTGCCGTACGCCACATCGACGGGATCGAGCGCCGTCCGCTCGGCGTCAAGCTGTCGGGCGTCTTCGATTGCGTCCGGATCGCGGACCACCCGCTGCTGGCTCGTACGCGGGCCCGATGGTCGAGTCCGCATTCGCGCTACAATGAGTTGCCCGAGGCGGCGCTGCGCGCGCGTGGCTACAGCATCTTGTCGCGCTCGCGCGTCGCCGGTGCCGACATCTTCGCCAAGCGTTGCGGCAGCCTTTTTGTCTTCATGCAGGGGCATCCGGAATACGATGCGGGTGCGCTCGGCCGCGAATACCGGCGCGATGTCGTGCAGTTCCTCGCCGGTAAGAGCGAGTCCTATCCCGAGATTCCGGCGAATTATTTTTCCGCGGACGCAGCCGCCGCGATGCAGGCCTTCCGCGAGGTCGCACTGCACGATCGCGACGCGACGCTGCTCGAGCGATTTCCGGCACTGGAGGTGATGAACGCGCCCTGGCATGCAGCGGCAACCCATTTCTACTCGGCGTGGTTCGCGCAACTGTGCGCGCGGCGCTCTCCTGGCCCTGGCTGGGCAAGGATGCGGTTGCCCGTTGCCGCATTGTCCGGCGTGAACCCCACCTACGCATAGCGCAACACTGCGATCGCGGTGATGACAAGCCCGTCCGCGACCAGATAGCGGCCCCGAAACTGGTTTGGCACGCCCGCGGGTGCGGGGACGAGAACGCGCGCCGAAAAGGTCGAGTCCACGGGATCGATCGCCAGGGTCGCCTGATTGAAATCGAGAAAGCGCCGGGCGAGCGGAAACCACGCCTTGTAGACGCTTTCCTTGGCGCTGAAGATCAGCCGGTCCCAACGGATGCCGGCGGGTGCCGCTGCCGTCCAGGCGCGTTCGTCGGCATCCAGCACGCGCGCCGCGACGCGCTCCGGGATCGCCGCGTGCGGCTCGGCGTCTATGCCGATTGTCAGCACCTCGGTCAGGCGCGCGACCGCCGCGGCGCGGTACCCGGTGCAATGGGTGATGCTGCCGACGATGCCCGGCGGCCAGATGGGTTCGCGCTTCGCGCCGCGCAGGATGGGGCCGACGGGGACTGCCATCTGCTCCAATGCCTGACGCGCGCAAGCGCGGGCCGTGGCGAACTCCGCCCGCCGGGGCGCGACAGCCCTCTTGATCAGAGCCTCTTCCTCGGGAAAGATCACCGCAGGACTATCGTCGCAGCGGCGCTCGACCGCACTGACTTCCGGCGGCAACAAGGTTGCGATCATCGTCCTGGCTATGCACTGCGGCCGGGTTAAGCGCAACAGGCGGGCCGGTGTTGGCGGTTTTTTAATGCCGCTGCGGGAACCTTGCGAGTTCATGTTTGCTGGAGCCGCTCATGTCGATCGGATCGCATATCACCACGCTTTTTGCCGAGGTCGCTCGGGAGCAGAACAAGGTCTTGGCGCCGCTGTCGGACGGGCTCGGCCTGCTCGATACCGGGCTTGACTCGCTATGCTTCGCGATCATCGTGGCGCGGCTGGAGGACCAGTTCGGCATCGATCCGTTTGGCGATGACGAAGAAACCGATTTTCCGGTGACCGTGGGCGACTTCATCCGGCTTTACCAGAATGCCACGGCCCGCGCCGCGGATTGAGCGGAACAACCTCTGGCATTCGCTAAGCAGCGCCGGGCGGCTGGCGGAACGGTGGCTCTCGGACGAACATGCGCGGGTTAGCCTTGCCGTGCTGTCGCGGGGGTCGATTCTTGGAGAGCACCTTCATGGATTACGCGGCCGATCGGTGCTGCTGTCGACCCGAGATCAGCTGCCGGCCGCTCTGGCGCTGATTGAGCTGGACGGGATCGCGCGGCGGATCGTGTTGTGCCCGCCGGACGTTTCCGCCGCGCATCTTCCCAACGCAATGGCCATGGCCGGAGTGGACGCGATTGTCGGCGACAGGGCCGCCGGCGAGTTTGGCACCGACATGTTTGTGCCTTGCGGCACAGGCGTCACACCCGGCGCACCAAACCGCGAGCCCGGCGCCGACACGGAATGGGTGCTGCTGACCTCGGGCACAACCGGCGCGCCAAAACTCGTCTGCCACACGCTGGCGACCTTGACCGCCGCAATGCCCGGCGGAACGACGCTCGGCCACAACGCCGTATGGAGCACCTTCTACGACATACGCCGTTACGGCGGGCTGCAGATCTTTCTGCGCGCGATGCTCGGCGGCGGCTCGATGGTGCTGTCGAGTGCGCAGGAGCCGGTTGGCGATTTTCTCGTCCGCGCCGGGGCCAGCGGGGTGACGCATATTTCTGGCACGCCATCGTACTGGCGCCGGGCGCTGATGAGCGGCTCGGCGCGCCGGATGGCTCCGCGTTACGTACGTCTCTCGGGCGAGATCGCCGATCAGTCGATCCTCGACCATTTGCACGAAGCCTATCCGGACGCCGACATCGCGCACGCCTTCGCCTCGACCGAGGCCGGGGTGGCATTCGCTGTCGGCGACGGGCTCTGCGGCTTTCCCGCGAGTTACCTCGGTCGGCGCGGCGATGTCGAGATGCGGGTCGCCGAAGGCACGCTGCGAATCAGGTCAGGGTGCAACTCGCTCGGCTATATCGGCGACGACGTCGCCTCGCCGTTTGACGCCGACGGGTTCGTCGACACCGGCGACATCGTCGAGCTGCGCAACGGCCGCTATTATTTTGTTGGCCGGCGCGGTGGGGTCATCAACATCGGTGGCCAGAAGGTGCATCCGGAGGAGGTCGAGGCGGTAATCAACCGCCATCCTGGCGTCCGGATGTCGGTCGTGCGAGCGCGCGAGAGCCCGATCACCGGGGCGATCGTCGTCGCAGACGTCGTCGCGAGTGCAGAGCTCGTCGAGCCGGACACGATGCGCAAGGAGATCCTCGATACGTGCCGCAGCCTCTTGGCGCGCCACAAGGTGCCGGCCGCGATCCGCTTTGTGTCGGCGATCGAGGTCGCCGCTTCGGGCAAGCTGGTGCGGGACCGTGCGTAAATTCCCCGAGCGCAACGTCATTGTCACCGGCGGCAGCCGCGGTCTGGGCTTTGGCACGGCGATCAAGCTGCGCGACGCCGGCTACCGCGTGGTTGTCGTCGCGCGCGAGGAAAGTCCGGAGATCGCCGGGGCCAGCGGTCAGCCGACACCACTCCATTTCTGGGGTTGCGATCTCGGCGAGATCGATGCGCTTCCCGACCTCGTCAAGAACATCCGCAAGGAAGTCGGGCCGATCTACGGCCTCGTCAACAATGCCGGGATCGGCACCGCCGGTCTTCTCGCCAACGTGCGGGTCACCGACATCGTGCAGACGGTGCGGCTCAACACCGTGTCGCCGATGGTGCTCACCAAGCACGTCGTGCGGTCGATGATGGCCGATGGCGAGCTCAAGGAACACGGCGGTCGGATCGTAAACATTTCCTCGATCGTTAGCTCGACCGGGTTCAGCGGGTTGTCGGTATACGGTGCGACCAAGGCGTCGCTCGTCGGTTTCACCAAGTCGCTGGCGCGCGAGCTCGGGCCGCTGGGAGTTACCGTCAATGCGGTGGCGCCGGGCTTTATCGACACGCGTATGACCGATGGTCTCGAAGGCGCGCAACGCGAGCAGATCAAGCGGCGCAGCCCGCTCAACCGCCTCGCCGAGGTTGAGGACGTCGCCGCGACCGTGGCGTTTTTGATGAGCGATGCGGCCCGTAACATCACCGGCACGGTGCTCACGGTGGATGCCGGCAGCACCGCTTAGCTAAAGCCGCATTTCACGCCGGTTTATCCGCCCGTAAGCCGCCGCATCCAGCGGCAGAAAGCTCCCGTTCGTCCGATCAAAGACATACAGCGGATCGTCGATCCCGGCGGGATCGAAACCTTCTCGCGCCAAAATCGGCTTTTGCGGCTTGAACGTGCCCGTCGTCGCGATGTCCCGGCAGAGGCGGAGGAAGACCGGGCGGGCATATTCAGGCAGGCGCTCGGCGATGTGTGAGGCAAAGATCGCCGGGTCGAAATCGCCGGTCGTAACCAGCGCTGCCATGCCGGCGCGACCTTCCGTACCCGTCACAGCGACCCCATAAACCACGGCCTCAACCACGCCGGGGCAGCCAGAGATCTCAGTCTCGACCTCGGTCGTCGAGACATTTTCGCCCTTCCAGCGAAATGTGTCGCCGATCCGGTCGACAAAATAGAAATAGCCGGCACGATCGCGCCGCATCAGATCGCCAGTGCGGTACCAGGCGTCGCCGGTCGAGAAGACATTTCGTAGGATTTTCGCTTCCGAGGCGACCTTGTCCGAGTAGCCTTCGAAAGCGCCGCCGACTGCAGCGCTCTCATGCGCCAGCTTGCCGATCGCCTCGCCGACTTCGTCCGCGCCACAGCGCAGACAGAAGCCGTCGGCGCCGCGCACGACGTCACCGGTTTCGACATCGAACTTGACGATCGCAACGGGGAAACGATGGGCCAGATAGCCGGGAATTCGCCCGATTGATCCTGGCCTGCCGTCGCAATTGTAAAGCGAGAAGCTGCCTTCGGTCGCAGCATAAAATTCGATAATTCGAGGAATTTCAAATCGATTTTGAAACGACTCCCACACGTCGCCGCGCAGCCCGTTGCCGCACACAAGGCGCAGCCGGTGGCCGGTCTCGCGCGGGTGTTGCGGCGCGTCGAGCAGATAGCGGCACAATTCGCCGATATATTGGAACAGCGTGCAGTCCCAGCGGGTGATGTCGTCCCAGAAGCGGCTCGCCGAGAAACGCTCGCGTATTGCGACCGAACCGCCCCCCGTCAGCACCGCGCCTGTCGCCACCACGCCGCCGATGCTGTGATACATCGGCAGGCAATTGTACATGCGGTCCGTGGGTTCGGTGCCGATCAGCCCGGCGAACCAGTGCGTCCACCACATCAGCCGGGAGTGGCTGACGCTTGCTGCTTTGGGCAGGCCGGTGGTGCCCGAGGTGCAGATGTACAATGCGCGGTCGCTGAGCGTCGGGCCGCAGACATCATTCCCAGCGTCGCCGGCCGGCAGCTCGCGGTCGATGCGCGGCCAGCCGGGCGCGTCGGCGCCGTAGCTCCAAGCGCTGATCTCGCCGAGTTGCGGCATCACGGCGGCAACGGCCTCGATGAATTCGCCGGCGACGATCACATGGCGCGGCCGCACAATGCCGATCGCATGGCGCAAGGCGTCGCCGACGAGATTGGTGTTGATCAGTGCCGCTACGCCGCCGGCGCGGGTAATCCCCAGCCAGATCGCCAGGTATTCCGGACAATTCGGAAGCATCAGGCAGACGACCTCGCCGGGCGCGATGCGCTGAGCCCGCGTCCAGCCGGCATACTGTCCGGCGCGGGCCGCGAGCGCGGCGTAGCTCAGTATTTGGCGCTCGGAGAGCAGCGCCGGCGCGTCGCCGAATGTCTCAGCCATACGCTCGATGACGACGGGGAAGATGACCTCGGGGTGCTGGGCGATCGGCGCGGTCAATTCGAGCGCCCGCCGCCATGATTGGGCGGCGGCACGGCGCTCTCTGTCTGCGTTGTCCCCCGGCATTACCGGCTGAGGGTTATCGCCTTCAGATTGCGAAGCCGTAAAGCGCGGCGACGTTGCCGCGAGTGATCTTAAAGCGATCCTCGGCGCTCGCATCCTTGAAGTCGCGCTCGACGACTGCCTGCGAGTGCGGCCATGACGACGCCTGATGCGGGTAGTCGCTCGACCACATCATGCGGTCGACACCGACAAAATCCCGGTTCGCCACGCCGACAAAATCATCGATATAGGTCGCCCACATCTGCCGGCGGAAATATTCGCTGGGCTTCAGCTTTTGCGTGAAGCCCGCGGCGGCACGGGACCGCTCGGCGACCCGGTCCATGCGCTGCAAATAATAGGGAATCCAGCCGACATTGTTCTCGGCCGAGACGATCTGCAGCCGCGGGAAGCGGTCAAGAACGCCTGAGAAGATAAGCACGCTGAACGACTTCTCGACCTCGTAGCCGAGCACCGTGGTCCGCATATAGCGCTCGCCCCAGTTCCACTGGCTTTCGACACCCATGCCGGTGATCGCATGCAGCGAGATCGGTGTCTTCATCTCTTCGGCCGCGGCCCAGAACGGGTCGTAGATGTCGGAGCTGTAAGGCTGGCTTTCGGGTGGTGAACACCAGATCATCGCGCCTTTGAGGCCCATCTTCGCGCAGCGTTCGAGCTCGCGCGCCCCGGCTTTCGGGTCGTAGAGCGAGATCATCGCCAGGCCCGCCATTTTCGTCGGCGCGTAACTGACGAAATCGGCGAGCCAGTCGTTGTAGACGCGGAAGCAGTCGGCCTGCAGCCCGGCATCCTGGAGCCAGAAAATGCGGAAGCCGAGCGTCGTGTAGAGCACGTCGGCCTCGACCCCGTCGACGGCGTTGTCCTTCATCCGCTCAGCCGGGTCCCAGCCGCCGGGACGTGCATCGGCGTAAGTGGCCTTGGTCAGGAACTCCTTCAGTTCCTCGGGGCTCTTGCCGGCGCCGAGCCCGATGCCGATCGGGTGCGGTGCGTGCCCCTCATAGAGGAAATAGGCGCCCTCTTTGCCGGGCAGGTCGGTGACGAGCCGCGGCGCCCGATCGCGATATTTTTTATCGACCCGGGTTGCCCACAGATCGGGTGGTTCGCTGACATGGGAATCGGCGGAGATCAGCTTGTAGTCGGGCATGGCGAGCCTCCCTGATGGCGCTGTCCCTTTCACCATTTTGCCCCTATTGGCGGGGTTGCGCCACGGCTTTGCCACGCCGATATGGAGAAGGCTGTCTGTGCGTCGTTCCCCACCCCTGGAGGCGCTGATGACTGTCCCGCTGCAGATAACCTTTCGCGACTTGCCGTCCTCCGCGGCTGTCGAAGCGCAAATCCGCGAGCGTGCGGAGAGCCTGGAGCGCGTCTTCGACCGTCTCACCGCGTGCCGGGTGATCGTCGAGGGCCGGCACCGTCCGATGCGGGCGGGGAGGGTCGCGCATCTCTGCATCGAGCTGACCCTTCCCGGAAAAATCATCACGATTGGGCGCGGCGCCGCCGAGTTCGAGGCGCATGACGATGTGTTCGTCGCTGTTCGCGGTGCCTTTGACGCGGCGCGCCGTCGGCTCGACCGCTATGCGCGACGGCGTCGCGGCGAGGTGAAGAACCACTCTCAGCCGACGACCGAGCAGAATCCCTGATTCGCGTGCTATTCTCGTCGCGGCTAGCGCGATGGGGGACACGCGATGCCAGTGCCGACGATTTATCTCAGCCGTCTGATCGGCGTCGTGGGGCTGATCGCGGGGGCGGCGATGCTGCTTGACAGGCAACCGCCGATCGCCGCGCTTGGCGCGCTGTCAAGCGATCCCGCCCTGCTCTATGTGATGGGAATACTGGGGATCGTGGCCGGGGCAGCAATTGTGCTGATCCATAATCTATGGAACCGCGGCCTCCCAGCGCTGCTGGTGACGTTGATGGGCTGGCTGCTGTTGATCCGAGGGGTCGCCCTGATGCTGTTGCCGCCCGACCTGCTCGGCGGGATCGTCGCCTCCTTGCATTTTGCCGAGTTCTATTACCTTTACGCCGCGATCCCGCTGCTGTTAGGCGCCTATCTGAGCCTTAAAGGCTTTAACGCACTTCTCTCATCCGATGAACACACGACCCCATCGCCGCCGTCCGCAGAGCCGCAAGCGGCCAAGACCCGGCCGCGCCCCCGACGCTAAGTAAAATACCGCAGGCGGCGTCCCGAACCACGCACTCAAGCGCCCAGCTTGAAGAACTTCACCGCATTCCCGGCCCAAATCTTGTCGCGCTCGATTGCTGGGATGTCGCGGTAGATGTCGTCGATGATCGGGCGCGAGTTCGGCCACTCGTTCTCGATATGCGGGAAGTCGGTGGCGAACATGATGTGGTCGACGCCGACATGGTGTCGCATCTCGATCGCCACGCGCTCGTACTGGACGCTGAAATAGATGTTCTCGCGCACGTAAGTCGCCGGCAGCTCCTTCAAGGGCTTGAAGCCGAGCATGTCCTCCGCCCAGTTGAGGTGTCGCTTGTACCAAAGGTCCATGTGCTCGAGCCAGAACGGCACCCAGCCGAGCCGCGTTTCGGCAAAGAACACCTTCAATTTCGGGAAGCGCTCGAAGACGCCGCTCAGCACCAACTGCGCCATGCCAATCGATGGCGGCAGGCCGAAATTCACCAGCCATTCGAGGAACGGGCGGCGCAGCCGCGCCATCACCTCGGGGTCTTCCTTCGGGTATTTCATCGTCGGCTGGTTGGCGCGGGCGCCGGTGCGGTAGAGCTGGACGTGCACCGTGACCGCCATGTCGAGGTCGAGCGCGGCGGCCCAGAATTTGTCGTCCTCCGGGGTCGGATAGCCCTTGGCGTTGGGCAGCGCGCCGAGCAGCACGCCCCTGAGGCCCAGTTTCTTGCAGTGCTCCATCTCGGCGATCGCATCGTCGACATTGGTGATCGGGATCACCCCCATGCCGATCAGCCGATCGGGCGCGACCGCGCAATATTCCTCGCCGAGCCAATCGTTGTAGCCGCGGATGACCGCCTTGTAGACCTCGTCGTGCGCGATGTTGCGCCAGAAGACGGGGCCGGCGACCATCGCCGCGAACAGCACCTCGGCGTCCATGCCGTCCTCATCCTGCTCGCGGACGCGCTGCTCGGGCCCACCGGTGCCGGCGGCATCGGCGACCTTGAGGCCGAAGGGCTGCCAGGTGCCGGCGGCGCGGCCCGCGCGCAGATCGAGAAAATTGGCCTCGAGCAGCGGCTGGCCCTCGATCATCAGCGCGTCGCCGCCATCGGGCAGGTGGATCGTGTGCGGCGCGCGGTCGCGATATTTCTCCGGCACGCGGTGAACCCAGCGCTCGGGCGGAACCTCAAGGTGCCCATCGGCCGACATCAACTTGTATTGGCGTGCCATATCGCCTCTCCCTCAATCGCCGGGGTCATCTTAGCAAGCGGCGAGGGCGCGGCAATACTCGCGCGCCCCTCGCCCTTAGAACGCCACGACAAACCCGTGATACTGGTACCAGTCCTCGCCGCCCGCGGCGTCGTGCCTGAGCTCGAGGTCGTCTTCTTCGAGCCTGATCCGGTCCGGCAGGAACGGGCAGTCGTCGGGCATTTCCTCGACCGTGGCGTAGACGAGGCCGCCTTCCCGGACGAGGCGCCCCTTGAGGGTGAACTGCTCCCGACCGAGCCGCACGCGAAAGACCACCGGAGGATATTCGCCGTCGCGGAACATCTTCTCGTCCCTGCTATGCCGCGTATTGCACGAGCGCGCCGGGCGCCGGGCAATAGTCGAGGCACTCGCCGCAGCCCGTGCATTTCTCCGGCATCACCTCATAGAGGTGCCGTGGTTCCAGCAGCGTCGGCCGGATCGCTGAATACGCGCACACCTCGCGGCAAAGCCCGCATGAATTGCATGGCGGGGACTCGATGCGGACCTTCATGGGCTACTTGATCCCGCCGATCTGATAGGTCAGGTAGCCGAGCGCGTCCTCAACATGGCGCTGCGACTCCTCGTCGGTGCAGTAGAAATCGAGCTGGAACTTGCCTTCCATGAAGTGCATCAGCTCCTCGTCCTGCTGCGACAGGTGCTCGTGGCGCACCAGCGGATCCTCGACCAGATGCAGATAGGCCATGATACCGATGCAGGCATTGGCCTCGGTGTAGTAGTTCTGCGCCGCGCGGGCGAGCGGATGGATGTGCGGAAACATCATCGACAGCCCAAAATAGGCCGGCAGCGGCTGCTCGTTGGCCTGGGCGATTTCCATCAGCTCGCGTTCGTCCGTGACCCAGCCTTTGCCCAACAGCACGTCGGCGTGCAGCTTCGAGTGCTTGCACTCGTCCCAGATCTGGCGGGCGCGCATGCGCTGCAGGTCGATGTATTTCTCCTGGTCGGCGATGTCCACCGAGAGCAGCTGCGCCGACATCTGCTTGATCGACATGTGCACGCCCTCGGCGGCGTAGCCGCGCAGCGCGTGCGCCTTTTTCCAGGCCTCGTCGTTGGTCTTGAGCTCCTCCTCGATGTCGCCAAGGGTGCGGGCGAGATTGATCTCCCAGCCCTTGATGCACTTCTCCTTGGTGATCTTGAGCCGGAATTCAGCGCCCGGCGCGCCCGGCATCGTCGGCCACACCCATTTGTCGAGGAATTCTTCGAGGAGGGGATGCATCTGCGAAGCTCCCTAAAAGCCGATGTCATTCCGGGGCGCTGCGACACAGCGAACCCGGGATGACGAGCAACAATGGCGCGCGGCCCCGTTCACGTCGACCACACGTCCGCTGGCGGCGGAACAACCGGCCGGCCGGTCTCGACTTCGACGATCGAGCCGGCGGCCGGGCAATACATCAGACAGGCGGTGCAGCCGGGATAGGTGCAGGTGTCGGGGTCGATCTCGATGCGGTGCAGCGGTTCCAGGGCGACATAGACCGCGTTGATGTCCAATTCGCGGCAGACGATGTAGCACATGCGGCATTCGGTGCAGCGGTCGTGGTCGACCTTGAGCATCGCCCGCTCCCTCAATCCATGACCCGCACGCGCGGCGGCGCCGGCGGGGTGAGCGGACGGCCGAGCGTGACGTCGGCGACCTCCTGCAGATAGCGGCGATAGTCGCGCGTCGCGATGCCGACCGCCCAGCGAC
>DATHCK010000188.1:0-10496 GCA_035319545.1 Allostellaceae bacterium | reverse complement strand
TGGCCGACTACGCATACGTGCTGGAGACTGGTAAGGTGGTCCTGTCCGATCGTGCCGAGGTCGTGAAGAACGACGAGACCATTCGCAAATCATATCTGGGCTACTGAGGCGGACCGCAATGGAACAGCTGCTCGAGCAACTCGCATCCGGCATCGCCAACGGCGCGATCTATGCCTGCGTGGCCCTGGCGCTGGTGATGATCTACGTCTCGACCGATCATCTGAATTTCGCCCAGGGCGAGATGGCGATGTTCTCCACCTTTATTGGTTGGCAGCTGATCGCTTGGGGCATGCCTTATTGGGTCGCGTTCGCGGCGTCCGTGATCCTCTCTTTCGTCGCCGGCGTGCTGATCGATCGGGTGCTGTTCCGACCGGTGCAAAAAGCCCCGATCTTGAGTCAGCTCGTCGCGTTCATCGCACTGTTCAGCATTCTCAACAGCTCGGCCGGCCAAGTTTGGGACTATACGATCAAGACCTTTCCCACCCCGTTCGGCCATGCGCCGCTCCTCGGCTCTCTCGTCGACACGCATGAAGCCGGCATGGTCGGGGTGACGCTGCTGCTGCTCGCCCTGCTCTACGCGTTTTTCCGGGGCACTCGACTTGGTCTGGCGATGCGTGCCGCCGCGGCGAACCCGGAATCGGCGCGGCTGGTCGGCGTTCGCGTCGGCTGGATGACCGCGCTGGGATGGGGGATGGCGGCGGCGATCGGCTCGGTCGCCGGAATGCTGATCGCGCCCGTCGTCTTTCTCGAGCCCAACATGATGATCGGCGTCTTGCTCTACGGCTTTGCCGGCGCCGTCTTGGGCGGCTTGTCGAGCCCCGCCGGCGCGGTCGTCGGCGGGTTTGCCGTCGGTGTCCTTGAAAACCTGGCCGGAACCTTCATCCCCTATTTCGGCCGCGAGCTGAAATTGAGCCTCGCGCTGATCATGATTGTCATCGTCCTGATGTTCCGGCCGAGCGGACTTTTCGGCCGCAGCGTGGTGAGCCGGGTATGACGACGATCCCCGAGGAGGAGATCGCGCCCGACATCGAGGCTGGCGAGGCGGTGCCGGTGCAGCGCGCGGCAAGGATGCGTCCGGGCGCGCGGCATCTGATCATTGCCGGCGTTGTCGTCGTGGCGTTCGTGGTGCCGGTTTTCGCGAGCAGCTTTGTGACCTTCCAGCTAACCGAGGTGCTGATTTACGGCCTCGCCATCCTCGGCCTCAACCTGCTGACCGGGTTCAACGGCCAGTTCTCGCTGGGACACAGCGCGTTCTATGGGATCGGCGCCTACACCGCGGCGATTATGATCCACAATTACGAGCTCAGTTATCTCTGGACAATCCCGGCTGCGGGCGGCGTGTGTTTTGTGATCGGCTTTCTGTTCGGCTTGCCGGCACTGCGTCTGCAGAACCTCTATCTAGCGCTGGCGACGTTCGCGCTGGCGACGGCGATGCCGCAGCTCCTCAAATTTCACGCGCTTGAAGCGTGGACGGGTGGGGTTCAAGGATTGGTTGTCGATCAGCCCGAGGCGCCGGGTTTGCTGTCGAAGATCAGTGACGACCAGTGGCTCTATTACGTTACCCTCATTGTGGTACTTGTGATGTTCGCCTGCGCCGCAAGCCTCATCCACAGCCGTACCGGCCGCGCGATCATGGCAATCCGCGACAACCCGATCGCGGCGGCGGCGATGGGCATCAACAATTCGCTCTACAAGACGCTGACCTTCGGGGTCAGCGCTTTCTACACGGGTGTCGCGGGCGCACTCGGCGCACTGGCGATCGGCTTTGTCGCGCCCGACAGCTTTACGATCTTCCTGTCGATCTCGCTGCTGGTGGGCTTGGTGATCGGTGGGGTCGGGTCGATATTGGGCTGCCTGTTCGGCGGGCTGTTCGTCCTCTACGTGCCCAACATCGCCAATGCATTGTCGACCGGCTTGGCGGGCGCGATTTACGGCGTCATCCTGCTGCTGGTCATTTTTGTCATGCCGGCCGGCGCCGCCGGTTTCGTCCGGTTTGCCGTCGCCCGCGCGGCGGGCTGGCGGCGAGTTTCACCCAAAGGGAGGTAAGCCATGAGGCAACTGACGCGTCGCACGATCCTTGCCGCCGCACCCGCGGCGCTCGCTCTCAGTGTGCCGTTCGTATCGGCGCGCGCCGCGAACTATGGGCCCGGCGTGACCGACAAGGAGATCAAGCTCGGCAACACCGGGCCCTACAGCGGCCCGGCTTCGTCCTACAGCGCCGTCCCCAAGGCTCAGACCGCGTACTGGAAGATGATCAACGACCAGGGCGGCATCAACGGGCGCATGATCAACTTCATCTCCTACGACGATGCCTATACCCCGCCGAAGACCGTCGAGATGGTGCGCAAACTGGTCGAGGATGATGGGGTGTTCTTGGTCGCTAGCCCGCTCGGCACGCCGTGCAACAGCGCGATCTGGCACTACATGAACGAAAAGAAGGTGCCGCAGCTGTTTGTCGCGACCGGCGCCACCAAATGGGACGACCCAAAGGGCCATCCCTGGACCATCGGCTGGCAACCCAACTACCAGAGCGAAGGCCGCATCTATGCCGCCTACATCCTGAAGAACAAACCGGACGGCAAGATCGGCGTGCTCTACCAGAACGACGATTTCGGCAAGGATTATGTAAAGGGCGTCAAGGACGGGCTTGGTGACAAGGCGTCGATGGTTATCGTCGAGGCGTCCTATGAGACGACCGACCCGACCGTCGATTCGCAGGTTGTCGACATGAAGGCCAAGGGCGTCGACATCTTCGTCAATACCGCGATTCCAAAATTCGCCGCCCAGGCGATCCGCAAGGCGGCGGATATTCAGTGGAAGCCGCTGCATGTCCTCAGCAGCATCGGCAACTCGGTCGGCGCCACACTAAAGGCGGCCGGGCTCGAGAACGCCAAGGATATCATTTCCGACTTCTATCTGAAGGATGCGACCGATCCAAGATGGAAGGACGACGACGGTTTCAAATGGTGGTCGTCGTTCATGGACAAGTACATCCCGGATGGCGACAAGACCGATCAGGGATATGTCGCCGGCAGTTCCCTCGCTGCGATGACCGCGCAGGTGCTCAAGCAGTGCGGCGATGAACTCACCCGCGAGAACGTGATGAAGCAGGCGGCAGCCCTCAAGGACGTGACCGTCCCGATGCTGCTGCCGGGGATCAAGGCCAACACGTCGCCGACCGATTTCGCGCCATTGAAGCAAGTACAGATGGCGAAATTCGACGGCGAGCGCTGGACGCTCTTCGGTGATCTCATTACCGGCGCCGTCGGTTGATCCAAGACAGGGCGGCGCCGGTTCTTTGCAACCGTGACGGTTAGCAGAAGGACGGCGCCGGTTGCGCGGCTAGACGCCGCCGTACCGCCTGTGTAAAGGTCGCGAGCACCCACGTACACCGTGGGAGCCGGGGGCGGGGCGTGGTCAGACTGGAGAATGTCGGCAAGCGATACGGCACCGATGCGGACATCCTGCATGACGTCTCGATGCGGCTCGACACGGGCGGCTTCTACTTTCTCACGGGGGTCAGCGGGGCCGGCAAGACGACGCTGTTAAAGCTGATCTATCTGGCCGAGCGGCCGTCGCGGGGAGTGGTGATTTTGTTCGACACCGATGCCTCGATCGCCGATCGCGCGACCCACAATGCGCTACGCCGGCGCATCGGCATCGTCTTTCAGGATTTTCGTCTGGTGGACCATCTGAGCGTCCGCGACAATGTCGCGCTGCCGCTGCGCATCGCCGGCGCGCCGGAGCGCGAGGTGCGCGAGAATGTGCCCGAGCTGCTGAGCTGGATCGGCCTTGAAGGGAAGCTCGATGTCCTCCCCGCGACATTGTCGGGCGGCGAACAACAGCGCGTCGCCATCGCCCGCGCCATCGTGCGACGACCCGACCTGCTGATTGCCGACGAGCCGACCGGCAATGTCGACGAGGAAATCGCGATGCTGCTCGTGCGGGTGTTCGAGCGGATCAACCAGCTCGGGACGACGGTACTGATCGCGACGCACGACGTGGCGTTCGCCCGCCAATTCGCGCATCACCGCTACCATATTGATCACGGCGCCGTCAGCCTTATTGACGACGGCCTGCCGATGCAATGATCGGCGCCATCCAGTTGCCGCTGTCGCGGCCGTTCCGCCTTGACATACCGCTGCGGCGAGATTCGTCGAGCCGGTTTTTGCCATGGATCATCGCGCCCATGGTGTATCTCGCGGCGGTGGGCGGCATCGGGCTCATCTGGCTCCGAGACGCGCTCAATCAATGGAACGTTTCGCTCGAAAGCGCGCTGACACTGCAAATCCCTGCCGATACGACGCAACCGCGTATCGACATGGCCCTCGGGGCGCTACGACAGACGAAAGGCGTCACCTCGGCACAGCTGCTGCAGCAGGAGCAGACGGCAAAGCTTCTCCAGCCCTGGCTCGGCACCGACGTCCCGATCGCCAGCCTGCCTCTGCCGCATCTGATCGACATCCGGATCGATCCGCATGTCGCGATCGACTACGCGGCGCTGCGTGGTCAACTCGAGACGATCATTCCGAGCGCGCAACTCGACGACAACCACACTTGGCTCGGCAGCGTCCGCGACTTCGCGTTGCGGGTCGAGGGCGTCATCACCGCCGGAGTGCTGGTTGTTATCGCACTCATCATCACGATCATTGTGTTCGCGGCGCGGATCGGGCTGGCGATCCACCGCTCGGTGATCGAGCTGCTGCATTTACTGGGTGCGCAAGACTTGTACATTGCCCGCCAGTTTCAGGTTCATGCGCTGTCCCTGGGGCTGCGCGGCGGGTTGATCGGCGCCGCCGCCGCGGCGCTGACTGTCGGCATTCTCGGGCCGGCTGGTTGGATGCTCGTCCTGCCGGTCACGATCGCCAAACACGGCATCTTCGACTGGCGCGCGTGGCTGCTGCTGATCGTTAGTTGGCTGACGGCGGGCATTGTGGCGATGATCACCGGGCGGATCACTGTCCTGCGTCAGCTGGCGCGGATGCCGTGACCGGGCGTCGTTGGCCGCGAGCCCTCGGCTGGTTTGTCGCCGGCGCGGCCACGACGATGTTGTTATGGGCCGCAGGGCTTGTCTGGTTTGTGCATTGCTCGCTGTCGTTTGCCGCCGACCCGGCCCAAACCGATGCGATCGTCGTATTGACCGGCGGGCGGCTGCGCCTCGAGACGGGACTCGACCTGCTTGGCGCCGGGCGGGCGCATAAGCTTTTCGTCTCGGGCGTCAACCCGCATGTTGACCGCCTCGAGCTGATGCGCGTTGCAGGCCACGCGGACGCCGACGATCTCACGCGCATCGTCATCGGCCACGATGCCGATAACACGTTCGGCAACGCGCGCGAGACCGCTGTCTGGATGCAGCAGGAGGGCTATCGCAGCCTACGCCTGGTGACGAGCTGGTATCATATGCAGCGTAGTCTTCTCGAGTTCGAGCGCGCGATGCCGCAGGCACGCATCGTCGCCGAACCGGTCTTTGCCGGGCATGAGGGCGAGGCCCGGTGGGGTTGGTTCGATGTCGTGCTGCTGACCGTCAGCGAATACGACAAGTACCTAGCCGCTCTGATCCGGCCTGGGATCGCTCCATTCTGGCCGCATACCGGGGAGACGCACGCGCTCAATACCGCGGAGAGCGCGGCCGCAGCCAGCCGTCGCCCATGAGCCTTGCGCGCGCGATCGCCTTCAATCTTGCGTTCTGGGTCGGAACCCTGATTATCGGAATCGCCGGCTTGCCGTTCCTATTGACCCCGCGGCGCACCGCGATGTGTTTTGGCCGCTTTTGGGCGCAGGCCGTGCTGTTCGCGCTCAAGCATATTGTCGGTCTCGATGGCGAGGTCCGCGGGCGCGAGAATATCCCCGCCGGCGGCTGCCTGATCGCGATGAAACACCAATCGGCCTGGGACACGTTGATGCTGCCGCCGCTGCTCGGCGACCCGGCCGTCGTGATCAAGCGCGAACTGCAATATGTGCCGTTCTACGGCTGGTACGCGACCCGTTCCGGCTCGATCTTTATCGACCGCAAGGGCGGCGCCGGAGCGCTGCGCCGCATGGTCGCCGACGCCAAGCGCGCCGTCGCCGCCGGCCGGCCGGTCGTCATCTTCCCGCAAGGCACCCGCACCACGCCAGGCGAGCCGGTGAGCACGCATCCCTATCAGCCAGGGGTGGCGGCGCTCTATCGCGAGCTCGATGTGCCGCTCGTGCCGGTCGCGGTCAATTCCGGGCTTTATTGGGGGCGCCGCGCTTTTATGAAGCGACCTGGCCGGATCGTCGCGCAATTTCTCGAACCGATCCCGCCCGGTCGGCCGCGCCGCGAGGTCATGGCGGTGCTCGAAGCCCGCATCGAGGCGGCGACTGCCGCGCTCGAGCAGGAAGCCGCAACACATCAGGGTGATTTTCCGCTGATAAAATCGGCGATGTCGTCGACGACACCGGGCGCGAGCGGCAATTTGGGATCGAAATAGGTTTTGAGATTGGCCTGCTTATCGTCGCTCGTCACCGTCTTCAGCACATGGTTGACGTCCGGGAGCAGCACCAATTTGGCGGCCCGGTCGGCTTCCGCCAGCTGCCGCGCGTCATCGACGCTGACCTGGATGTCGCGCTCGCCCTGCAGAATGAGCGCCCGCCCTTTATACGCAGCCAGCACCTGCGATGGGTCGTAGGACATCAGGTCGATCAGGAAATCCTGCACTGCTGGCTGAAAGATCGCGAAAATCTCCGGGCGCGTGTTCTCGACCGACACCTCGACGCGCTTTCCGGCCTCGAGCGTGTCGATGTCGCGCAGCGCCTCGTCGAGAAATGGCGCCAGCGCCGGGTTCGAACGCATCTGATCCTTGATCAGCTCGCCGAATTTCCGGCCGGGTGCCGCGACCAGCAGCAGCCCGCAAATGTCCGGCGGGTTGTCCTTGGCCGCAACCATGGCGACGAGCGCACCTTCGCTATGGCCGAGCACCCAGATGCATTTGGCGCCGGTCTTGTCGCGGATCGCCTTGGCCCAGGCGTGCACGTCGCTCGCATAGTCGGCGATGGTCACGTTATTGGCGTTGGGGATCGCCGCATGGCTGGAAAACAGGCCGCGTTTGTCGATGCGCACCGAGGCCATGCCGCGGGCCGCGAGGCCTTGCGCCAAGAGCTTGTAGGTATCGGTATCGAGTCCGTGCAGGCTGTTGCCGTCACGATTGGTCGGGCCGGAGCCGGGGATGATCAGCACGATCGGCGCGTCCTCCGCGCCGGGCGACAGCATCAGCCCCTTCAACGGCCCATCCGGTCCCGGTGCTTCGATTTCGCTTTCGACGGGGTCGGCGGCAACGATCATCGGCGGGACGAGCAATCCGAGGAAAACGAGGATCAGTCGCGACAGAACTTGCAGCACGGCGTCTCGCGCTTCGACAAATGAGAACAAATATGCTACATTATGTACGGCCATTTATTGAGAAATCCCCCTTATGGTGAACATCGCCTCGATCTCGCAGCAGATCTGGGACATGAAATATCGGCTCTACGCCCCGGCCAACGAAGCTGGCGCGCGCGAGCCGATCGACAAAACGATCGAGGATACCTGGCACCGCGTCGCGACTTCGCTCGCCGCGGTCGAGCAAGACCCGGCGCACTGGGCTGAGCGGTTTTACGCCGCGATCGACGACTTCAAGTTCCTCCCCGCCGGACGGGTTATCGCCGGCGCCGGCAGCGCGCGCGAGGTGACGCTCTTCAACTGCTTTGTGATGGGCGCGATCCCCGACGACATGGGCGGCATCTTCGCGCATCTGCGCGAGGCGGCACTGACGATGCAGCAGGGCGGCGGCATCGGTTACGACTTCTCGACGCTGCGGCCGCGCGGCGCCTATGTGAAGGGCGTCGGCGCCGACGCATCGGGGCCGCTCTCGTTCATGGATGTGTGGGATGCGATGTGCCGCACGATCATGTCGGCCGGCTATCGCCGCGGTGCCATGATGGCGACCTTGCGCTGCGACCACCCCGACATAGAAGCTTTTGTCGAGGCGAAGAAAGAGCCGGGCCGGCTTCGCATGTTCAACCTGTCGGTGCTCATCACCGATGCGTTTATGCAGGCGGTCGAGGAAAACGCCTCCTGGCAGCTCGTCTTCAACGGCACGGTGCACAACACGGTTCAGGCGCGCGATCTATGGGACAAGATCATGCGCGCGACCTATGCCTATGCCGAGCCGGGGGTCATCTTTATCGACCGGATCAACCAGCGTAACCCGCTCTATTACTGCGAGGACATCCGCGCGACCAACCCGTGCGGCGAGCAGCCGTTGCCGCCTTACGGCGCGTGCCTGTTGGGGTCGTTGAACCTGTCGCGCTTTGTCGAGGAACCGTTCACGCCCAATGCGCGGCTCGACACCGCGAAGCTCGCCGCGACCGTCCCCGACGCGGTGCGGATGATGGACAATATCGTCGACATCTCGCGCTTCCCGCTGCCCGAGCAGGCGCACGAGGCGCAGGCCAAGCGGCGCATCGGGCTCGGCATTACCGGCCTCGCCGACGCGCTCGTCATGTGCGGGCTGCGCTATGGCTCGCGTGAGGCGGTGACCGCGACCGAGGCGTGGCTTGGCGTCATCGAGCGCGAGGCCTATCTCTCCTCGACCGCGCTCGCCGCGGAGAAAGGTCCCTTCCCGCTCTTCGACAAAGAAAAATACCTCGCCGGCGAGACCATCGCCGGGCTCGACGACGAGGTGAAGGCGGCGATCGCCCAGCATGGCATCCGCAACGCGCTGCTCACCTCGATCGCGCCGACGGGGACGATCTCGATCTTCGCGGACAATGTTTCGTCGGGGATCGAGCCGGTGTTCAGCTATCGCTACACGCGCAGCGTGCTGATGCCCGACGGCTCCCGCCGCGAGGAAGAGGTCAGCGATTACGCCTACCGCCTGTTCCGCCGCTTGAAGGGGGAGAGCGCACCGTTTCCCGATTACTTTGTCGACGCGCAGAGCCTTGCGCCCGAGGACCATCTCGTCATGCAGGCGGCGGTGCAGCGGCATATCGACAGCTCGATCTCGAAGACGATCAACCTGCCCGCCGACATTCCGTTCGACAATTTCAAGGATATCTACGCCCGCGCCTATGCGATGGGCTGCAAAGGCTGCACGACCTATCGCCCGAACGAGGTCACCGGCTCGGTGCTGGAGGCGAAGCCCGAGCAACCCGCATCGGGTGCCCGCGAACCCGAGCTTCCCCTTCCCGCCCCCACGCCGGCAGCGAAACCCGCCGACATCTACGAGGCGGGGTGTCGTCTATATGTCGCAGCCGCTGTCACGGCCTGAGGCGCTCCCCGGCCAGACCTACAAGATCAACTGGCCGGAAAGCGAGCACGCCCTATACATCACGATCAACGACGTAGTGCAGGACGGCCGCCGCCGCCCGTTCGAGATCTTCATCAACTCCAAGAACATGGAGCATTACGCCTGGACTGTCGCACTGACCCGGATGATCAGCGCGGTGTTCCGGCGCGGCGGCGACGTGTCGTTTGTCGTCGAGGAGATGAAGGCGGTGTTCGACCCGCGCGGCGGCGCGTGGATGGAAGGCCGCTACGTGCCCTCGCTGCTCGCGGCGATCGGCGATGTCATCGAGCGCCACATGATCGAGATCGGTTTTCTGCCGGCAAAAGAGCGCAATCATGTGCAGCGCGTGGCGCAGGTCGTCAACCTGACGCCACCCGCGGCCGGCCGGCTGCCCGGCCCACGCCTCAGACAATGCCCGAAATGCGGCGAGGCGGCCCTCATCCGCAGCGAGAATTGTGACCAATGCACGAGCTGCGATTACTCGAAATGCGGGTAGCGCCGAGCCGGCCATGACCACGCTTTCCGCCATTGCTGATTGGGTCGTCGCGGCCGGGCTGGCAGGCGAAAGCGAGGGAGCGCTGCTCGACGGGTTCTGCCGGCGGGCGCTGGATGCCGGTCTGCCGATCGCCCGCGCCGGCGTCATCATCGACACCTTGCACCCGATCCATGAAGGCCGCGCGTTCCGCTGGCGCCGGGACGCCAGCGGCTCGACCGAGCTGATCGAATACGGGCCGACCGAGGGCGAAGCCGCGGCCAGTTGGCGGGCGAGCGCCATCTATCATTTGTGGAAATCGGGAGGTTCGCTGTTTCGTGCCCGGCTCGCGGCCGGCGAAGGACATCAGTTTCTGAACTTGGTGGGGTGGGCCGCCGAGGGAATGACCGATTACCTGGCGCTGATCAACCGCTTCGCGAGGGAAGGCACGATTGGCGAGATGGATTGTGTCTATTCCTACTGGGCGAGCGACAACCCCGGCGGGTTTTCCGACGAGGCGATCAGCAGCCTGACGGGGTTGATGCCGTCATTGGCGCTGGCGGTCAAATCCGTGTCGCTGACCCGGATTGCGCAGACCCTAGTCGAGACCTATCTCGGCCGCGACCCCGGCCGCCGCGTGCTCGACGGGCGGATCGGCCGCGCCGCCGCGGAGCAGATCAGCGCCGTCCTGTGGTACAGCGACCTGCGCGGCTTTACCCGCATCACCGACGATGCGC
>DATHCK010000187.1:0-9135 GCA_035319545.1 Allostellaceae bacterium | reverse complement strand
CGAGATGTGGTCGGTGGTGATGCTGTCGCCAAAGATTGCCAGCTCACGCGCGCCGATCACATCGCTGAGCGGCCCCGGCTCCTTGGGCATGTTGTCGAAATAAGGCGCGCGCGCGAGATAGGTCGAGCCGTCCTGGAAGTCGTAGGTCACCCCACCCGGCGCGGTCACCGCGCGCCATTGCGGCGGGCCCTCGAAGACGTTGCCGTAGCGCTGCTGGAAGCTCTGCCGGTGCACCGCGTTGCGCACGGTCTCCGCGACCTCCTGGTTGGTCGGCCAGATGTCGCGGAGATAGACCGGCTTACCGTCGCTGCCCTCGCCGAGCGGATCGGTCGCGAGATTGGTGCGTACCGTACCGGCGAGCGCATAGGCGACAACCAGCGGCGGCGAGGCCAGCCAATTCGCGCGCACCAGCGCATGAATGCGGCCCTCGAAATTGCGGTTGCCGGAGAGCACGGCGGCGACCGCGAGATCACCCTCGTCGATCGCCTCGGCGACCGGCTCTGGGAGTGGCCCCGAATTGCCGATGCAGGTCGTGCAGCCATAGCCGACGAGGTTGAAGCCGAGCTTGTCTAGATACTCCTGGAGCCCTGCGGCGGCGTAATAATCGCTCACCACCTGGCTGCCCGGCGCTAGGCTGGTCTTGACCCAGGGCTTGACCTTGAGGCCCCTCTCGACCGCCTTTTTGGCGACGAGGCCGGCGGCGAGCATGACGCTCGGGTTCGAGGTGTTGGTGCACGAGGTGATCGCGGCGATCACCACATCGCCGTCATGCAACGAATAGTCCGCGCCCGGCACCTTCTGCGAGCGGGCGGCGGTGACGCCGGGCGCGAGGCGCGGCAGCTCGGTATCGAAGGTCTTACCGGTGTCGCCCAGCGCGACGCGGTCTTGCGGGCGGCGCGGGCCGGCAAGCGACGGCTCGACGCTCGCGAGGTCGAGGTCGAGCGTATCGGTGAACACCGGGTCGGGGGTCGAGGCGTCGGCCCACAGCCCCTGCGCTTTTGCATAGGCCTCGACTAGCTTGACGCGCGCCGGGTCGCGCGCGCTCAACGTCAAATAGCGGATGGTCTCGGCGTCGACGGGGAAGAAGCCGCAGGTCGCGCCGTATTCCGGCGCCATGTTGCCGATCGTCGCACGGTCGGCGAGCGCCAGATCGGCGAGGCCGGGGCCGAAGAACTCGACAAAGCGGCCGACGACGCCGCGGCGGCGCAGCATCTGGGTGACGGTCAAGACGAGATCTGTCGCGGTCGCGCCTTCGCGCAATTTGCCGGTCAGTTTCATGCCGACGACCTCGGGGATCAACATCGAGATCGGCTGACCGAGCATCGCCGCCTCGGCCTCGATGCCGCCGACGCCCCAACCGAGCACCGAGAGGCCGTTGACCATCGTCGTGTGGCTGTCGGTGCCGACGAGCGTGTCGGGATAAGCGATGGTCTTGCCGTCCTCCGGGGTCGTCCAGACCACCTGCGAGAGGTATTCGAGGTTCACTTGATGGCAGATGCCGGTGCCGGGCGGCACCAGGCGGAAATTCTCGAACGCCTGCTGCCCCCAGGAGAGGAAACGATAGCGCTCGCCGTTGCGCTCGAACTCGATCTTGACGTTTTCGTCAAACGCCTTGGCGCTCGCGAAATTGTCGATCTGCACCGAATGGTCGATGACGAGGTCGACTGGCGACAGCGGGTTGATCTTTTTGGGGTCGCCACCGAGATCAACCATCGCCTGGCGCATCGCCGCGAGGTCGACCACCGCGGGGACACCGGTCAGATCCTGCATCAGCACGCGCGCCGGACGGAAGGCGATCTCGCGCTCCGAGGTCTTGTCCTTGAGCCAGGCACCAATCGCCTTGATGTCGTCGACCGTGACGGTGCGGCCGTTTTCCAAGCGCACCAAGTTTTCGAGCAGCACCTTCAACGAAAACGGCAGGCGCGACACGTCGCCGAGGCCAGCCGCCTGCGCCGCGGCGCCGATGTCGAAATAATCGTACGCCTTGCCGTCGACATTGAGGGTGCGGCGGGTCTTCAGGGTGTCATTACCGGTGACGCTCACGGGCGGTCTCCAGGGTGCTGAGGAATTGGCGGCTACGATAGCGTCGCGGGCAGAGGGATCAAGCCAATGAGCTAGGGCCGCGTCGCGGCGACGATGGCGACCGGGTAGGCGTAATGGATCGCCTCGCCCCCGTGGTCCTTGGCGAGCCGCACCGGGATGCCGAGGCTGTCGTCCGAGACCGAGGCGCGGAACATGGCGATGATCTTTTTGTCGTCGCCCGGATTGGGGTACGAACGCGCCAACAGGTTGCCGACGATGTCGGCGGTCTCGCTGAAGCGCACGCTCGGCTCGCCAAGCCCGGCGGCGGCGAAGAGGCCCATCATTTCGGTCAGGGGCAGCGCGCGGGTGTGCGACGGGTCGCGCAGGAGTTCGAGCTTGTTGAACGCGGCAGCCTTGGCCTTGTCCTCCGACGGGCAGCTGTCGGCGACGACGATGCGGCCGCCCGGCGCGCAGACCCGCGCCATCTCTTTCAGCACGCCAAGCGGGTCGAGGAAATGGTGAAACGAGAAGCGCGTCGCGACGATCGTGAAGGCGCCGTCGGGATAGGGCAGTGTCGTCACGTCGCCCTGGTCCCAGGTGACGTTGGGAAGGCCGTTCTCGACGGCTGCCTTGCGCGCGGTGTCGAGCATCGCCGGGGTCACGTCGATCCCGGTCGCGTGGCGCACATGCGGCGCGAAGGCGCGCGCGACAAGCCCGCCGCCGCAGGCGACGTCGAGCACCGTGTCGCCGGGGCCAGGCGAAGCGGCATCGACGATCAGCTTCAATTGATCCTCGTTGGCGATCGGCGCGGCGGCGTTGAACACCTGCGACTGGCGGGTGAACTGGTCGCGGATTAGCTCCTGATGGGCAATATCGGTCACGGGCGGCACTCCAACCGGGCGCGGCCGGCCGCGGTCAGAACGACCCGGCCGTCGCGGCTCAGCGCAACCATATTGTCGGCGAGCGCATCTTCCCAGGCGCAATTCAAGGGGCAGGTGCTGCTCCACGCGGCGCGCGCCTCGGCGACGCTGCGCGGGCGCGCCGCGATCCATTCGAGGAATTGCACGATGAGGGATTTGGCTTCGGTGGCCATCGGCTGCCTGCTCCGTTTCAGGAGATCGCTCCCCGGCGGAGGCCGGGCCCACATCTCCGGGGTCTCGGGCGCTGAAGAGTGGGTCCCGGCTTGCGCCGGGAAGCGATATTGAGTGCGTCCGCAACCTATGTCCAATATATCGAATCCGATTTTGTGATATGTATTTCATATGGAATTGCGCCATCTCCGCTATTTTGTCGCGGTCGCCGAGGAGGGACATGTCACCCGCGCGGCGGCGCGGCTCGGGATTCAGCAGCCGCCGCTGTCGCAGCAGATCCGGGCGCTGGAGCGCGAGCTCGACGCGCCGTTGTTTCGCCGCAAGCCGCGCGGCGTCGAACTGACCCCGGCGGGGCGGGCGTTCTACGACGAGGCGCGGGCGATCCTCGCACGCGCCGACGAGGCGGTCGCCGCCACCCGACGCGCCGCGAAGGGCGAAGCCGGGCGGATCGGCATCGGCTTTACCAGCTCGGCGTCGTTCCACCCGTTTGTGCCGCGCGCGATCCGCGCCTTTCGCGAGGCGCATCCGTTGGTCGCGCTGGCGCTCGAGGAAAGCGGCACCACCGAGCTGGTCGCGGCGCTGCGCGCCCAGGCGATCGACGCCGCCTTTGTCCGCTCGCCGGTCGGCGAGAGCGACGATCTTTTCATTCGGCCGCTGCTCGAAGAGGCGATGGTCGCAGCGCTGCCGAGCGGGCACGCGCTGTCGCGTGCAGGCGATACGTTGCCGCTGGCGGCGCTCGCGGGTGAGACGTTCATTCTCTACCGGCGGCCGGTCGGGCCGGGGCTGCACGACGCGATCATCGCCGCCTGCGACCGCGCCGGGTTCAGCCCAACGATCGGCCAGGAAGCGCCGCGCATGTTGTCGACCTTGAGCCTTGTCGCGGCCGGGCTCGGGGTGACGGTGGTGCCGGCTTCGATGAGCCGGCTCGAGGCGGAGGGGGTCGTCTATCGGCCGATCGACCCGCGCGCGGAGTTGACCGCGCCCCTCAACCTGGCCTCCCGACGGGACGAAATTTCGGCCGCGGTGCGCCGCTTTGTCAGCCTGGTGCACAAGAGCGCCGTTGAGCCTTGAGTTAAGCGAAGCCTTCCAATTCGTCATAGTCGGGATTATCCCGGCCATCCACGTGGATGACCGGAACAAGTCCGGGCATGACGGAAAAAGAGGGGCATCAGCATGGCACACGGCAACCAGTTGCTGAATGGCGGGCAGGTCATCGTCGATTACCTGATCCGCGAGAAGGTGCCCTATGCATTCGGGCTGTGCGGGCACGGCAATATTGGGCTGATCGATGCGCTCTATGAGCGCGCTGACGAGATCAAGACGATCTCGTCGCGGCACGAGACCGTGTCGGGGTTTATGGCCGACGTTTATTACCGGGTGTCGGGTCAGCCGACCGCCACGTTCACCAGCTGCGGGCCGGGCTCGGTCAATCTGCCGATCGCGCTCGCCAACGCCTATCTCGATTCGGTGCCGTTTCTCGCCGTGACCGGCAACATCCCGACGACGCAGTTCGGCCGCGGCGCATTCCAGGAGCTTTATCGTCAGTACCAGGCCGATTTCCCCTCGACCGTTCGGGCGATGTGCAAGCGCGTGTTTCAGCCGACGCGCGGTGAGCAAATGCCGCTGATGGTGCGCCAGGCGTGGAAGACGATGGTGACCGGGCGGCCGGGGCCGGTCGTGCTCGACGTGCCGTTCGACATCTTCAAGGAAGACGCCTCGCCCGACGTGCCCGACCCGCGCGAATGGAGCGCCAATATCTCGTCGCGCTGCGGCGCCGACCCGGAGGGGGTCGCCAAGGCCGCGGAGATGCTGATCAACGCCAAGCGGCCGGCGATCCTCGTCGGCCAGGGCGTGCGCTATGGCGGCGCGGCGGTGGAACTGCTGCGGCTCGCCGAGCGGCTCAACATCCCGGTCGGCGCGTCGGCAAGCGGGCTCGGGGCGATCGACACGCAGCATCCGTTGTCGCTGGGGCTGGTGTCGCGCGGCGGGCTCTACCAGGCCAACGGCGCGATGCGCGAAGCCGATGTGCTGTTGGCACTGGGCGTTCGCTTTGACGACCGCACATCGAGTTCGTGGATCCAGGGCTACTCGTTCACGATCCCGCCGACAAAGCTGATCCATGTCGACATCGACCCCGACGAGATCGGCCGCAACTACCCGGTCGCGCTCGGGCTGATGGCCGACGTGCGCACGTTTCTGCGCCAGCTGTTGGCCGAGATCGAGGCGCGGAAGGCGCCGCAGACGACACCGGCGCGAGAGGCTTGGCTCGCCAAGATCGCCGGCTGGCGGCGCGAATGGGAGGTGGCGACGGCGCCCGGCTACACCGACGACGCGACGCCGATCAATCCGCAGCGCGCGGCGCATGAGATCGACAAGGCGCTGCCGGAGGATGCGATCCTCGTCAGCGATATCGGCGTCCACCACAACTGGCTGTTGCAGTTCTGCAAGCCGACCCGGCCGGACTCGTTTATCGGCTGCATGGGGTTTGGGCCGATGGGGTTCGGGGTCGCAGGGGTGCTCGGCGCCAAGCTCGCCGCGCCCGACCGGCCCTGCGTCTCGGTGTGCGGCGACGGCGCCTTCTTCATGCACGCGAATGTGCTCGGCACCGCGGTCGAATACGGCATCCCCGCGGTGTGGGTGGTGTGGAACAACTATTCCTACGCCTCGATCCGCGGGCTGCAGCGCGGCTATCTCGACGGAAGGGTGCTGGCGACCGATTTCCACCATCCCGAAACCGGCGAACCCTACAACCCGGATTTTGCCGCGCTCGCCCGCTCGTGCGGGGTCGAGGGGGTGCGGATCGACCGCGCCGGCGATCTCGGCGACGCGGTCAAGACGGCGATCGCCAGCGGCAAACCCTATCTGATCGACGCCAATATCGGCGCCGACCTCAACCCCGGCGGCGCGGGGGTGTGGGAATTGCCCAAGCATGGGATCAGCCGGCCGTTTATCGGCGGCCGGTACGAGCCGGGCGAGGTCTAACGCGGACGGCGCAATTAACAGGAGGCTCGCCTCCTGTTTCCCTCCTGTTATCGGCCGCGATAACAGGAGGCGTAGGAGGCGCAGCAGGTGGCGGAGCCAGCCGATCTTTCTTGTTCTTGCTTCTGCCAGCGCGCCGAGCATGCCGACACCAACGATGCGTTACGGCAACCTATATGTTCACTTTATGTTCGCATTCAAGTGATGGCCGGCATTCATTTTTGACAGATCGGCGCGACTGGCCCATATCATCCCATTGCCAGACGGTCGGATGGCCGCTCTTTCGGCAACGGAAGGGAGGAAAGTCCGGGCTCCACGGAAAGCACGGTGCCGGTTAACGGCCGGCGGGGGCGACCCCAGGGACAGTGCCACAGAAAACACACCGCCTACCCCGTGATGTCCCCTTGGGGAAACCATGGGCGGCAAGGGTGAAATGGTGCGGTAAGAGCGCACCGCGTCGCTAGCAATAGCGACGGCAGGGAAAACCCCACCGGGAGCAAGACCAAGTAGGAGCGGCAGGCACGGCGCGAGCCGTGCCGGGCGAGCTTTCGCGCCGCCGCTCGGGTCGGTCGCGCGAGGCGTTCGGCAACGGACGTCCCAGATGAATGGCCATCCCCGCTTCCAGGGAAACTTGGCGGGCGGGACAGAACCCGGCTTACAGACCGTCTGGCTCTACTCTCACGGCTTTTCCCCTTGGCCCGGGGGAGGCGAAACTGCGACGGTTGTGTCTCCAGGATCGAGCTGCAATCCAAAATTTTTCCCAGCGGAGATCGGTCGAGCGAGCCGTGAGGGCTATTCAACCTAAGGTGAACAAATTGAGAACAAGCATTCGCTGAATACTGCCCTAGACTATATGCTGTGTCCGACTCGGCATATTTCATCGAACATTTTGAATCAGCTTGTAATCGTTCTTTTTACTGGAATATCGACTTGACGACCCAGGCAATCCCATGCTATCCCATGATCACCCAAGACGAGCACTGACGTTGGGGGGAACTCGTCGGTGCAACCGGGCCAACCCCTTGCCGGACGGACTTGGGATGAGCGTTGGGGGAAGTGAGTGGAACTGTTTCTGTCCACTTTCGTGAACAAGGTCGACCGCAAGGGGCGTGTTTCTGTGCCGGCGACCTTTCGCTCCACGCTGCAATCGCATCGCCATCCCAACCAGGTGGTGCTGATCCCCTCTGCCAAATACGAAGCAATCGACGGCACCGGCAGCGATCACCTGACCGAAATGATGGAGGGTTTGAACACCCTTGATCAATATTCGGACAGACGAGACGATCTTTCCTTGGTATTCGCCGAGTCGCGTTCCTTGCAGATGGACGCGGAAGGGCGAATCGTCCTGCCCGACGAGCTGAAGGGCCACGCGCATATCCGCGACGAGGTGATGTTTGTCGGGCTCGGCACGATGTTCCAGCTGTGGGAGCCGGGGCGCTTCAATCGGCACAAGGCCGAGGCGCGCTCGCGCCGAGCCGGGATGACCCTGCCGCCTCCGGGCGGCCCCCGCTAGCCCCGACATGACCGCCGCCCCACGGCATATTCCGGTGCTTGTCGATGCGGTGCTGGCCGCCCTCGCGCCGCGCGACGACGCGACCTATATCGACGCGACCTTTGGCGCCGGCGGCTACAGCGAGGCGATCCTCAGCGCCGCGCGCTGCCGGGTCTTCGGCATCGACCGCGATCCCGACGCCGTCGCGCGCGGTCGGGCGCTCGCTGAGAAACATGGCGGCAGGCTGACCCTGATCGCCGGGCCGTTTGGTGACATGGAGCGGCTGATCGGGCCGTTTTCGCCGGGCCCGATCGCCGGCGTCGCCTTTGACCTCGGCGTGTCGTCGATGCAACTGGACGAGGCCGGGCGCGGGTTTTCCTTTCGCCAGGACGGGCCGCTCGACATGCGGATGAGCCGCGACGGCGAAACCGCCGCCGAGCTCGTCGCGCGGCTTTCCGAGCGCGAGCTGTCCGAGCTGATCCGCGCACTGGGCGAAGAGCGTTTCGCCGGCCGGGTCGCGCGCGCCATCGCCGCCGCGCAGCGCCGTCAGCCGCTCGCCACGACCGGGGAACTGGCGGAGGTCGTGCGCGCCGCGATCCCGAAACGCGAACCCGGGCTCGACCCGGCGACCCGCACGTTTCAGGCGCTGCGCATCGCGGTCAATGACGAACTCGGCGAATTGGACCGCGGCCTCGCCGCCGCCGAGCGGCTGCTGATGCCGGGCGGGCGGCTCGCGGTCGTGTCGTTTCATTCGCTCGAGGACGCCCGGGTGAAGTCGTTCCTGCGCCGGCGCAGCGAGACGCCGCGCGGCTCACGCCATCTGCCGCCACGGCCCGGCGGTCCGGCGCCGAGCTTTATGGTGCAGCAGCGACGGCCGGTGCGGCCCAGCGCCGAGGAAATCGCCCGCAACCCACGCGCCCGCTCGGCGCGACTGCGCGTCGCCGAGCGCACCGCCGCCCCCGCCCTCGCGGAGGCCGGACGATGAGTCGGCTGAGCGGCGCCTTCTGGTTCGCTCTCGTCATCGCGACGGGGATGACCAATTTCCTTGTGAAACAGAATGTGCAAGCGCTCGATGACCAACTCAATCAGGTGCGCCGCAAGACCGCCGAGGATCAGAAGAAAATCCATGATCTGACCGCGGACTGGACCTTCCTCAACCAGCCCGAGCTGCTCGCCGATCTCAACAACCGTTATGTCCACCTCGCGCCGATGTCGCCGAGGCAGGTGGTGGCGAGCCTCTACGCCATTCCGATGCGCCCGGCCATGCCGCTGGAAGACATTGCGCCGCCGCTCGCCGTCGCGGCCCCGCCCACGACGCCGGCCACAGCGCCGCCCGCGACCGTCGTTTCGACATCGACGAGCGCTGCCGGGGCGCCGCTGTCGCTGATCGCCAGCGCGCATGCGGCCACCGTGACTGCCGCCGCGTCCGCGCCGACGCGCACGCAGCAGCCGGCGCCGGCGGCCGCGCCATCGCTTGACGGCATCTTCGCCCAGGTCTCGGGGAGCCGTTGATGCTGTCGGCGCAACGCCTCGACGACAATCCGTGCCGGC
>DATHCK010000186.1:0-6648 GCA_035319545.1 Allostellaceae bacterium | reverse complement strand
ATTCACCCCACCCTGGTCATTGATCATCTTGAAGTAGGCAGCCATCGACAGCGGGATCGGACTGGCATTCGAGAGCGGGCCGCTATAGGGGCCGGTATTGCCGATCTTGATCTCGTTGTCGCTCGCGCCGGGGCCGTATTGCTTGGCGGCGCGCGCTGGCCATGGGGCCAGCAGCGGGGCGCCAAACGCCAAGGCGGCTGGGGCGGCGGCAAGCACGGTGCGACGTGTCAAACGTTTCGTGATCGTCTCTCCTGTATGTGAAGGCTTCCTGTTCAAGCATTTGTTTAGCTTCGCTTTTATTGATTTTCCGGGTGACCCGGATCGGCGGAAGAGGTGGGCAACATTATGTCCGCCACGCGTCGGGCGGGGGCGGGACGACTGACCGGCCCGTCTCTGCTTCGATGATCGAGCCGGCGGCCGGGCAATACATCAGACAGGCGGTGCAGCGGGGATACGTGCAGGCTTGTGGGTCGATCTCGATCCGGTGCAGTGGCTCATGCGCGACATAGACCGCGTTGATGTCGAGCTCGCGGCAGACGATATAACACATGCGGCACTCGGTGCAGCGCTCGTGGTCGACTTTCAGCACGCGCGTCTCCCTCAATCCAGCACACGTACGCGCGGCGGCGTGGGCGCGGTGAGCGGCCGGTCGAGCACGATATCGGCGACCTCTTGCAGATAGCGCCGATAGTCGCGCTTGGCGATGCCGATCGCCCAGCGGGCGAGCTCGGCATCGATCGGTTTGGCGACGAACTCCTCGACGATGCGGCGGCCCATATTGATATGGCTGCGGTTCTCCACGATCTGGCTTTCGAACGTACCCTTCAGCTCGGCGTCATCCGTCGCCGCGGCAAGCGCCTCGGTCCACGCGATTTCGAGGATTTTCGGGCCGAGATTCAGCGCCGCGATGCGGATCGTATGCGGATAGGTCGCCAAATTTCTGAGCGAAAAGACGTAATATGCGAGCGACGAATTGACCTGAAACCCGCAGACGGGATCGGCGAACGCGGCCTTCTGATTGGCGGCGAACCCCTTCTTCAGGAGCAGGTCCATGTAGAGCATCTCATGCGTCGACTCGTCGACGATCTGCTTCGAAAACAGGTATTTGACCGAAGGCGGGAAGTCGTTCATCTCCAGCCCCTGACCCCAGCCGCCATAGATGTAATAAAACATCCGCTCGAGCGCCCAGAGACGCCCGATAAGCCGATGCGTCGCGGCGCCGTCGAGCCGGCCGGCGCCGGCGGCGGCGATGACGTCCTCCATCGGCGTGGCGCGAGCTTCGCCCTGGCTTGCCGCCATCAGCTCCTGCGCCAGGGCCCTCCCCGGAAGGTCACGCATCGGCGCTCCCTCGCGTTTCTGTGAGCGAAGGCTAGCATCCTTGCCCCCTTGGTACGAGGGGGCATTCCGATGTAGATAGCCCTGCCGGCGCGCGACGCCCGGTCAGGGAGTGCAGAACCATGGATCTTCGCTTCAGCGCCGAAGAGCAGGCGTTTCGCGACGAGCTGCGTGGCTTTATTCACGACAACCTGCCGACCGATATCCGCGACCGGATGCGGCTCGGCTACGGCGCGGAAAAGGAAGACACGATCCGTTGGCAGCGCATCCTCAACAAACGCCGCTGGGCCGCCTATATGTGGCCCAAGGCATGGGGCGGGCCGGGCTGGTCGCCGATCCAGCGAATGATTTTCCTCGAGGAAAACCAGCTCGCCAACGCGCCCGACATGCAGGTGTTCAACATCACCATGATCGGGCCGGTGCTGATCCAGTTCGGCAACGACGAACAGAAAAAGCGCTTCCTGCCGCGCGCCGCCAATGTCGACGACTGGTGGTGCCAGGGCTTTTCCGAGCCCGGCGCCGGCTCCGACCTCGCGGCATTGAAGACCGCCGCGAAGCGCGTCGGTGACGAGTACATCGTCAACGGCCAGAAGATCTGGACCTCGACCGCGCATATGGCCGATTGGTGCTTCTGCCTGGTGCGCACCGACCCCAACGCGCCCAAGCGCCAGATGGGCATCACCTTCCTGTTGATCGACATGAAGACACCGGGCATCACCGTGCGCCCGATCATCTCGATCGACGGCACGCACCACCTGAACGAAGTCTTCTTTGACGACGTCAAAGTGCCGGTCGCGATGCGAGTGGGCGAGGAGAACAAGGGCTGGGACGTCGCCAAATACCTGCTCGGCAACGAGCGCACCGGCATCGCTCGGATCGGCAAGTCGAAGGAGCGGGTGCGCACCGCGATCGAAAAGGCGCAGGACGTAATGCAGAACGGCCGGCCGCTGATCGACGACCCGACCTTCCGCCAGCGCGTCGCGCAGTTCCAGGTCGACATCACCGCGCTCGACATCACCAATCTGCGCGTTATCTCGGCGCACGACAAAAACAAGGACAGCGGCAAGCCCGATCCACTCACCTCGGTCCTGAAGATCAAGGGCACCGAGCTGCTGCAATCGACCACCGAGATGGTGATGGATGTCGGCGGGCCGCTGTCGATGCCGGACTGGGCGGCGGAGCTGCAGGCGCTGTCGAACGAGCCGGAGCTCGGGCCCGCCTGGCCGGCCGAGACCACGCGTGGCTACCTGATGCTGCGCGCCGCCTCGATCTACGGCGGCACCAACGAGATCATGAAGAACATCGTCGCCAAGGCGGTATTGGGGTTCTAGCCGTCTCGAGCGAGTGAGGCATTAAGGACATGGATTTCGAATTCACCGAAGAGCAGCGGCTGTTGCGCGAGAGCCTCGACCGGCTGCTCGGCGACAGCTATGAGTTCGCCAAGCGCAAGGCCTATCTCGCCGAGCCCGACGGGTTCAGCCGCGCGATTTGGGCGCAATATGCCGAGCTTGGCCTCTTGGGCCTGCCTTTTGCCGAAGAGCATGGTGGGTTCGGCGGCAGCGCCGTCGATGTGATGATCGTTATGGAAGCCTTTGGCCGGGTGCTGGCGCTCGAGCCCTACCTCGCGACCGTGGTGCTGGCCGGAAGGGCGATCGAGCATGCCGCTAGCGCGACGCAGAAAGAGACGCTGATCCCGCAGATCGCCGATGGCAGTCTGCGTCTCGCGGTGGCGCATGGCGAGCGTCAGGCGCGCTACGACCTCAGCGACGTCGTCACCACCGCGACGAAGACCGGTTCGAGCTGGCGGCTCGACGGCGCGAAAAGCGTCGTCGTGCACGGCGGCAGCGCCGACAAGCTCATCGTCAGCGCGCGCGTTGCGGGCGATCGCCACGATCCGGACGGGATCGGTCTGTTCCTCGTCGATCCGGCGGCGAGCGGGGTCGCGCGCCGCGCCTATCCGATGCGCGACGGCACGCATGCCGCCGATATCGCGCTGTCTGGGGTCGAGGCCGAGGCGCTCGGCGAGCCGGGCGCGGCGCTCGCCGTGATCGAGAGCGTCACCGAGGCCGCCATCGCCGCGACCAGCGCCGAGGCAGTCGGCGCGATGGAAACGATGCTCAACATGACGGTTGAATATCTTAAGACGCGCGTGCAATTTGGCCGGCCGATCGGCGACAACCAGGCGCTGCAGCATCGCGCGACCGAGATGATGATTGCGATGGAGCAGGGCCGCAGTCTCGCGATGCTCGCGGCGGTGATGGTCGATGACGAGGACGCCGCGAAGCGCGCGCACGATCTTTCGACCGCCAAGGTCGGAGTCGGCCAATCGGCGCGCTTTGTGTCGCAAAACGCGGTGCAGCTGCATGGCGGCATCGGCATGACCGACGAATACGCGGTTGGGCATTACTTCCGGCGCTGCATGGTCATCGAGCACAGTTTTGGCGACACCGGATATCACCTGTCGAAGCTCGCCCAACAGATCGGCTGACGCGCGGCGCTTCACGCCGCTGTCACGCATCCGCGATAGCCTCCTCGAAAAGAGGGAGGGGGCGATGAGCCGAGGATCGATTGTACTTTTGGCGGGGGCATCGTTCGCCGCTTTCGCGACGCTCGCCACGGCTGCCGACAACAACGCTCCTGGCGCGGGCAACGCGCTGGCGGTCGAGATCAGCGGCAAGTCGGCGTTGGTCAAGAGCGCCAAGGCCTTTATCGACCAGCGCATCGCTGAGATCAAAGACGACAAGATCCGTGCCGCGACACAGGACGCGATCGACAATCCGCAGACCTGCGTGCGTCATCGCGCCGGGGTCGACGCCGCGGCGAAGACACGTATCCTCGATGCGCTCAAGGCCGCCGGCCTCGTCGACATCGCCGATGACGGCAAATTCCCCGGCGGTCTGCTCGCGGGCGTCTTTCCGCCTGTCGTCGATGACGGCACCGACTGCCCGCATCTGCCGCAGCCTTTCGGTTCGGCGCCCGCCGGGGTGTGGGGCGGACATCACTCCTTTCCCGGCGGGCTCGCCGTGCACGAGGCGTTCAACCTGTCGAGCGATCTGAGCCTCGCCGACAATTATCGCCGCGCCTACGGCCATCTCGGCGCCGGCGGCCTGCCGGAGCGGATGCCGGCGGACGCGCCGACCGGGACGGCCGACATCGCGATCGATCAGGACATCATGATCGGTGCGCCGATCTGGCACGACTGGGCGAAGACGATGGTGTTCCAGTGGGCGGCCGATGGTAGCGAATTCCCCGAGCTCAATTTCGGCGGCAACGGCAAGACCGACAAATGGGGCACCGCCGGCGACTCGAAGACCGGCGCGCACCACATCCTCAGCGTCGCCGAGTCGATGAAGCGCGGTTTGCCGCCCGATTTCGTCATCACCCAGGCCTCGGCCCATGCCGCTCCGGCCGAAGGGCAGGAATACAAGGTCGTCAACTGGGTCAACGCGGCCGCGATCATCGATCGGATCGATCCTGTCGCCGCCGGCTATCTCGCGCGCGATGCGCAGGGCCGGCTGCGCCTGCCGGCGTTGCGGCAGCTGGCGAGCGTACCGATCCAGCAAACCCTGCCCGACGAGCCCAACATGCTGGTCGAGTACACGCTGCACAATCTGTCTGATGCCGACCACACCTTCACCGGCACGGCGGTCGAGGAAATCCAGGTCGTGCTGAAGGCGGTTGCGCCGCGCTTCGGCTACGACCCCGGCGATGTCGCGGCCTACAACACCAAGTTCCGCAACCCCGTGCTTGCCGCCTTCAGCGCCGAGCGGCTGCAGATCCTCTACACCGCCGGCGGTATAGAGGCGGTCGCGACGGAGATCGGCAAGTTGAAACAGGCCGGGGTGATCTAGGCGGCTCTGGCCAGTATCTCGCGAATGTCGGGCAGGTGCTCGCTGCCCCAGAACAGCTCGCCATCGATGACAAAGGTCGGTGTGCCGAAGACTCCGGCTTCCTCGGCCGCGAACCGGATGCGGCTGACCTCCGCCGGGCCTTCCTCGGCCACGTAGCCCGCGAAGCCCGCCGTATCGGCGCCGGCCTCTGCGAGCACGGCGGTCACCACGGCGATATCTTCGATGTCGAGCTCGCGCTTCCAGAAGCGTTCGAAGACGCGGTCGTGGTAGGCACGAAATACCGCCTCGCCCTGGCGCTTCGCCCAGAGGAGGCCGCAGGCGCCGAGCACCGTATCCCAGATCTTGACCGTGCCGCGGATGGTGAGCCCCTGCTTCCGCGCCTGGCGCCGGCAGTCCATGTAGCTGTATTTGACCCGCCGCCATTGATGCGCGCTGCGCTGTTCCTCGACCACGTTGCCCGCCGCGTCGAGCCGCGCGGACCCGAGAAAATCCGGGATGTTCAGCACATAGGGCAGCACGTCGAGCCGCACGCCCGGTATGTGTTCCAGCGCGTAGGCCGGATCCTTCGCCAGATAGGCGTAGGGGCTCTTATAGTCGGTGTAGAGGGTGACGGTGCGGGGCTCGCTCACCCGATCACCTGCTCCGCGCGCAGCGCCGCCAAGGTCGCCGCGTCATAGCCGAGAATCGACGATAGCACCGCGTCCGTGTGCTCGCCGGGGGTCGGCACATGGCCGACCCGGCCGGGGGTCTTCGACATCTTGATCGTCGCGCCGGGGACAAAGACCTCACCGGCGACCGCGTCGGGCATCTTGACCAGCATTTCGCGCTCCCAGAGATGCGGGTCGACCGCGACCTGCGGGATGCTTTTTACCGGCGCGACCGGGATTTCTGCTTCAAGCAGCGTCTTCACCACGTGATCTACCGTGTTGTTTTCGCACCATTTGCCAACCGCGAGCTTGCGCGCGTCGCCCGCGCCGACCCGGCTGGTAAAGCCGGAGACGGTCATGTCCTTATCGCCGGTGGCGATCTGCAAGAGCCGCGTCGCCATCGCGCTCCCCGAGGCCGAGATCACGACATGCCCGTCCTTGCACTTATAGGGCGGCCGGCCACCTTCGCCGCCTTCCTCGCCGGTCAAGAGGTAATAGGCGGTCGGGATTTCGACCATGGTCAGCGCCGAATCCATCAGGCAGCAATCGACCAGCTGGCCTTCGCCGGTCTTGTCGCGGTGATGCAGCGCGGCGAGCGTGCCGATCGTCGCGTGCAGCGAGGTGTAGCGGTCGACCAGCGACGTCGCCGCGCCGAGCGGCGTGCCGACCGGCTTCCCGGTCAAATCCATGAGGCCGCTCATCGCCTGGCCCAGCGGGTCGAAGGCCGGCCGCTCGCGATAGGGCCCGTACTGCCCAAACCCCGACACCGAAGTGAGGATGATGTCCGGCTTGATCTTGCAGAGGTCTTCATACGC
>DATHCK010000185.1:0-10064 GCA_035319545.1 Allostellaceae bacterium | reverse complement strand
GCCCGGTTATTACCGGCGCGGCGCTTACGGGATCCGCATCGAGAACCTGGTTCTGGTCAGCGAAGCCGAACCGGTGCCCGAGGCGGAAAAGCCGCTCAATGCGTTCGAGACGCTGACGCTCGTGCCGATCGATTTGCGCCTCGTCTCGCCGATGATGCTGACGACGCCGGAGAGGGCCTGGCTCAACGCCTATCATGCGCGGGTGCGCGAGACGATCGGCCCGCTGGTCGACGCCGAGACCGCGCGCTGGCTCGAACAGGCGGCCGCGCCGATCGCGTAGATTCCATCAAGTTCGGTGCCGGCCCACTCCCCCACCCGGCCACCCAACGAGAGTATGCTGATTGGGTGGCCGGGTGGGGGAGTGGGCCGGTGCCGTAAGCTCGCGCGGAGGCGCGAGCGCACTTGATGAGGGAGGCAGAGATGCTCGAAACCCAGGTCTTCCAGCCCGGCAACTACCGCTTCATCAGCCATGCGTTCCAGTATTCGGGCGGGGTTGAGGCGCTGACTGGCTACGCGATCGAGCGGGTGCGTTTCTCAAAGCTGCTGCCGCTGGCCGAGGGCTTCGCGGCGGCCGAGGCGCATATGGCGCGCATCGGCCGGCCGCCGACCAGCTTTTGCGCTTGCGAGCTGCGTTCGCCCGGTCAGTTTACCGATCAGGGCTTTATCGATTTCAACCGGCATTATGTGCAGCAGCTCGCGGCGTGGGGCATCTTCCACAACGAGATCAACCCGGTCGCGCGCTCCAATGTCTGTCCCGAGATAAATCCGCCAAGGGACCCGAGCTTTTACGCCTTTTCTTACACGGTGCCGGGCGTACAGGGATTTGTCGTCGCCGGCAGCGGCGAGGCCGGCGGCGCCGAAGGACCGTACGGCCCGCGCATCGTCCGGCTCGGCGACCAGTCGCCCGACGGCATGCGCGATAAGGCGCGCTTTGTATTGGGGGCGATGGAAGAGCGCATGAGTGCGCTGGGCAAAGGCTGGGACGATGTCACCGAAACCCAGCTCTACACGATCTTCGACATCTACGCGCATTTCGCCGATGAGTTCATCCGGCGCGGCGCGGCGCCGGGCGGGCTCACCTGGCACTATTGCCGCCCGCCGGTGCAGGGCCTCGACTACGAGGTCGATGTGCGCGGTGTGACGAAAGAGCTGGTGATCTAGCCGCTAGGGTTTCGCGGTCCACTCGGCCTGGCGTTTCGCGAAGGCCTCTTCCCAGTTCTTGCCCTCGAAGAGCCGCCTGGGGCCCATCGTGTCAGGGTCGTAATCGTCGAGGCAGTGCACGTTGACGCTGTAGTTCTCGGGGTCGGTGCGCGGATTGTAGAACGCGTGGATGCCGCAATGCCGGCAGAATGTGTGCTTCGCGGTGCCGGTGTTGAACGTGTAGGTGGTGAGTTCGTCGGCACCCCTCAGGATTTGAAACCGCTCGCGCGCGATCGGCAGATGCAGGATGCCTTTCTTGGTGCAGATCGAGCAGTTACACTCGCCGATCGGCGTCGCTTCGAGATCGGCCTCGATGCGGAATCGCACGCGGCCGCAATGGCACCCGCCCTCATAGGTCTTGAGCATCGCTACCTGCCTTCCGCCCGAAAAGTCGGGCCAGAATGGGTGCGCGCGCCGCGCCCGACAAATAAAACTTTCTCAGGCCGTGGGTGAGAAAAGCTCAGCCGGTAGTAAGGTCGAGGATCGGCTTTGATCCTTTGCTAACCAATTTCCGTTAGCCGCTCGCATGTGTGGGGGTGAAGCATGCGCGTCAGGATCGGGGTCAAGATTTTCAGCATCGCGGTCGGGCTGCTGCTGCTGATGGGGGGGGCGGCCCTCTTGAGCCTGCGTATGACCCGCACGGTCGACGACCAGTTGCGCATCCTCGGCGGCAACTACTACCCCGCTTACGTCTCGATGGCGCACGCCAATATCCATTCGGTCGAGGAGTCGGCGTTGATCCGCCGGCTCATCATCGCGCTCGACGAGACGCCGCGCGACGATGCGAAGATCGCCGATCTGCGCGAACGCGCCGCCGCAGCCGGCAAGGCGAGCGACGACGACCTCGCCGAGGCGCGCGTCCATATCAACGAGCAGATCGCCGACCCGCTCGACTTCAACGACAATGTCGAGCTGGGGCGCCTCGATACCAAAATTGAGTTCCTGCAGAGCAATCGCAAGCATTACGAGGAGATTTACGCCCGGCTGCTCGGCGCCGAGAACGCTGGCGATAAGGCTGGCGTGCGCGACGCGCTCGGCGATCTCGACGATTTGCGCGATGAGATCGACCGGCGCCTCGAAGGCGACCGGGTCGAGATGAACCGCCTGGCCGCCGGCGCGATCGACGGCACGCGCGGCTACCAATCACGGGTCATCGACATCAGCCTCGCGCTGCTGCTGCTCGCGGCGCTGCTGGGGATCAGCATCGCCGCCGCCGTGACGCGCGGGCTGGTGCGCCCGGTAGGCCGCCTCTTGACCGGCACCACCGCCGTTGAAGGGGGCGCGCTCGACACCATTGTGCCGGTCACGTCAAGCGACGAGATCGGCAAGTTGACCGAGGCTTTCAACAAGATGGTCGGCGAGCTGCGCACCAAGGCGCAGATCCGCGAGATGTTCGGCAAATACGTCGACCCACGCATTGTCGCCGGGCTGATCGACCGTCCCGAGCTCACCGACCCCAAGGGCGCGCGGCGCGAGATGACGATCCTCTTCTGCGACATGCAGGGCTTTACCAGCTTCAGCGAGGGGATGACGCCGATCGGCCTCGTCAATGTCATGAACCGCTATCTCACCGTGCTCAGCGAGCCGGTGCGCCGCAACAGCGGGATCATCGACAAATATATCGGCGACGCGATCATGGCGTTCTGGGGCGCTCCGTTCGCGGCGGCGGAGGATCAGGCGCGTCTTGCCTGCGTCGCCGCCATCGAGCAGCTTGCCGCGCTACCGGCCTTCCAGGAGGAACTGCCCGAGTTGACTGGGGTGCGTCGCGGCTTTCCGCAAATCCAGATCCGGATCGGCATCGCCACGGGCGATGTCGTGGTCGGCAATATCGGCTCGGAGCAGACCCGCAACTATACCGTCATCGGCGACACGGTGAACATCGCCTCGCGCCTCGAAGGCGCCAACAAGGCATACGGCACGCGCATCCTGATCGGCGAGCGCACTCGCCACCTCGCCGGCGACGCGGTCGAGGTGCGCGAGATCGACTCGGTGCTGGTGGTCGGCAAGAGCGAGCCGGAGCGGGTCTTCGAGCTCCTCGGCCGCAAGGGCGAGGTTGCGCCGCAGCGTCTTGAGCTGCGCGACACCTTTGTCGCCGCGCTCGCCGATTACCGCGAGCAGCGCTGGGACAAGGCGGCCAAAGGCTTTCGCGATTGCCTGTCGATCATTCCCGATGACCCCGCGACCCGCGTCTTTCTCGATCGCGTCGCGCAATTCCGCGACGCCCCGCCCGGCGACGGCTGGAACGGCGTCTGGGCGCTGCACGCAAAGTAGCCGGTACGAAGTTTTGCGCTACAATGACGCTTCGAGGAGGAGCGTCATGGCCAAACTCGTCCTGGGGATCGGCACCTCGCACACGCCGATGCTGAATGCGCCGCCGACCGACTGGCCGCGCTTTATCGAGCGCGACACTCAGCGCACCGAGCTGCTCGACACCGACGGCAATCTGACGAGCTATGAGGCGCAGCTGAAGCGCGCGCCGGCTGATATCGCCGCGCAGATTTCGCCCGAGCGAATGGCGAGCCGCCACGCGACGGTCGAAGCGGCGATGTCGCGGCTTGGCGATTTTTTACGAGAAGCGAAGCTCGACACGCTGATCGTCGTCGGCGACGACCAGGACGAGCTCTATCACGCGGCTAACATGCCGGGCATCCTCGTCTATTACGGCAAGACGATCCGCAACGTGCCGCTGGCGCCGGTCGCCAACCCGACCTGGGGCTGGCGCGCGAGCGCCCGCTGGCACGAAGAGAAGGTGCCGCGCGACTACCCGGTCGATAGCGGTCTCGCGCGCCACCTGATCGATGCGCTGATCGAGCGCGAGTTCGACATCGCCGCGTCGGATTCCTGCCCCGACGGCGAGGGCGAAGGCCACGCGATCGGCTTCGTGCACCGGCGGATCATGACGGAGGTGGTGCCGATCGTGCCGATCTGCATCAACACCTACTATCCGCCAAACCAGCCGACCCCCCGCCGCTGCTACAAGCTCGGCCAGGCGATCCGCGAGGCGGTCGAGAGCTATGGACCCGACAAGCGGGTCGGTATCGTCGCCTCCGGCGGGCTCAGCCATTTTGTCGTCGACGAAGCGCTCGACCGCGGCTTTATCGAGATGCTGAGACGCAAGGATGCCGACGCGATCCAGAACCTGCCGAGGAAGCTCCTCAACTCCGGCAGCTCGGAAATCCGCAACTGGATTTGCGTCGGCGGCGCGGTCGAGCATTTGTCGCTCGAATGGTCGCAATACGAGCCCGGCTATCGCACCCTCGCCGGGACCGGCACCGGTCTCGGCTTTGCCTTTTGGGCCTGACCGATGACGGCCTATCTGATCGTCGACCTCGACGTCCACGACCCCGCCGGGTACCAGGAATACCGCGAGGGGGTCGGCGCGTTTGTCGCCAAGCACGGCGGCGAATATCTCGTGCGCGGCGGCGAGTTTGAAATCGTCGAGGGCGATTGGCAGCCGCACCGGCTGGTGCTGTTCCGCTTTCCCAACCGCCAGGCTATCCGCGACTTCTTCGCCGATCCCGGTTATGCCCGGTTCAAGGCCATCCGCTTCAAGACCGCCACGACCAACGCGGTTGCCGTCGACGGCATCGCATAAGAAAGGCACACCATGCGTCAAAGAGACAGCGACGATCTCGTCCGCGTCGGCCCCGGCACGACGATGGGCAAGCTGATGCGGCAATACTGGCTGCCGGCGGCGATGTCGTCCGAGCTGAAGGCCGACGGCGAGCCGATGCGCCTGTTGCTGCTTGGCGAAAAGCTGATCGCGTTTCGCGACTCGGCGGGCCGCATCGGCGTCATGGATCAGAAATGCCCGCATCGCTGCGCGTCCTTGTTCCTCGGCCGCAACGAGGAAAACGGCATTCGCTGCGTCTATCACGGCTGGAAGTTCGACGCGGAAGGCAATTGCGTCGACACGCCGAGCGTGCCGCCGGCGCGCGACTTCAAGCATCTCGTCAAGGCCAAGGCCTATAAGGTGGTCGAGCGCAACGGCCTCGTCTGGGTCTATATGGGTGACCGCAAGACCGCGCCGCCGCTACCGCGGATCGAGGCGACCCTGCTCCCCGACACCGAGGTCACGATCAATTTCGTGCAACGCGAGTGCAACTGGCTGCAGGCACTCGAAGGCGACATCGACACCTGCCATTTCGGCTTTCTCCATGCCGGCGGGATCGAGCCCGACATGGTCGCGCCGGACAGCCTGTTCAAATACACCGTCACCAATCGCGCGCCGGACTACGAGGTCACCGACACGCCGACCGGCACGATGTACACCGCCTTTCGCGACGGCAATCCGGGCGAGACCTACTGGCGCTTCGCCAACTTCATGCTGCCGTTTTGGACGCAGACGCCGCAGGGCAAATTCACGGAGCATCTGCACAACCGCGCCTGGGTGCCGATGGACGACAACCACACGATGTTTGTCAGCCTCACCTGGAAGCGGCACCCACCCGGCGTCGGGCCGGACAAGCACGGCAAGCTGATGCCGGGCTTCAGCCGTGTCTTCGAGTTCCAGCCCAACACCACAGACTGGTACGGCCGCTGGCGGCTCACGCGCAACGAGTCGAACGACTGGCTGATCGACCGTGACGCCCAGGCGACCGGCGGCAACTACACCGGCATCGACGGCATCCATGCTCAGGATCAAGCGATTACCGAAAGCATGGGGCCGGTCACCGATCACCTCTTCGAGCATCTGGGGCCCAGCGACATGATGATCATGCGCACCCGCCGCCGGCTGCTCGCCGTGGCGCGCGCCTTCGCCAAGACCGGCAAGGTTCCGCCCGGGCTCGACGACCCGGAGATCATGTACCCGGTCAGGAGCGGCGATTTTGTCACCGAGGCCGGGCTCTCCTGGCGCGACGCCTATGACCGGCAGATGGCGGCCTCGGTACGGCCCTTGCAACAGGCGGCTGAGTGAGCGAAGTCACCGTCGCCGAGGAGCGTCCCGACCAACCCGAGGCTGCCGAGCTGGCGCGCCAGTTCGACGCCTATGTCGTCGCGCTGTACCCGCCCGAATACCGCAGCAAGGTCGACGCGTCGGTGCTCACGGCTGCCGACACGCGGCTTTTCGTTGCCCGCCGTGACGGCAAGGCGCTCGGCTGCATGGCGCTGGTGCGCACCGGCCCCGACCGCGGCGAATTGAAGCGCTGCTTCGTGACCGAGGCCGCGCGTGGCCAGGGGGTCGGGCTCGCGCTTCTGACCGCCGTGGAGATTGCCGCCCGCGAGCAGAAGATGCGCCTTATCCGGCTCGAGACCGGCAACCGCAACATTGCCGCGCTGCGTCTCTACCGCGGTAATGGCTTTCGCGAGCGAGGCCCCTTCGCCGGTTACCCTGATGACGGGGTCAGCGTGTTCCTGGAAAAGACGCTGTAAGGATCGCTACTCCGCCGCCAGCTTTTGCGGCACTTCGATCGCCGCGACCACGGTTTTGACGCTCGGCTGCGACTCCAACGTGTCGAGCATGCTCCGCAGCCGCGCGACCGAATCCGGTGGCAGCGCGCGACTCGCGCAATTCGTGAATTTCGTCGCAAGCGCGCCGGCGGGGAGCGGGTTGTCCGGCCCGCGCCCCAGCGCGACGCCGACCTTCTTTGAAATGACCGTGCCGTCGGCGAAGGTCACGCGCACTTCGGCGCCGAGGGCCTCGTCGCTGCGCGCGTCGGCATGAACCCGGGACATCAGCGCGCGCACTTCGGGATCGTCATGCGCGTCGCCCTCGAAATCCTCGAGCCGGATCTGCCCCTGCAAGGTCGCGCGGGCGAGGCAGTATTGCACGCTGAACTTAGCGTCGAGCCCCGATTTCGGGTCGGCCCGGTTGGTGTGCGCGAGCCGCCGCGGATGCGTCCACGAGTCGATGCGCGCGATTTTGTCGGCCGGCATGGCGTGCTCGCCACGCAGCGCCAAGAGGGCGTCGAGCGGCGGGTGGGTACTGCCGCAGCACGGGTATTGCTTGAAGCCGGGCCCCGGCCGGGTGACGTCCCAGGGATTGCCCCAATCCTTGAGGATCGCGTCGGCGGCGAAATTCCCCTCGCCGTTATAGACCATCAGAAAGCCCTGCTTGTGCTCGAGCGCGGCGTTGTTGGCGGTGAACCCGCCCTGCGCCAGCAGCGCCGCGAACAGCCCGTTCCGCGCGGTGTGCCCGACATGGAGCGGCTTGGTCATCGTGCCGAAATTGGCCTTGATCCCGCTCGCGAGCGAGGCGGCGATGGCGAGCGCCTGCGCGGTCTCTGCCGCGCTAAGCCGCATCAGGTGGCTGGACGCCGCCGTCGCGCCGAAAACGCCGAGCGTCGCGGTCGGATGCCAGCCCTTTTCGTAATGGTGATAGTGAACGCCGCGGCCAATCCGCGTCTCGGTCTCGAACCCGGCGACATAGGCGGCAATGAAATCGGCGCCGGTACAGTCCTGCGTCTCGGCGAGCGCGAAAATCGCCGGCAAGATCGGTGCCGACGGGTGGCCGCCCAGCGAGTTGCTGACATCGTCGAAATCGAGCGCGTGCGCCGCGGTGCCGTTGACGAGCGCGGCGTCGAGCGGGCCGGTGCGCCGGTCGTTGCCAAAAATGAGGCACGGTCCTGGCGCGCCGCCGAGGGTCTGCGCGAGGATGCGCGCGCAGTCCTCACCCGCGCCGGCAAGCGTCACGCCGACGGTGTCGAGGATCGCCGCCTTTGCCCACTTCACCGCCTCGCGCGGCAGCCCGTCATAGCGGATCGCGACGATCTTTTCGGCGATCTGTTCGATAAGCGTCATGGGAGCGCCTCGTCATTGCGAGCGGAGCGAAGCAATCTCCTTCCGCCCTGGCTCTCTGCTGAATGAGATTGCTTCGTCGCTGCGCTTCTCGCAATGACGACCGGCTAATCGCCCCTTTTCACCAGCCGGTTCACCAGCACCGGGCCGAGCCGCACGGTCTGTAGGAACGCGCGGCCGTTATTGGGGCAGATCTCCTCGCGATAGGCATAGGAGTCACAGATCGCGTTCCAGCCGAACCACACGACCCCCGATATCACGAGAAACAGGATGCCGAACGGGCTGAGCGGGTCGGCGGCGACCGGGTTGCCGAAAAACCCGAACCCCGACAGTCCCAATGCCGCGCCCGTGCAAAAAATCCTGGCGACCATCAGTCCCCTCGCGCCTCGCCGGGCATTCTCCGGTCTTTTGCCTGCGGTGGCAATCCTGCCCCGTCGTTCGGCGACAGCGCCGGCGCAAAGCGGACAAAAAGCGGGTGGGGGATTTTTTTACCCTCGCGGCGGCGTTCTTCCTGGTAGGCGTAGGCGTCCTCGATCACCTCCCAGCCGAACCAGATCGCCCCCGACCCGGCGAGGCATAAGAGGCCGAACGGGTTGAGAAGCCCGGGCGGAAACAACACGCCACCGCAGAAATTCGCCGCGGCGAGCAGCAACAACATGGCGGTGACGAGCAGTCTGGTGATCATCCTTGGCATCGTGAGGCTGTGCGGGCCCGACTCCCTCGAGATAACGGAAATGTGGGTTTCGATCCGAATTGCGCAAGAGACAATTACGAAATTATTTTGCTATAACGATTACGCCACCTCGAACAGCCCCGCCGCGCCCATGCCGCCGCCGACGCACATCGTGCAGACGACGAGCTTGGCGCCGCGCCGCTTGCCCTCGATCAGCGCGTGGCCAACCATCCGCGCCCCCGACATGCCGTAGGGGTGGCCGATCGAGATCGCCCCGCCATTCACGTTCAACTTGTCGTGCGGGATGCCGAGCTTGTCGCGGCAATAGATGACCTGCACCGCGAATGCCTCGTTCAATTCCCAGAGATCGATGTCGTCCATCTTGAGGCCGTGCTGCTGAAGCAGCTTCGGCACCGCGAAGACCGGGCCGATCCCCATCTCGTCCGGGCCGCAGCCGGCGACCGCGATGCCGCGATAAATGCCGAGCGGCTGCAGGCCGCGGCGCTCGGCCTCGCTTTCCTCCATCAGCACCGCCGCCGATGCGCCGTCCGAGAGCTGCGAGGCGTTGCCGGCGGTGATGTACTTGCCTTCTTTGATCGTCAGTCCGTCCTTGAACACCGGCTTCAGCGCGGCAAGCCCGTCGAGATTGGTGTCGGGCCGGTTGCCTTCGTCCTTCGCGAGGGTCACGGTCTTCGGCGACACCCCGCCGGTATCACGGTTGGTCACCAGCATCGTCGACGGTAGCGCGACGATCTCGTCGTCGAAGCGGCCGGCCTGCTGGGCGGCGGCGGTGCGCTGCTGCGAGCGCAGCGCGTATTCGTCCTGTGCCTCGCGGCCGACGCCATAGCGCTCGGCGACGGTCTCGGCGGTCTCGATCATCGTCATGTAGATCGCCGGCGCCATCTGGACAAGCTGGGCGTCCTGGGCGCGATAGCGGTTGATATGCTCGTTCTGCACCAGCGAGATCGATTCGACCCCGCCGCCGACCGCGACCTGCATCCCGTCATGCATGATCTCCTTGGCGGCGGTGGCGATCGCCATCATCCCCGACGAGCATTGCCGATCGATCGACATCGCCGCGACCGTGTCGGGCAGCCCGGCGCGCAGCGCCGCCTGGCGCGCGACATTCGACCCCTGGCTGCCCTGCTGCAGCGCCGCGCCGATGATGACGTCGTCGATCTCGCCAGGGTCGACCTTGGCGCGCTTCACCGCCTCGGCGATCGCATGGCCCGCGAGCGTCTGCGCCTGGGTGTCGTTGAACGCGCCGCGATAGGCGCGGCCGATCGGCGTGCGCGCGGTGGAGACGATGACGGCGCGGGGCATGGGTTTCCTCCTCGGTTCAGTTACCCGAGAGATTAGCTCGGAAGCCGCCGCGATGCAGCTTTGTTCACCGGGACAAACTGATGGCGGCGGCTACCCGGCATTTACGATTCATAAACGGGTCCCGACGATA
>DATHCK010000184.1:0-8051 GCA_035319545.1 Allostellaceae bacterium | reverse complement strand
AAGCGGATCTACGACGCGCTGGTCGAGCGCGAGCGGCTCGGCACCACCGGTATCGGCACCGGTGTCGCGATCCCGCATTGCCGGCTCTCGGAGCTCAACCGGCTCTACGCCATGTTCGCCCGGCTTGAGCGGCCGGTGCCGTTCGAGGCGATCGACGATCAGCCGGTCGATCTCGTCTTTCTGCTGCTCGCGCCGACCGAGGCCGGCGCCGACCACCTGAAAGCGCTGGCTCGTGTCTCGCGTCTCTTACGCGACAAGGCGATGTGCGAGAAACTGCGCGGCGCCAACAGCGCTGACGCGCTCTATGCGCTCCTGACCGGCGGCGCAGCGGGATAACCGCCACCGCCCTCAGTGCACGCTGACCGGCTCAAGCTCGTTCTGGCGCACCACGGCGAAGGCGATGTCGCGGTCGCCGGTCAGCGCCATCTGCGTGCCGTCGGCGGCGTGGATCGCGTAGCCGGCATTGCCGTCGACCACGACGGGCTTCACATAGGCGATGTCCTGCATGCCGAGCATCGCCAGGTCATTCGCGGTCATCTGCCGCATATCTTCGATTGTCTGCATCTCAACCTCCCCCTGCCCCGGTCTTGATCCGGCCGGCAGGCGGTTAAGTCCCCGCCCCAAAACCCGCGGCGGAGACATGCTATTTTCGCGCCAACTATTTGGACGAACGCACCAGGGTCGGGGCGGTTCGCGTCAGCTCGACCGGGTCGGCCTTACCGGCGGCGTTCTTGATCTCGATCGTCCGCACCCGCGCTTCGACCTGCGGGCGCGTCAGGTCGATGTGCAACAGCCCGTTGTCAAGCCAGGCGCCGCGCACCTCGATACCCTCGGCCAGCACAAACGAGCGCTGGAACTGACGGGCGGCGATGCCGCGGTGCAGGTAGACACGGTCGTCGTCGTCGGTCTGCTTGCCGCGCACGACGAGCTGATTGTCCTCGACCGTGAGCTTGAGGTCGCTCATCGCGAAACCGGCGACGGCCAGGGTGATGCGCAGCGAATTCTCGCCGAGCTGTTCGATGTTGTAGGGCGGATACCCATCGCTCGACACTTTGCTGACCCGGTCGAACGCCCGCTCGAAATGGTCGAAGCCCAATAAGAGCGGGGAATTGAATAGCGAAAGTCTTGCCATGGCGGCTTCTCCTCACCGAGCGAGACACCCGACGGGCCCGATAGCGGCACCCGACGGCGTGACTTATTTGGGGATTGCCGGCGCGCCGATCAAGCGAGCCGGAGGTGGCGGCGGCGCAACCCCGGAGCGAGGCGAGTTGCGCCATGCTGTTGCAAAGCCTCTCGACACCCCATATGGAGCGGCGCAATAGGCGGTTGCTGGGTGAACACGATGACAAGCCGAACGATGCGGTGGCGCGTTTTCATGGCCCTGATGTTCAGCCTGACCTTGGCCTTGACGCCGAGCCTCGCCGAGGCGCGCGCCGGATCGAGCTTTGGTAGCGCCGGATCGAGCTTTGGCAGCCGTGGTCTGCGCAGCTTCGACAATAACAGCGCTTCGCCGCTCAACCAGACCATGGCAAACCCATCATCCGGGTATAATGGCTATTACGGCGGCAGCTTCTTCTCGCGCCACCCGTTCCTCACCGGCATCTTTGGCGGCTTTCTGGGGTCGATGCTGTTTGGTGGCGGGTTTTTCGGTCACATGCTCGGTGGGCTATTCAGCCTGCTAATCATTGGATTGCTGATCGGCTTCCTGTTCCGGCTGATGTCGGGCGGGTTCGGCGTGACGACCGGCGGGATGACGATGCCGCGCTCGCTGGGCGCAGCCGCGGCGCCGATGCGGCAGCGGTATCGCGGCCGCGACATCTATGTCAGCGACGCTGACCTCAATGCCTTCCAGTCGCTCCACGCGGCGATCCAGGAGGCCTGGGGCCGCGCCGACCTGGCGCAGATGCGCCAGCTGATGACCCCCGAGATGCTCGGCTATTTCTCGCAAGAGCTGACGCGCAATTCGAGCCAGGGCGTCCAGAACCACGTGTCCAACGTCACGCTGGTGAAGGCCGAGCTGACCGAGAGCTGGGAAGAAGCCGATCTCGAATACGCCACCGCCTATATGCGGTGGACAGCACTCGACTACACGGTGCGGATCGGCGCGCCGCCGTCGAGCCCCGGCGCGCTCGTTGCCGGCGACCCGCGCATCCCGACCGAGTCGGAAGAGGTGTGGACCTTTATCCGCCGCAAGGGCGGGCAGTGGCTGCTGTCGGCGATCCAACAGGTCTGACGGCTTGGCTTACGGCCACGCTGCCTCCGGCGGCAGCGACATCAGAATCGCCTCGACATTGCCGCCGGTCTTGAGCCCGAAGCGCGTGCCGCGGTCGTAGAGCAGGTTGAATTCCACATAGCGGCCGCGCCGCACGAGCTGGTGGCGCCGCTGCTCCTCGGTCCACGGCAGCCGCATCCGCGCCCGCACGATCGGCGCATAGGCGGCGAGAAACGCCTCGCCGACGGCGCGCACAAAGGCGAAATCGCGGTCGACATCACCGCCGTCGAGATAGTCGAAAAAGATGCCGCCGGCGCCGCGCGGCTCGCCCCGGTGCGGCAGGAAGAAATACTCGTCACACCATTTCTTGTACTTGGCGTAGGCATCGGGCTGGTATCCATCGCAGGCCCGGCGCAACGCCGCGTGAAACTCGGCCGCGGCCGGCTCATCGGGATACATCGGCGTCAGGTCGGCGCCACCACCAAACCACGCCGTGCGCGTCACGATATGCCGCGTGTTCATATGCGCGGCGGGAACGAGCGGCGAGCATGGGTGCGACACCAGCGAGATGCCGGCGGCCCAAAAGCGCGGGTCTTCCGCCGCGCCGGGAATTTCGCCACGAAACTCCGGCGCGAACTCGCCGTGCACCACCGAAATATTGACCCCGACCTTCTCGAAGACTCGGCCTTTCATGATCGCGGTCGTGCCGCCGCCGCCGCCGGGGCGCTGCCAGTCGCCGCGGATGAAACGCGCGCCCGCACCGCCGCTCAGTTCGTCCTCGATCGCCTCGAATGCCGCGCAGATGCGATCGCGCAGCGCGGCGAACCATGTGGCGGCTGAGTCGCGGCGATCGTTATCTTCGGCCATCGTCCCGGTCATCCCGAAAGCATCATTCGGTGGGCAGCCCGCCGGTCTGGCGCAGCGCCTCGTAGAGCGCGATCGCCCCGGCCTGCGCGACGTTGAGCGATCGCGCCGCGCGGCGCAAGCGAATGACGATGCGCGCATCGGCCGCCGCATGCACCCCGTCCGGCACGCCGGCGCTTTCGCGGCCGAGAAGGATCGTGTCAGTCGGCGCGAACGCGAACCGGTCGAGCGCGACGCTGCCCGATGTCGTCATCAGCACCAGCCGCGAATCAGCGGCTCGGGCGGCGAGAAAGGCGGTCCAGGACGGGTGACGCACGACCTCGGCCAGTGCGGCATAATCAAGCGCCGCGCGCTTGAGACGCCGGTCGTCATAGAGAAATCCCAGCGGCTCGATCAGATCGACGCCTACCCCAAAACACGCCGCGAGACGCAGTAACGCCCCGGTATTCTGCGGAATGTCGGGTTGGTAGAGCGCGAGACGCAATATGAATTTCCCCCGGATCGCAAAAAGAACACGCCAGCCGCATCGCGCGATCGCGTATAGTATTGCGTTCCTTGCCGATTTATGCGGCAGTCTGTCGCATAGTTCGGCTTCTTCAACGCTGTAGCTTGCGGTTTCTCCGGCCCGCCGGAGGATGGCGGCTGCATCGAGAGGTTTTGCATGTCGGATATGGCGCAATCGCCGGTTCTCCACGGTCATGACGGCGAAACGCGACGCGATTTCCTGACGTTGACCGCGACCGCGATCGGCGCGGTCGGCGCCCTCTGCGCGATCTGGCCGTTCATCGACACGCTCAACCCGGCCAAAGACACGCTCGCCCTGTCGACGACCGATGTCGATCTCGGACCGATCCAGGTCGGCCAGCGCCTGACCGTCGCCTGGCAGGGCAAGCCGGTGTTTATCGATCACCGTCCGCCCGCCGAGATCAAGGCGGCGCAGGATGTCGACATCTCGACCTTGCGCGATCCGCAAAAGGATTCAGACCGGGTGCAGAAGCCCGAATGGCTGATCGTCGTCGGCGTCTGCACCCATCTCGGCTGCATCCCGCTCGGCCAGAAGCAGAGCGACGATCGCGGCCTCTTCGGCGGCTGGTTCTGCCCGTGCCACGGCTCGATGTACGACACCTCCGCGCGCATCCGCCAAGGACCGGCGCCGGCCAATTTGCTGGTGCCGCCCTATAAATTCACCTCAGACACCAAGATCACGATCGGTTAGGACACGCCATGCCCGTAACCGGAACCGGCCGGACCAGCCGGATCATCCGCTGGATCGACTATCGGCTGCCGTTTGTCGCGACGCTCGAGCACGAGCTCTACGAATACCCGACACCGCGCAACCTGAACTATTGGTGGAATTTCGGTTCGCTGGCCGGGATCATCCTGGTGATCATGATCGTCAGCGGCATCGTGCTGGCGATGTACTACACGCCGAACGCGACAATGGCGTTCGATTCGGTCGAGCGCATCATGCGCGACGTCAATTATGGGTGGCTTATCCGCTACATCCATATGAACGGCGCGTCGATGTTCTTTCTGATCGTCTACATCCACATTTTTCGCGGGCTCTATTATGGCTCGTACAAGTACCCACGCGAGCTGTTGTGGATGCTCGGCGTCATCATCCTCTTGCTGATGATGGCGACGGCGTTCATGGGCTACGTGCTGCCCTGGGGCCAGATGAGCTTCTGGGGCGCGACCGTGATCACTAATCTGTTCTCGGCGATCCCAATCTTCGGGCAGAAGATCGTGACCCTGCTGTGGGGCGGGTTCACGGTCGGCAACCCGACGCTCAACCGCTTCTTCTCCCTGCATTATCTGCTGCCGTTCGTAATCGTCGGGGTGGTCGGGCTGCACCTCGTCGCGCTGCACACGCATGGCTCCAACAACCCACTCGGCATCGACAGCAAGGGGCCGCAGGATTCGATCCCGTTCCATCCGTACTACACCGTCAAGGACATGTTCGGGTTGATGGTTTTCCTGATTTTCTTCTCGATCTTTATCTTCTACATCCCGAACTTCCTCGGCGACCCGCAGAACTACATCCCGGCGAACCCGCTGCAGACGCCGCCCGACATCGTGCCGGAATGGTACTTTCTGCCGTTCTACGCGATCCTGCGGTCGATGACGTTTGACGTGCTCGGCATCCCCAGCAAGCTGATCGGCGTCACGCTGATGTTCTCGTCGATCATCGTGTTGTTCCTGCTGCCCTGGCTCGACACCTCGCGGGTGCGCAGCGCGAAGTTCCGGCCGGTCTATAAGTGGATCTTTTGGCTCCTCGTGATCGACGTGCTGGTTTTGGGCTATGTCGGGGCGCATCCGCCAGCGGGGGCGATCGTCCGCTACGGCCAATGCGCGACGGCCTATTACTTCTTCCATTTCCTTATCCTGTTCCCGCTGCTCGGCAAGCTTGAGCGGCCGCGACCGCTGCCGACCAGCATCGGCGCGGCGGTGCTTGGACCGGCGGCTGCGGGCGGGGGAAACTGACATGAAGAGGATTGCTTTCGCCGTCGTCGCGCTGGCGCTGACTATCGGCGCTACCGGCGCCGCGCGAGCCCAGGAAGAAGAGACGCCAAAACCGCCGCACCAGGAATGGTCATTCGAGGGGGTGTTCGGCACCTATGACGAGGCGGCGCTGCAGCGCGGCTTCCAGGTCTACAAAGAGGTCTGCTCGGCCTGTCACCCGGTCAAGCACCTCTATTACCGCGACCTGACCGAGATCGGTTACAGCGAGGACCAGGTCAAAGGCATCGCCTCGCAGACCCAGGTGCAGGACGGCCCGAACGACCAGGGCGATATGTATCAGCGGCCGGCCAAGCCGTCCGACCCGATCCCCGGCCCGTTCGCCAACGACCAAGCGGCGCGCGCGGCGAACAACGGCGCGCTGCCGCCCGATCTGTCGCTGATCGTCAAGGCGCGCGAAGGTGGGCCCGATTATGTCTACGCGATCCTGACCGGGTTCAAACAGGCTCCCGCCGATTTCAAGATGCAACCAGGGATGAACTACAACGAGTACTTCGCCGGCCATCAGATCGCGATGCCTCCGCCGCTGATGGCCGACGGCCAGCTCACCTATGCGGACGGCACCAAGGCGACCGTGCAGCAAATGGCGCACGATGTGGCGACGTTCCTCTCCTGGGCGGCGGAGCCGAACCTCAACGAGCGGCACCGGATGGGCGCCAAGGTCATCCTGTTCCTGGTGATCGCCGCCGGGGTGTTCTACGCCGCGAAGCGTCGGGTCTGGGCCTCGCTGCATGGGCATCCGACGATCCAGGCGGGCGAGGATTAAACTCGCGTCGATCTGCTAAGATCGTCCGATGACGGAGAATGTCATCGGCATTATCGGCGGCAGCGGGCTCTATGAGATCGACGGGCTCACCGACGTCGCGTGGCGGCGGGTGACGAGCCCGTTCGGCGAGACCTCCGACCAATTCTGCTTTGGCCGACTCGGCGGGCAGCCGGTCGTATTCCTGCCGCGACACGGGCGCGGCCACCCCTTGCCGCCGTCCGGCATCAATTTCCGCGCCAATATCGACGCGCTGAAGCGCTGCGGCATGACCGACATCATCTCGCTGTCGGCGGTCGGCAGCCTGCGCGAGGATCTCGCGCCCGGCGATTTCGTGCTGGTCGACCAGTTCATCGACCGCACCTTTGCCCGCGAAAAGAGCTTTTTCGGGCCGGGTTGCGTCGCGCATGTGTCGATGGCGCACCCGGTGTGCGGCCGGGTCGGCGACGCGCTCGCCATCGCGGGCGGCGCGGCCGATATCGCGATCAAGCGCGGCGGCACCTATCTCGTTATGGAAGGGCCACAATTCTCGACCCTCGCCGAGAGCAATCTCTACCGCGCCTGGGGTTGCGACGTGATCGGCATGACCAACATGCCCGAGGCGAAACTCGCCCGCGAGGCCGAGATTTGCTACGCGACGGTGGCGATGGTCACCGATTACGATTGCTGGCATCCCGGCCACGACGCGGTGACGGTCGAGATGATCTTGAAGGTGCTGTTGGGCAATGCCGACAAGGCGAAGGCGCTGGTCAAAGCCGTCGTGCCGCTGCTGGCCCCGCACGACGGGCCGTGCCCGCATGGCTGCCGGCACGCGCTCGATCATGCGCTGATCACCGCGCCGGCCGCGCGCGACCCGGCGCTGGTCGCCAAGCTTGACGCGATCGCCGGCCGGGTGCTGAAGGGCTAGGCGATGAACATCAACGGCCGGCCCATGCGGACGATCTGGCTCACCGCGGACGGGCGCACGGTCGAGATCATCGACCAGCGTTTGTTACCGCACGAGTTGGTGATCGCCCGGCTCGCGACGCTCGACGACGCGGCGCAGGCGATCAAGGACATGGCCGTGCGCGGCGCGCCCCTCATTGGCGCGACCGCCGCGTATGGGCTCGCGCTCGCCATCGCCACTGATCCATCCGATGCCGCGATCGCGCATGCGGTCGATGTTCTCGCCGCGACACGGCCGACGGCGTTCAACCTTCTGTGGGCGTTGGATGCAATGCACCGAAGCTTGGCGCCGCTGTCGCCGCATCTGCGCCATGAGGCGGCGCTCGAGCGCGCGGGCGCGATCGCCGACGAGGATGTCGCGATCAACCGCGCGATCGGCGAGCACGGGCTACCGCTCATCGCCGAGGCGCAGCAGCGCAAGGGCGGCTGCCGCGTCGAGATCCTGACGCATTGCAACGCCGGCTGGCTGGCGACGGTCGATTGGGGCACCGCGCTGGCCCCGGTCTACCGCGCGCATGACGCCGGCATCCCGCTCCACGTCTGGGTCGACGAGACCCGGCCGCGCAACCAGGGCGCCAGCCTCACCGCCTGGGAGCTGCTGCAGCACGGCGTGCCGCATACCGTCATCGCCGACAATGCCGGCGGCCATCTGATGCAGCACGGCCAGGTCGATCTCTGCCTTGTCGGCACCGACCGCACCACGGCCTCCGGCGATGTCGCCAATAAGATCGGCACCTATCTGAAGGC
>DATHCK010000183.1:0-5351 GCA_035319545.1 Allostellaceae bacterium | reverse complement strand
GCCGGCATTGTTCGACAGGAAGACGACCTTGCCGTCGGCCATGCGCATCTCGTCGCCGTTCTCCTCGCCGCCTAGCGCCACCGCGTCGAACCCGGCGCCGATCTCAACGCCCTTGACGGCGTTGATCGTCATCATCGCCCGCGCGAGATCGCCGTCGAGCTTATCGTAGATCGGCTCGCCAAGCCCCGCCGGGACGCCGCTTGCCACGATTTCGATCACCGCGCCGGCCGACGAGCCGGCCTTGCGCACGCCGTCGAGATACTCAGCCCAGTACGCCGCCGCCGCTGTGTCGGGGCACCAGAACGGGTTTTCCCGCGTCTGCGCCCAGTCCCATTTGGCGCGGTCGATCGCGTGCGGGCCGATCTGCACCAGCGCGCCGCGGATTTGGATATCCGAGCCCAGCACCTTGCGCGCTACCGCGCCCGCCGCGACGCGCGACGCGGTCTCGCGCGCCGAGGCGCGCCCGCCGCCGCGGTAGTCGCGGATGCCGTATTTCTTCCAGTAGGTGTAGTCGGCATGGCCCGGCCGGAAGCGGTCGGCGATGTTGCGGTAATCCTTGGAGCGCTGGTCGACATTGTCGATCTGCAGGCTCAAGGGCGTACCAGTGGTCTCGCCGTTGAAGGTGCCGGAGAGGATCTTGACCTGGTCCGGTTCCTGACGCTGCGTCGTGTAGCGCGACTGGCCAGGCCGGCGCTTGTCGAGCCATTGCTGGATGTCGGGCTCGGAAAGCGGAATGCGCGGCGGGACGCCATCGACGATAACGCCGATCGCCGGCCCGTGGCTCTCGCCCCAGGTCGTGAAACGGAACAGCGTGCCAAAGGAATTGCCGGCCATTGGCGTCCGCTCACACGGTCGAGATATCGGGCGCGTCGACCCGCTTCATACCGACGACGTGATAGCCGCAATCGACATGATGAACCTCGCCGGTCACGCCGGCCGAGAGGTCGCTCAAGAGATAGAGCGCGGCGCCGCCGACTTCCTCGATCGAGACGTTGCGCTGCAACGGCGAATTCAGCTCGTTCCATTTGAGAATGTAGCGGAAATCGCCGATTGCCGACGACGCCAGCGTCTTGATCGGCCCGGCCGAGATCGCGTTGACCCGGATATTGCGCCCGCCAAGATCGACCGCGAGGTATTTGACGCTCGCCTCGAGCGCCGCCTTGGCGACCCCCATCACGTTGTAGTGCGGCATGACACGCTCGGCGCCGGCATAGGTGAGCGTCAACAGGCTGCCGCCCTCGGGCATCAGCGTCGCCGCGCGCCGGCACAGATCGGTGAACGAGAAGCACGAAATGTCGAGCGTGCGCAGGAAATTGTCACGCGTCGTGTTGAGGTATTGTCCCTTCAGCTCCTCCTTGTCGGAAAAGGCGATGCCGTGCACCAAGAAATCGAGCCCGCCCCAGCGCTCGCCGATCGCGTCGAACACGGCGTCGAGGCTCGCTTCCGAGGTGACGTCGGCGTCGAGCAGGAAGTCGCTTTCCAGGCTTTCGGCGAGCGGCCGCACGCGCCTGCCGAGCGCCTCGCCTTGATAGGTGAAGGCGAGCGTCGCCCCGGCATCGCTCGCCGCCTTGGCGATGCCCCAAGCGAGCGAGCGATCATTGGCGACGCCCATCACCAAGCCTCGCTTGCCGGCCATCAGCGCGTTCTTGTTGCTCATTGGCGGCTCCGATATGCGGGTGCTGGGCGAGCGCCCTTTGTCCGTTCTGCGGTCATCCATCCTACACGAAGCCGCACAACGCGGCCAATCGAGGTGGCTCCTGCAACAATCTCCGAATAGGTAAACGCGCCCCAAGGGTGGTTGTTGGCGGCGCCCGGCCGCGCTTGTAGATTCGCCCCGCGAGACCATTTGAGCGGCCATGACGATCGAAGACATATCCGACAGCGAGCCCTTTGCGACGTTCCAGCGCTGGTTGTCGCTGGCCGAGAATAGCGAGGAACTGGCGGAGACGATGACGCTCGCCACCGCGACCGCGGATGGCGTGCCATCGCTGCGCGCAGTGCTGCTCAAAGGCATCGATGCGCGCGGCTTCGTTTTCTATACGAATCTTGAGAGCCGCAAATCGGGCGAGCTCTTTGTCAATCCCAACGCCGCGATCTGCTTTCACTGGAAGTCGCTCAAACGCCAGGTTCGTGCCGAAGGCATCGCCGAGCAGGTCAGCGAGGACGAGGCGGACGCCTATTTCGCGAGTCGGCCGCGCGGCAGCCAAATCGCCGCCTGGGCATCCGACCAGTCGCGCCCGCTTGAAAGCCGCGAGCAGCTCGAAAAGCGGGTCGACATGTTCACCCGTCGTTTCGCCGATCGCAGCACGATACTGCGGCCGAATTTCTGGTCGGGTTTCCGCCTCGTGCCGAACCGGGTCGAGTTCTGGCAGGATCAGCCGTCACGGCTGCACGACCGTCAGGTCTTCGTCCACAGTGAGGCGGGGTGGCGCCGCGAGCGCCTATTCCCGTGACGCGCGCTCCGTGAACCTCGATCCTCGCCATGCCTTTCTGCGGAACAGCGCGGCCTATGCCTCGGTCGTCGTCTCGGTATTTCTGATCGCGCTGAAATTTGCGGCGTGGCTGGCGACTGGCTCGGTGGCGATGCTGTCGAGCCTCGTCGATTCGTTGCTCGATATCGTCGCCGCGGCGGTGAACCTCGTCGCGGTGCGCCACGCCGCCGAGCCCGCCGACCCCGAGCACCGCTTCGGTCACGGCAAGGCCGAGCCGCTCGCCGCGCTCGGTCAGGCGGGATTTCTCGCCGGCGGCGCGCTGCTCGTCACCTTCGAAGCGATCAATCGCATCATCATCCCCGCGCCGATCAGCCAGGCAACGCTGGGCATTATCGTGATGATCGTATCGATCGCCGTGGACGGCGCGCTCGTGCTCTATCAGCGCCACGTCGTCCGAGTTACCAGATCGGTGGCGATCGGCGCCGACGAACTGCATTTCCGCAGCGACCTGCTGGTGAATGCCGCCGTGCTGGTCGCCCTCGTCCTCGACCGGCTGTTCGCGGCGCCGCTGCTCGACCCGATCTTTGGCGGCGCGATCGGGCTGTGGATCATTTACGGCTCGATCCGTCTGCTGCGCGTTTCGATGGATCAGCTCATGGATCGCGAGATGCCGGACACCGACCGCGCCCGCATCCGCGCTATCGCGGAGGCCGCGCCCGAGGTGACCGCAGTGCACGATCTGAAAACCCGACTGGCGGGTCCAAACGCGTTCATCCAGCTGCATCTCGAAATGGACGGAGCGATGGAGCTGCGCCGCGCCCACGAGATCGCCGACGGCGTCGAAGCGCGGCTGCGCGACGCCTACCCGCACGCGGAGATCATCATCCATCAGGATCCCGCCGGTCTCGAGGAAATGCATCAGGAATTTCCGGCCCGCGCGAAGGCCGGCTAAGCTCAGCTGCCCCAGCCCTCGGCTAAGCGCGGAATGCGCGGCGGCGCATGTGGCCGGTGGATCATCGTCGTCTCCGTGGCGAGACGGTCGACGGCGGCGAGCTTCGCCTCGAGGTCGATGCCGCGGCTTGAGGTGATTTCGAGCTTCGGGTCCTCGAACACATCAATCCGCCGGCGGCGGCGAATGGGGTTCATGACGGCTTCGTCGCGCTCGCGCAGCAGGTTCGCGATCTCCGACCGATAGAGCCGCACCATCGCGGCCAGCCAGAAGCTGACGAAGCCCGCAGGCTCGGCCGCGTCGAGCGAAAACCGGTCGAGCATGCGGATGACGTCGTCGGCGCGATACCAAGTCTCGCCCGTGACCCAGCGGTTTGTCGTGAAGAGCCGCGCCGGCTCGCCTGCCGGGTCGATCGCGATCGCGATCAGATGGCAAACCTCGTCGCGCGCGCCGCGCTTGGTCGGCGCCGCCTGCGGCGGGGTCAGCAGGTGCTCCCTCGCGATGGCCGTTTCCGGCAGCAAGAGCGGTTGCACGCCCGAAGGCATCCCCTCGGCGCGCAGAAACAGGTGGAAATGTCCGTGCTCCCTCGCATGTTCAGGCGCCGCCGTATGGCGGTGATAGAAGTACTGCGCGTGGCTGATCAGGTCGTAGCCGTCGCTTGGCGGATAATGCCGCCAATCCTCGATGTCACTGGCGCGCCCGACCGCCTCTCGCGCGATATTGCTGCCGCGCCCCGCAAGCTCGCTTCGGCATCCCCGAATAACCGCAGCGGCCGCCGCGGCGCGCCCCGACCCATTCACGCAGCCACCTGACGTCTTGGTGAACGAAACGGGTTCAGGATACCTATCTGCGCGACGCCGACAAGGCCGGGTTGGTGAGGGTCCAGGCGACCACCTGCTTCGCGACGCTCCCGACGGCCTCGTTCATCGCCGTGACGATCGCCGGAGTCGCGTTGGCCGTCGCGGGTTGCCGCGCGGTGATCATGGTCTGCGCCAGGATCTTGCGTTCCGGCACCTTGACGAGCTTGATCGCCAGCGCCACCACCGCAGTCGGCGCGCCAGCCCCGCCGGCCGGCGAATCATAGACCGCCTCGAAGTGCCGCAAGTCACCTTCGATCTCGAAATCGGCGCGCAGATCGAGCGAATCGGGACCAACCGCAGCGACCGACTTGCTGTTCTCGAAGGCCTCGACCAGCACGGCGCGCACCATGTTGGGAGTCCGGTCGGCCCAGTCGCCGTCGGCGAGGTAGTCGATGGCGTTGCTTGCACGCACCACGGCGATCCGGCGCAGCTCCAACCCTTCAGGGGCGTACGGCGCATCGACAACGATCTGCGCATTGGTGTGCGGCAGGCCGGGGGGAACATCACCCGGCGCGGACAGCTGATAGAGCGGACGCGGCGGCGTGGTGAACAGGCCAGCGCACCCCGTTTGGACGATCACGAGCAACGCAGCCACCACCGGGCCGAGCCCGCGATGCCGCAACGGGTGCAAGTCTCTGATCATTTCGGCTGGTACCCTTCGCGGCGGTCGCCAAAGAGCAGGCGGGTCGGATCGTGCTCGATCTGGGCAATAAGCCGCCCCAACCCGGCAATGAATTGACGGGCCTCGGCGATCAGTGAGTCGATGTCGCCGAGCGTCTGCTGGCTGAAGTGCTTCACGCCCGGCTGGGCGTCGTGCAGCGTCACTTGGATGTCGCGGTTGGTGTCGGACACCCCCTTCACCAGCCGGTCGAAATCGCCGAGCGTGGCGATTGCCTGGTCCTTGAGGCCGCCAGGCTGTGAGAAGCCGTTGTCGAGATTGGTGAAAAGACTTGCCGCCGCCTTGAGCGCGTCGGCGGCGTTGCTGGAGATCTCGCCGCTATGCTGCGCGAGATCGGCGCTGACCTTTTGCACGTTGGTGAGCGTCGTCGAGAAGGCCTGACGGTTTTGGTCGTTCAGCAGATCGTCGATATGGTCGAGGATGACGTCGAG
>DATHCK010000182.1:0-10960 GCA_035319545.1 Allostellaceae bacterium | reverse complement strand
CGCCGAGGCAATGGACCGCGCGAATGCCGCGTACGCTTTAGCGCAGCAGGCCGAAAGCGACGCACAGGCCGCCAAGGTCGCGGCCAGCACGATGTACCAGCGGTCGCTGCACAAATAGGCTGGATCGCCGCCCGAGCCATCCCGGCGCGGCGCGTCTGGCGCGGGATGGCTTGCGAAGCGGCCGCGAGAGGAAGAGTTGATGACCTCGCCACGGGGCGTGCTCGGGTGTGCGCTGGTGATCGCCGGCCTGCTGTCGGCGCTGCCGGGGGCGGCCGCAGACTTCGCAGTCGGTCCCGAGACCCAGGTGGTCGGGCAGGTGCAGAGCTATGTCGTCCAGCAGGGCGACAACCTTGCCGACATCGCCCGTAAGTTCGACATCGGCTACACCGAGATGCTTGCCGCCAACCCGGCGGTTGCGCCGTGGACGCCGCCGGTCGGCAAGACGCTGCTCATCCCTTCAGTTTATATCCTGCCCGACGGGCCGCGTAAGGGCATCGTCATCAATCTCGGCGAGCGACGGCTCTATTACTTCCCACGCAATGGCGCGATGCAGACCTATCCGATCGGTATCGGCGCGATCGGCTTCGACACGCCGCACAGCACGACGACCGTGGTGAAGAAAGAGCCCAACCCGGTCTGGATCCCGCCGCCGTCGATCCATGAGGAAAACCCCGACGTGCCGGACCGGGTCGGACCGGGCCCCGACAACCCGCTCGGCGATTTCGCGCTGCGGCTCGGTTGGAAGAACTACCTGATCCACGGCACCAACAAGCCCGACGGGGTCGGGCGGAATGTCAGCCATGGCTGCATCCACCTCTATCCCGAGGACATCGAGAAGCTGTTCAACGCGGTCGCGCTCGGGACGCCGGTGCGCGTCATCGACCAGCCGTCGGCGGCGGCGTGGATCCAAACCGGACTCTATGTAGAGGTGCATCCGTCAAAGGACCAGGCCGACGAGATCGACACCGAGACGGCGATGACCCCCGACCCGCCAGCCGGGCTGCGCGACATCGTCAACGCCGCCGCCGGCGATGCCGCGCAGGCGGTTGATTGGAATGCGGTCGATCAGGCCGGCATGCGGCGCAGCGGCTTGCCGATCGAGGTGGCGATGCGGGCTCCCGGCGCGCCGGTCGCCAGTTCTGCGGCGCCGAGCGACACGTCGGCTCCGCCGGGGCCGCCGCTCTTCGCGCCGGAGACCGCTTCTGCTCCGACCCCGATCTTCGGCACGCTGCAGCTGCCGCCAGGTGCGGGCGCGCCGCAGGATCTGGTGGGCAATGGCTTCACCCCGCCGGCGACCGGCTATGCACCGCCGCCATCGCGCGACGACGACGCGGCGACGGCACCCGAGATTCCGGCCGACCAGGATGTGCACGACCTGCAGGACCTCCGCCGCGGATCAAATGGGTCGCGGTAGCGACTACCGATTTGGCGTAGCCCCAGGATCGGGCTTGTGCCGCTCCGTTAGCGCCGCCACGGCACGGTCACGGTTCGCCAGTGCGCGCGAAATGTAATACTCCGAGCCGTTCGCCTTGAGGATCTCGAGCGCGTTGTCGTAGGAGGCAACCGCCTCTTCCAACCGCGCGGTGCCGCTCTCGCGTTCGCCGAGCGCCGCCAGTGCTTCGCCGAGATTGATCTGCGTCGTCGCCCAGTCGAACGGGGCGCGCTCGCGCGTCCGTTCCTCCAAAGATTTGCGGAAGGTTGCGACGGCCTCTTCCAGGCGCGCCGTGTCGTTCTCGCGTTCGCCGCGCGCCGTCAGCACGGTGCCGAGATTGTTCTGCGTCATCGCCCAATCGAGCGGCACGCGCTCGCGCGTCTGTTCTTCCAACGCCGCGCGGAGGGTCGCGACCGCTTCTTCGAGCCGCGCGGTCCCGCTCTCGCGTTTGCCGAGGGTTCCCAGCGCGTTGCCGAGATTGCTCTTCGTACCCGCCCAATCGAGCGGCACGCGCTCGCGGGTATCTTCTTCCAAAGCGGCGCGGAACGCTGCGACAGCCTCTTCCAGTCGCGCCGTGCCGCTCTCGCGCTCGCCGAGCGCCTTCAGCGCGATGCCGAGATTGTCCTGTGTCGCAGCCCAGTCAAGCGGCACGCGCTCGCGCGTTCGTTCCTCCAATGCGGCGCGGAAAATCGCGATCGCTTCTTCCAGCCGCGCGGTGCCGTTCTCGCGTTCACCGAGAGTCTCCAAAGCGTTACCGAGATTATTCTGTGTTGAGGCCCAGTTGAGCGGCACGCGCTCGCGCGTCCGTTCCTCCAATGCGGCGCGGTATGCCGCGACCGCTTCTTCGAACCAAATGTTGCCGCTCTCGCGCTCGCCGATCCGGGCCAGCGCAATACCCAGATTGTTTTGCGCCGTCGCCCAATCGAGCGGCAAGCGCTCGCGCGTCTCTACCTCCAACGCGGCGCGGTACGCCGCGACGGCCTCTTCCAGCCGCGCGGTGCCGCTCTCGCGCTCGCCGAGAGTGAGCAGCGCGCCGCCGAGATTGTTCTGCGTCATCGCCCAATCGAGCGGCACGTGCTCGCGCGTCTGTTCCTCCAATGCCGCGTGGAAGGCCGCGACCGCTTCTTCGAGCCGCGCGGTGCCACTCTCGCGTTCACCAAGCGTGGTCAGCGCGTTGCCGAGATTACATTGCGTAGTCGCCCAGGCGAGCGGCGCGCGCTCGCGCGTCTCTTCCTCCAATGCCGCGTGGAAGGCCGCGACCGCTTCTTCGAGCCGCGAAGTGCCGCTCTCGCGTTCGCCGAGTGTCTCCAGCGCGGTGCCGAGATTGTTCTGCGCCGTGGCCCAATTGAGCGGCGCGCGCTCGCGGGTCTCTTCCTCCAATGCCGCGCGGTACGCCGCGACGGCCTCTTGCAGCCGTGCGGTGCCGCTCTCGCGCTCGCCCAGGATCTCCAACGATTTGCCAAGATTGTTCTGCGTCTTCGCCCAATCGAGCGGCGCGTGCTCGCGCGGCACGAGGTTCAGCGCCGAACGGTGGGCTTCGATGGCTTCGACCAGCGCGCCATTGTCGCCGAATTCTTCACCCTGAGATTCGATCGCGTCGGCCGCTGCAAGTTTGTTTTGCCATGCCGCATGCGGGTCAAAGGCGACGACATCGGCGGCCTGATTGTAGTACCTAGCGGCGTCGCGATATTTGACTTGCAGATTGGCCACCCGCCCACGCTCGGCGAGAAGAGCGGCATACTCGCGCGCGCGGTCCTGATTATCCGCTTGCGCCTTGGCCAGGGCATCGTCGAGACCCTGCGCAGCACCGGCGAAGTCGAGCTTGGCGGCGCGGTCCTGAGATTCGGCGAGCGCCCGACTCACCGCGCCGGTGAAATCGTTCGGGTTCGCCGCGGGTTTTTGCAAATCATCGATGATGCGTTTGACAAGCCCGGGAAGCTTGTCGGCATCGATGCTGGCGATCTCGGGGTTACCCGGACGCAACAGGTCGCGGATTTGCTCGATGGCCTTGACCGAGGCCGCACCACCACCGGCCGCCTCGATCTGCAGACGCTTAAGCTCCGCGATGCCGGCCATCTCCTCCTGGTGATGGGCTTCGGCGCGCTCTGCCTGGGTGCCGAGCGCTTGGAGGATCGCGTCGCGCGTGGCGTCGCCGGTCGCCCACTCGACGGCCATGACCAGCAGGGTGTAGAGCGCCACGACGAGGGCGAAAACGCCGGCCGCGACGACGGTTCTGGCGGCGAGCTTACCGAGCCGGACCGCGATCCCGAGACAGACGAAAACGGCAAGCGCGCTGCCGAGCAGCCACCATGACGCTACCGGCTTGACGATCTCGGTCGCGACCGCCGAAATCGCAGCGCCGACATGCGCCCAGTTCGAGAGCCTGTGCAGCCCTTCGCGCAACAACGCAATGCTGATAAGCGAGCGGCCGACCTCGCCCAGTTCGTCTTCGACGGTGCCGAGCGGCGTGGCCGCGCCCGGCGTGTCCTCGTTAGCCGCCAACGGCGCCGTGGCCGCTGCTGTCTCCGGTGCGGGTTCCATGCGCGGAGGATGACGCACCGCCGCGAGCAATACTAGCGGGAAGCGCGAACCGCTTCGCTCGCATCCAACCCCCTACATGCGCGCTGCAGATCAGCGCTCGCGCAGTTTCGGGTCGAGCACGTCTCTGAGGGCGTCGCCGAAGAGGTTGATGCCGAACACGGTCAGCATGATCGCGAGGCCGGGGAAGACCGCGATCCACGGCGCGGTCGAGGCGTATTCCTCGGCGCCGCCCTGCAGCATCAGCCCCCAGGCGGCGACCGGCTCCTGCACCCCGAGGCCGAGATAGGAGAGCGAGGCCTCGGCGAGGATCGCCTGGCCGACAAAGCTCGTCAGCATGATGAGGAACGGCGCCACGACGTTCGGCACCATGTGCGCGAAGATGATCCGCGAGTGGCTGTAGCCGAGCGCGCGCGCCGCGTCGACATAGGGCACGGTGCGGATCGCCAAGGCCGAGGAGCGCACCACGCGCTGGCAACGCGGGATCAGGGGAATGGTGATCGCGATGATCACGTTCTGCACCCCTGTGCCGAAGATCGACACCACCGCCAGCGCCATGATGATGAGCGGGAACGACATGATGATGTCGTTAATCCGCTGAAGGATGAGGTCGATCCGCCCACCGAAATAGGCGCTGCCGACGCCGAGGATCAACCCGCTGAAGCCGCCGACCGCGGCCGAGGTGATGCCGACGAGAAACGCGGTGCGCGCGCCGAACAGGATGCGTGAGAGGATGTCGCGGCCGAGCTGGTCGGTGCCGAGCCAATGCGCCCAGCTCGGCGCCTCGGTCATCGCCGCGAAATCGTTGGCGGTCGGGTTGTAGGGCGCGATCCAGTCGGCGCAGAGCCCACAGAGCCCGAAGACGGCGACAATGATGATGCCGATCGAGCCGATCGGCTGGCGGCGCAGGAAACGGGTCGTCGCGGCCCAGACGCCGTGCGGCGCGACATAGGTGTCGTCGGCGAGGACGGCATTGGCCTGGGTTGGGGTGAGGTCGGTCATCTCTCTCGCCCTTATTTCAGGCTGATGCGCGGGTCGAGCCAGGCATAGAGCAGGTCGACCACGAGGTTGCTCATGACCGCGATGGTCACGACCAGCATGACCAGCGCCTGGGTCAGCGTGTAGTCCTGGTTCTGCACCGACAGCACCATCAGCCGGCCGATGCCGTTGAGGTTGAATACCTGCTCGGTGACGACAAGCCCGCCGATCAGGAACGCGAATTCGAGGCCGATCACGGTCACCACCGGCAGCAGCGCATTCTTCAGTGCATGGCGGTTGATGATGATCTTTTCGAGGAGCCCCTTGGCCCGCGCGGTGCGGATGTAGTCCTCGCGCAGCACCTCGAGCATCGCCGAGCGGGTCATCCGCATCGACACTGCGGCATAGCGATAGCCGACAGTGATCGCCGGCAGCATCACGATCGAAAGGTTACGGAGCGGGTCTTTCCACAAAGGCACGTAATCGATCGACGGCATCCACGGGTGGCCGGTGATCGCCTGCGAAATGTCGAGCACGAAAAGGATCGACAAGATGCCGAGCCAGAAAGCCGGCGTCGCGATCCCGGCGATCGAGAATGTGCGCACCACCAGGTCGATCCAGGTGTTCTGCTTCAGCGCCGAGATCGTGCCCAAGGGGATCGCGATAGACACCGCGATGATCGTCGCCAGCACGGCGACCTCGAGCGAGACGGGGAAGCGGGTCGCGATCTCCTGGATCACCGGCTTTCCCGACCACATCGAGATGCCGAAGTCGAACCGCGCCAGACCCCAGAGATACTGGATGAACCCAAGCACGCCGCGCACCACCGGCCAGTACATGTCGGCCGCGATCGTAAACCAGTAGAGGTGGATCGTCGGCATGGCGGCGATCGTGATGCCGAACGGCGAATCGAGCCCCAGCTCGGCATGGCAGGCCGCGAGCGCCGAGGCGGAAATGCTCGTGCCGCCTGAACCCAACCGCACCAGACAGATGTCGCCCGGTATCAGCCGCATCAGGGTGTAAACCAGCAACGCGGCGCCGATCAGCGTCGGGATCACCAGCAGCAAGCGGCTTATGATGTAGCGGTGCATCGATCTAGGCTCGTCTCTCCCCGGCGCATCTGTTGCGCGCGGTATCGCACGAAGTTCGCCGCCGCGCCATCACAAGCTCTTTACTGGTCGAGCCACACCGTGCCGAGGTCCTGGTTCACGTAGTGGCTGGGGCCGATCTTCCAGCCCTTGACATAGGCGTGGTAGGGCACGATCCGGCGCCACCATAAGAGGAAGATGCCGTGCGCCTGCTCGTCGAGCACGTATTTGTTGAAGGCGAGGATCTTCTGCTTCTGCTTTTCCTTGTCGAGCTCGCGCAGCATGTCCTCGTAGAGGTCGATCTCGTGCTGGTCCTCGAAATTCCCGTAATTGCCCGACGAGATCGTGTGCGGCAGGTATTTGCCGACATCGGCGAGCGGGTTGACGACGTTCTGGCAGTTGCCCTCGACGGTGACGTCGAAATCGCCGCTGCGCTGCGCCTCGAACCACGGGCCAACCGGCAGCACGCGCTGCGTCACGTGGATGCCGACCTTGCTCCAGTCGTCGACCGCCCAGATGCCGTAATATTTGTAGGGCTGGTCGGTTGAGCGGTTGAGCAGCGTGAAGCTGAGGTTTTCCTGACCGGCTTCCTTCAAGAGACGACGGGCCTCCGCGCGCGACTTCTCGATATCGGGCCAGTAGCCGGCGACCTGCTCGAGCTGTTCCTTGGTCGGCGCCAGCGGTGAGCCGGGGAAGGTGAGGCCGCCGACGGTGCGCACCAGCGCGATTTTCGCGAGCTCGGGCGCGGTGTGCCAGCGGTCGAGCGCCAGGGTCAGCGCGCGGCGCACGCGCGGATCGTCAAAGGGCTTTCTCGCGTGGTTGGGGGTGATCAGCCCGCCACAATTCCAATCGTCTTCCTGCACCGCGAGGTCGTTGCCCAGCGCGCTCTTCAGCTCGTCGCGGACGGTCGGCGGAAAGCCGCGGAACTCAATCGCCGCTTGGCCGCTCTTGATCGCCTCGACGCGGGTCACCTGCTTGTCGGCGAAGATACCCTTGAACCCGTCGAGATAAGGCAGGTTGGGGCGGAAATAATCGGGGTTGCGCACGCCCTCGATCGACTGGCCGGTCTCGTAACTGACGAATTTGAAGGGGCCGGTGCCGTCGATGTTCTTTTCGTACCAGTGAATGTCCTGATCGAGCTTGGCTTTCGAATAAATCCAGGCATAGGGGTCGGCGAGCGCCGGGATGAACGCGTCGGTGGCGAATTTGAGGTGGAAGACGACCGTCTGCGGGTCGGTCGCCTCGACCTTGTCGACCATCAGAAAGGTGCTCTGCCGCGGGCTGATTTCGCCCTCGGGCGGGAAGATGATCTTGTTCCACGACGCCGCGACGTCATCGGCGGTGAGGGTCGACCCGTCGGCGAACTTGACGCCGGTGCGGATCTTGAAGGTGTAGGTGGTGCCGTTATCGGTCGGCGCCGGCATTTCGGTGCAGAGGTCGCAGACCATGTCGGGCGAACCCGGGGCCATCGGGTTAGCGCGGATAAGGGTCGAGTAGAATGGCGCCGCGGCGTGGATCGTCGCGTAGGTTTCCTCGCGCTGCGCGTCGAAGCTCGGCGGCGCATCGGCGGGGATCATGTAGACGAGCGTGCCGCCGCGCTTCGGGGTCTCGTCGGCTTGAGCTGGCAGACATGACACGACCCCCAGCAGCACGGCCGACCACAAGGTTCTTTTCATATCGCCTCTCCTTGTCCGAACTATTATGGATTAGCCGTCTTGCGTCCTTCGAGACTCCGCTTCGCTCCGCACCTCAGGGTGACGGATTTTCAGGATGCCATGAGCACAACCTCGTTCTCCTGAGGAGCGCCATTAGGCGCGTCTTGAAGGACGCCCCCTCGGCAATGCTTCACTTGTCGAGCCAGAGCCTTGCCAGGTCCTGGTTGATGAAGTGCGTCGGCGCGATCCGGAAGTCTTTCACATAGGCGCGGTAGGGCACGATGCGGTGCCACCATAGCACCCACATCGCATGCGCCTCGGTGTCGAGCATGTATGTCTCGAAATCGCGCATCTCGGCGCGCTGCTTCTGGGGATCGGGCTCGCGCAACATCGCGTCATAGAGCGCGACGGCCTTCGCGTCCTCGTAGCGCGCGTAGTTTTCCGCATCGACCGAGGCGGGCAGGAATTTCTGAATGTCCATCAGCGGGTTGACGATGCCGTAGCCGGGCGCCTCGACAACGACGTCGAAATTGCCATTGCGCATGTTGTCGAACCACGGGCCGGTCGGCACGACTTTTTGCGTCACGCGCAGGCCGATCTTGCTCCACTGGTCGATGAGCCAGGTCGCGACGTATTTATAGGGCTGGTCGACATTGCGGTTCAGGAGTTCGAAGGAGAGCCCCTCGGCACCGGCCTCCTTCAAGAGCCGCCGCGCCTCGGCGCGTGATTTTTCGATGTCGGGCCAGTAGCCGGCGAGCTGCTGCAATTCCTCCTTGGTCGCGGCGAGCGGCGAGCCGGGATAGACGAGGCCACCGACGGTCTGGACGATCGCGATCTTGCTGAGCGATGGCGCCTCACCCCAGCGATCGACCGCCAGGGTTAGCGCGCGGCGCACGCGCGGATCATCAAAAGGTTTTTTCTGGTGGTTGGCGGTGATCGCGCTGCCGACATCCCAGTCGCCTTCCTGCACCGCGATCTGGTCGCCGAGCGCGGTTTTCAGCTCGTCGCGCGCCGAAGGCGGCATGCCGCGAAACTCGATCGCCGCGCGGTCGCCGCGGATCGCATCGACCCGCGTCGCCTGCTTGTCGGCGTAGATGCCGGTAAACCCGTCGAGATAGGGCAGGTTCGGGTCGTAGTAGCTGGGGTTGCGCTCGCCAGTGACCGACTGCCCAGTCTCGTAATGGACGAACTTGAAGGGGCCAGTGCCCATCACATTCGTCTCGTACCAATGCGGGTCCTTGTCGAGGATTGCCTTTTCGTAGACCCAGTTGAACGGGCTGGCGATCGCCGGCAGAAACGCGCCCGTCGGGAATTTGAGGCGGAAGACGACGGTCGCGGGATCGGTCGCCTCGATCTTGTCGACCATCAGATAATTGCTGACGCGGGCGCTCAACACGCCCGGCGGCGGGAAGATGATCTCATTAAAGCTCGCGGCGATGTCGGCGGCGGTGAGCGGCGAGCCGTCATGGAATTTGACGCCCTGGCGGATCTTGAAGGTCCAGGTCTTGCCGCCGTCGCTCGGTTCCATCGTGGTGCAGAGGTCGCAGACGATGTCGGTCGTCGAGGACGGGTTCTCCGGATTGATGCGGACGAGAAGACTGTAGAACGGCGCGAAGCCGTGCACCGTCGCGAAGGTGCTTTCCTTATGCCCGTCAAAGCTCGGCGGCGCGTCGGCCGGAATCATGTAGACAAGTGTCCCGCCGCGCTTGGGCTCGTCGGCGAGCGCGGGTCCGAGCAATAGCAGAACGAAGGCGGCAGCGGTGACCGCCGGCCGCAACTCCCACCAGCCCATCTCGCGTCCTCCCTGTTCCGTCGATTTTTTTGGGTCGGCTGTCCAGCGTCCTTCGAGGCTCCGCTTCGCTCCGCACCTCAGGATGAGGATTTATCCTTATGCCATCCTCTTGCCGCCCTCATCCTGAGGTGATTCGCGCAGCAAGGCGTCGAAGGACGCATCGTCGTTGCCGCATCACTTATCCAGCCAGATCGTCGCCATATCCATGTTGATGTAATGGCTCGGGCTGATCTTGAAGCCTTTCACATACGAGCGATACGGCAGGATCCGGTTCCACCAGATCACCTCGGTCGCATGCGCCGCGGTGTCCATGATGTATTTCTCGAACTCGACCATGTCGGCATGCTGCTTGGCGGGATCGGTTTCGTGCAGCACGGTTTCGTAGAGCTCGGTCGATTTGGGGTCCGCCGCGCCACCCATGTTTTCCTGGCTGCCCGGCAGATAGGGCTGCACGTCGAGCACCGGGTTCACGATGCTGTGGCAGATCGGGTAGTGCACGACCGCGAAATCGCCTGAGCGCATCGCGGCGAACCACGGCCCGGTCGGCACCACCTTCTGCGTGACCTTGACGCCGATCTTCGACCACTGATCGACCAGCCAGATGCCGACATATTTGTAGGGCTGGTCGACATCGCGGTTGAGGAGCTCGAAGCTCAGATTGTCGGCGCCGGCCTCGTGCAAAAGGCGTTTTGCCTCGCCGCGCGACTTCTCGATGTCGGGCCAGAACCCGGCCATTTGCTGGAGCTCGTCCTTGGTCGCGGCGAGCGGCGAGCCCGGGAAGACGATGCCGCCGACAGTCTTGACGACGGCGATCTTCGACAGCGCCTCGGAGCCGCCCCAGCGATCAATCGCCAGCGATAGTGCGCGGCGCACGCGCGGGTCGTCGAAGGGCGGCTTCTTTTCGTTGAAGAACAGGTCGCTGCCGCAGTTCCAATCGCTTTCCTGGACGGTGATCTGGTCGCCCAGGTCCTTTTTCAGCTCGTCGGCCGCCGAGGGCGGCAGACCGCGAAACTCCATCGCCGCCTGGTCGGAGCGGATCGCCGCCACGCGGGTCGCCTCCTTTGGCGCGTAGACGCCGACGATGTTGTCGAGATAGGGCAGCCCCTTCACGTAGTAACTGGGGTTGCGCGTGCCCTTGATGGTCTGGCCGACATCGTAGCTGACGAAATTGAACGGGCCGGAACCCATGACGTTCTTTTCGTACCAGTGCGGGCCCTTCGCCGGGTCGTCGAGGATCTTCTTCTCATAGACGTAGGCGAACGGGTCGGCGAGCGCGGGCAGGATCGCGCTCGTCGCGAATTTGAGGTGGAAGACGACGGTGGTCGCATCGGGCGCCTCGATCTTCTCGATCAGATCGCGGTAGTTGCTGCCGCGGGCACTGATCACGCCTTCGGGCGGAAAGGTAATCTCGTTCCAGCTGGCGGCGACGTCGGCGGCGGTGAGCGGCGACCCGTCCTGAAAGGTGACGCCGGTGCGG
>DATHCK010000181.1:0-17589 GCA_035319545.1 Allostellaceae bacterium | reverse complement strand
GCCGGGGCGCTATCGGTCGCGCTTTCCACGCGGCTCAACGCCGTCAACGCCATGTCAGCACGCTTCCACCACCGAAGAGGGTCAGCAAAGCCACGGCCGGGATCACCGCCAGCAAACCGTCGAGCCGGTCAAGCAGACCACCGTGTCCCGGGATAAGGCCGCTCGCGTCTTTCACGCCAAACCTTCGCTTGGCCACGGATTCCGCAAGATCGCCGAACTGTTCGACAATCGCAAGCCCCGCGCTCACCAGCACCAGCGGTAGCACCGAGGTCGCGCCGAGCACCCCAGCCATGGCCCCTCCGGCGAGCGCCGCGCAGGCTATGCCGCCGACGAGCCCCGCCCAGGTCTTGCGCGGGCTCCATTTGGGCGCGAGGAGCGGCCCGCCGACCCGTCGACCAATCGCATAAGCGCCAATATCCGTCGCCCACACCACCGCGAACACCCAGAATAGCGTGCCGCGGCCCGCATTGCCGCTCTGTATGAGCCACAAAAGGATGATGCAGGGCAGCGCCACCCAAAGACTGCCGGCGGCGAGCCACAACGGTGCGGCCGCGCGATGATGTTGAGCGAGTTGCCAGACGACCAGCGCTCCCGTGAGCGTCAACAGCACGCCCACCCCGATCCCCCACAGTGAAGCGGAGACCACGGCGATGGCGATCGTGACGATCAGCACCGGGGCCGCCGCGCCCGCGTGTCCGCCGCCGCACAACCTCCCCCATTCCCAGGCCATCACGGTCGCGGCAAGGACGGTAAGGATCGGAAGGAGCGGCCCGCCGAACCAGATTGCGGCGATCGGCAGCGGCGCGAGCACCAGTGCCGACAGGACCCGCAGCCGTAGCGACCCCGCCTCAGCGGGTGCCAACCGACGCCCCGTAGCGCCGCTCGCGACCGCCGTAATCGGCAATCGCCTGCTCAAGATCGGCACGGCCGAAATCGGGCCACAGCGTCTTGGTGAAGACCAGCTCGGCATAGGCGCATTGCCACAGCAGGAAGTTGCTGATGCGCTGCTCGCCGCTGGTGCGGATCAAGAGATCAGGATCGGGGAGGTCGGCGGTGAAAAGATTCCGGGTGACGATCGCTTCATCGATTGCCTCTGGCGCGAGTTCGCCGGCGACCGCCTTTTCGGCGAGCGTGCGCATCGCAGTGATGATCTCGGCGCGCCCGCCGTAGCTGAGCGCGATCGTCAGATTGACCCCGCCATTGTCGCGGGTCAGCGTCTCCGCATTTTCGATCAGGGTAACGATGTCGGACGCGAGCCGGCCGCGCTCGCCGATCACCCGAAGACGCACACCGTTGCGATGCAGTTCAGCGATCTCGCCGCGCAGGTAATGGCGCAACAGCCCCATCAGATCGTCGACCTCTTCGAGCGGTCGCTTCCAGTTTTCCGACGAGAAGCCGAACAGCGTCAGGTAGGGTACGCCGAGTTCTCCGGCCGCCGTCAGCGTGCGCCGCACCGCTTCCGCGCCGCGCCGGTGACCGGCGATGCGCGGCAGGCCACGGGCCTGCGCCCAGCGGCCGTTGCCGTCCATGATGATCGCGATGTGGCGCGGTTGCGCGCGCGGCGAAGACCCGTCCGTCATTCAGACCTGAAGAATTTCCTTGTCCTTCTGGGCCAGCGTCTCATCGACCCGCTTAATGTGCTCGTCGGTCAGGTGCTGGATGTCGCGTTCGAGCTTTTTCTGCTCGTCCTGGGAGATGTCGCCGTCCTTTTCTTGCTTGCGCAGCGTCTCGATCCCGTCGCGCCGCACATTGCGCACCGCGACGCGCGTCGCCTCGGCGTATTTCGCCGCGACTTTGGTCAATTCGCGCCGCCGCTCCTCGTTGAGGTCGGGGATTGGCACGCGGATGGTCTGGCCCTCGGTTTGCGGGTTGAGGCCAAGCCCGGCCTCACGGATCGCCTTGTCGACCGCCTTGACCATGCCGCGGTCCCAGACATTGACCGTGATGAGGCGCGGTTCGGGTACGTTGATATTGGCGACCTGGTTGAGCGGCAAGGTGCTGCCATAGGCATCGACCGTCACCGGCTCTAACAGGCTCGCCGAGGCGCGACCGGTTCGCAGCCCGCCGAATTCCTTGCGCAGCGCGTCGAGCGCGCCATCCATGCGTCGCTGGACGTCTTTTAACAATGCATCGTCTGCCATGGCCAGGTTCCCTGATTTGCCCCCGTGTTGCTTGTCGTTTTAGGCTATTTTTAGGCGGCGTCCTCGACGATCGTAAAGCGGCCTTTGCCTTGCACCACATCGGCGAACCCGCCGCTTTCGAAGATCGAGAAGACGAGGATGGGAATGCGATTCTCGCGCGCGAGCGACACCGCCGCCGCGTCCATGACCTGCAGATCGCGCGCCAGCACGTCGTGATAGCTCAGATGGTCAAATCGCTTGGCGCCCGCCACCCGGTGCGGGTCGGCATCGTAGACGCCATCGACCTTGGTTGCCTTGAGGAGCGCGTCGCAGCCCATCTCCGAAGCGCGCAGCGCGGCCGCCGTGTCGGTGGTGAAAAACGGATTGCCGGTTCCCGCGCCGAAGATCACGACGCGGCCTTTTTCCAAATGCCGAATCGCACGGCGGCGAATGTAAGGCTCGCAGATCGACTGCATCGAGATCGCCGATTGCACGCGGGTCGCGATGCCCTTGCCCTCGAGCGCGTTCTGCATCGCCAGCGAGTTTATGACGGTCGCGAGCATGCCCATATAATCGGCCGAGGCGCGCTCCATGCCGACCGCCGCGCCCTGAATGCCGCGGAATATGTTGCCGCCGCCGATCACCACGCAAACCTCGACGCCGAGCGCGTGAACCGATGCGACCTCGTCGGCGATGCGCGCCACCACGTCCGGGTCGAGGCCGTAGTCGCGCTCGCCCATCAGCGCTTCGCCGGAAATTTTCAACAGCACACGGCGGTATTTGAGATCGGGTGGCATGAGCCTAGCTCATATGGCTTGGGCGCCCGTCTCGCGAGCCCGCACAAGATACACGAAACACGCGCGCTCGCACCGGCTTTCAATGCCGGTGCGGCGCTCTAGCTTTAGTGCGCTAGCTGCGCCGCCACCTCGGCGGCGAGGTCGGTGGTCGGCCGGTCGATGCCCTCGCCCAGCACGAAGCGGATAAAGGCCGCGATCTTGATGGGCGTGCCGGCGGATTGCGCCGCTTCCTCGACGACCTTTCCGACACGGCTCTCGCCGTCGATGACAAAGACCTGATCGAGTAGCACCGTGTCCTCGTAGAACTTGCGCAGCCGTCCTTCGACCATCTTGTTGACGATATCGGCCGACTTGCCAGTCGACCCCGCTTGGTCGCGCAACACCGCGCGCTCGCGGTCGAGGGCCACCGCCGGCACCGAGCTCTGGTCGAGATATTGCGGGTTCGCGGCGGCGACATGCATCGCCAGCTGTCGCCCCAAAGGCGCCAGCACATTCTCGCCCGCCGCCGATTCGAGCGCCACCAGCACACCGATCTTGCCGAGGCCGGGGGAGACGACGTTGTGCACATAGGACGCGACATGGCCCCGGCCGACTGCGAGACGCGCCACACGGCGCAGCACCAGGTTCTCGCCAATGCGGCCGATGAGATCGGTGAGTTCGCCCTCCACGGTCTTGCCGTTGCCGGCGAAAGACGCCGCCTTCAGCGCGTCGCTGTCGCGGTCGGCGGTGACCGCGAGCTGGGCGACCCGTCGCACGAAATCCTGGAACAGCTCGTTGCGGGCGACGAAATCAGTTTCGGAATTGACCTCGACCACCGCTCCGGCCTTATCGCCCGTCGCGACCCCGATAAGCCCTTCGGCGGCCACCCGCCCGGCTTTCTTCGCCGCCGCGGCGAGCCCTTTTTTGCGCAGCCAATCGACGGCAGCCTCGATATCGCCGCCGGTATCGCCCAGCGCGCGCTTGCAATCCATCATCCCGGCGCCGGTCTTGTCGCGCAATTCCTTGACCAGCCCGGCCGTGATCTCCGCCATCGCAGTATCCTCTCGTTCAGGTCAGGCACCTCAGGCGCTGGCCGCTTCTCCCTCCGCGGCGTCATCTCCCGCGACTTCCTCTGACGCGACCGCGTCGGCCATCGTCACCGGGGCCAGCTCCTCGTCCTCATCGGCGCCATTCATCGCCGGCTCCTCGGCCAGCTGAGCGCGGGCGCCAACGTCGATGCCCGAAGCGGCAAGCTCGGCCTGAAGACCATCCAACACCGCGCCCGCGAACAGATCGCAGTAAAGATGAATCGCCCGCATGGCATCATCGTTACCGGGGATCGGATAGGCGATCCCGTCCGGCGACGAGTTGGAATCCAGAACCGCAACCACCGGGATGCGCAGCGTGTTCGCCTCGGCGACCGCGATCGCCTCCTTGTTGGTGTCGATGATGACGATGATGTCGGGCAGCCCGCCCATATCCTTGATGCCGCCGAGCGCGCGATCGAGCTTGTCGTGGTCGCGGGTAAGCTCCAGAATCTCGCGCTTGGTGAGCCCAGTGTTCTCTTGCGCGACCCGTTCCTCGACCTCGCGCAATCTCTTGATGGATTGCGATATGGTCTTGAAATTCGTCAGCATCCCGCCGAGCCAGCGGTGGTTGACGTAGTACTGGCCGCAGCGCTTTGCAGCCTCCGCGATCGCCTCCTGCGCCTGGCGCTTGGTGCCGACGAGCAGCACCCGGCCGCCGCCGGCCACGACATCGCGCACCGCCTCCAGTCCCTGATGCAAGAGCGGGACGGTCTGTTCGAGGTCGATGATGTGGATGCCGTTGCGGACGCCAAAGATGTACGGCGCCATCTTCGGGTTCCAGCGCCTGGTATGGTGGCCGAAATGAACGCCGGCCTCCAACAGCTGGCGCATCGAGTACTCGGGAAGAGCCATCGTCAAATCCTTTTCCGGTTCTGCCGCCGCAGGAGTAACCAGTCTCGACTGGCACCGGAGCGAACGCCGTCACCGACGGCGCCGCGATCCTGCGTGAGGTTTCAAGGGCGCTTACGTAAGGGCTGCCGCGCGATTTGGCAAGCCGCAGTTATGTCAAGCGGCCGTCAGATATCGTGGACGTCGACGATGCCGGGGAGCGATTTGACCGCAGCGCGGATACGCGGGTCGACACGGAAGCCGCCGGGCAGCGCGATCTCGACCTCCCGATCCGGCAGGTCGAGCACCACTGTCACCCGGCCGCGGCCACCGACGGCCTCGCGCTGGAAGAGGCCCTTCAGCCGCGTCAACGCCTCCTCGGCGCCGATAAACACCTTCATCCCGGCCGCGGCGTGCGCCACCACCTTGTCGAGCGGCTCGATGCGCTGCGCGGTGAGGCGGAGACTTTGCTCTTCGCTGCGCACATCGACGGTGACGATCAGCGGCTGCCCGCCGTCGAGCAACTCACGCGATGGACCGAGCACGTCGGAGAACACAGTGATCTCGAAGACGCCGCTGGTGTCGGAGAGCTGCACAAAGGCGAAACGGTTGCCGCGCGCCGAGGTGCGCTCCTTTTTGCCGACGACGATACCGGCGAGGCGGAAGCGGGTCGCACTATGCGCCGCCAGCGCCGCCGGCAGATCGCCAAAGCTGAGAATCCCGGCGCGCTCCAGGCTCTTGCCGTAGGGATCGAGCGGGTGCGCCGACAGGTAGAAGCCGATCGCATCAAACTCGTGCTGGAGCTTTTCGACGGCGGGCCAGTCCTCGACGACCGGCAGCTTGGGACGCTCGGCGAAGGTTGAGTCGGCGCCGCCGAACAGGCTCTCTTGTTTGCTCGTGCGTTCCTCGGCGGCAAGGCTCGCCTGACGCAGCAACAGATCGATCGCGGCCAGTGATTGCGCGCGGTTCGGGTTCAACGCGGCGAAGGCGCCCGCCTTGACCAGGCTCTCGAATTGCCGCCGGTTGAAGCTCCTGGCGTCGAGCCGGCGGGCGAAATCGAACAGATCCTTGAAAGCGCCGTTCGCCGCGCGCTCGGCGACGAGATCGCGCATCGCCTGTGCGCCGACCCCTTTTACCGCCGCCAGGGCGTAGCGGATCGCCGGGTTGCCGATCTTGGGGTCGGTTTCAACCGCGAACTCGACCTCCGACCGGTTGATGTCGGGCGGCAAGAGGGCGATGCCGAGCCGGCCCAGCTCGGCGCGAAACTGATTGAGCTTGTCGGTATTGCCCATGTCGAGCGTCATCGACGCGGCGAGGAACTCAACCGGGTAATTGGCCTTGAGATACGCGGTCTGGTACGTGACCAGTGCATAGGCCGCGGCGTGCGACTTGTTGAAGCCGTAGCCGGCAAACCTCGCCATCTGGTCGAAGATCAGCTCGGCACGGCGCTTGTCGACCCCGCGCTCCATCGCGCCTTTGACAAACAGCTCCTGCTGGGCGTCCATCTCGGCCTTGATCTTCTTGCCCATCGCGCGGCGCAGCAGATCGGCACCGCCGAGCGTGTAGCCGGCCAGCACCTGGGCGATCTGCATGACCTGCTCTTGATAGATCATGATCCCGTGGGTCTCCGTGAGGATCCCCTCGATCTTGGGATGCAAATAGTCGGGCTCTTCCTGGCCGTGCTTGACCGCGATGTAGCGCGGGATGTTCTCCATCGGCCCCGGACGGTAAAGCGCGTTGGCGGCAATGATATCCTCGAAGCGGTCGGGCTTGAGCTTCTTGAGCATGTCGCGGCAGCCGGCGCTTTCAACCTGGAACACCCCGACCGTGTCGGCGCGGGTCAAAAGGTCGAAGGTCGGGCGGTCGTCGAGCGGCAGGTTCGGCAGATCGAGGCTCACGCCGCGCGCCGCCAGAAGCTCGGTGCAGCGCGCCAGCACGGTCAGCGTCTTGAGGCCGAGGAAGTCGAATTTGACGAGACCCGCCGGCTCGACCCATTTCATGTTGAACTGGGTCGCCGGCATGTCGGAGCGCGGGTCGCGGTAGAGCGGCACCAGCTCGGCGAGCGGCCGGTCGCCAATCACCACCCCAGCGGCGTGGGTCGAGGCGTGGCGGTAAAGCCCTTCGAGCTTCAGCGCGATGCGCATCAGACGCGCGACCTGCTCGTCGCTGTCGCGCTGTTGCTGCAGTACCGGCTCGGCGGCGATCGCCTTGTCGAGGGTGATCGGGTTGGCCGGGTTGTTCGGCACCAGCTTGCAGAGCCGGTCGACCTGACCATACGGCATGCCGAGCACACGGCCGACATCGCGCAGCACCGCGCGCGCCTGCAGCTTGCCGAAGGTGATGATCTGGGCGACCCGGTCGCGGCCGTACTTTTCCTGGACGTAGCGGATGACCTCGTCGCGCCGGTCCTGGCAAAAATCGATGTCGAAATCGGGCATCGACACGCGTTCGGGATTGAGGAAGCGCTCGAACAGCAGGCTGAAGCGCAGCGGGTCGAGATCAGTGATCGTTAGCGACCAGGCGACGACCGAGCCGGCACCGGAACCGCGCCCCGGTCCGACCGGAATGCCCTGCCGCTTCGCCCACTGGATAAAGTCGGCGACGATCAGGAAGTACCCGGCAAATCCCATCTGGATGATCGTGCCGAGCTCGAAGTCGAGCCGCTCGCGATAGGGCCGGGCCGCCTCGTCGTCGAGGCCAAGCGCCGCGAGCCGCTGGGCAAGCCCGTCCGCCGCCGCTTGCCGCAAGGCGGCCGTTTCGTCTACGCCCTGCGCCGTCGGAAAGGCCGGCAGGATCGGCGCCTGCAACGTCGGCATAAAGGCGCAACGTCGCGCGATCACCAGCGTGTTGTCGCTGGCTTCGGGCAGGTCGGCGAACAGCGTCCGCATCTCGGCGGCGGGACGAAAGAAATGATCCGGGGTCAGCCTGGAGCGGTCGTTGTCGTCGACAACCTTGCCTTGCGCGATACACAAGAGCGCATCGTGCGCCTCGTAATAGTCGCGGCCGGGGAAGTAAGCGTCGTTGGTCGCGACCAGTGGCAGATCGTGCTTATAGGCGAGGTCGACGAAGCCGTTCTCGGTGCGCGCCTCCTCGGGCATGCCATGGCGCGTGAGCTCGATATAAAGCCGGCCCGGAAAGGCGTCCTTGAGCGCATCGAGCAGGATGCCGGCGGCGACATCCTGGCCGTCGGCGATGAGCCGGCCGAGTGGCCCCTTTGCGCCGCCCGTGAGGCACAAGAGGCCCGCGCTGTTAGCGGTGAGATCGGCGAGCGTGATCGCCGGCTCTGCCCCCGCATCACTCTCCAAGAACGAGCGACTCACCAGGTTCAGCAGGTTGCGATAACCGGCCTCGCTCTGCACCAGCACGACGATGCGCTCAGGCTCGCGCTGCGCTCGCGTTGCGTCTCCCATCTCATGCGCGAAGAGTGCGATCTCGCAACCGATGATCGGCTGTATTCCCTCGCTCGCGCAGGCCGTCGCGAACTCGAGCGCGCCGAACAGGTTGCCACTGTCGGTGATCGCCACCGCCGGCATCCGGTTGGCTTTGCAGAGCCCGACCAACTCCTTGATCTTGATCGCCCCGGCCGACAGCGAGTAGGCGGTGTGGACGCGCAGATGGATAAAGTCGGCGAGCGGCATCGGCTTCCTTTATTTGAGGCGTATCCGCAGCATGGCACGCCGTCGCGGTGAAATCAGCCACGGCGCGCGGCTCCAACAAATCCGCCAACGACAACACTGAAAATGTCCGACCCCGCGAGTTTTCGGCAGCGACTCGGAAGAGCGCCCCTCGATCAGGTGACAGCCTTCAGCCGCCCGTCTTCGAGCGTGACGATGCGGTCGAGGCGGCGCGCGAGATCGAGATTATGCGTCGCGATCAGCACCGCAAGGCCGGTGGCACGCGTAACCTCGATCAGCGTGTCCATCACCCCTTCCGCCGTCGCGTGGTCGAGATTGCCGGTCGGCTCGTCGGCAAGCAGCACCTTGGGGTCGTTGGCGAGCGCGCGGACGATCGCGACGCGCTGCTGCTCGCCGCCCGAGAGGCGCGCCGGGCGATGGCCGAGGCGCTCGCCAAGCCCCACCCGACGCAGCAACCCGGCGGCCTTGTCACGCGCCGCGCCACGCGCGACGCCGGCGATCATCTGCGGGATCATCACGTTTTCGAGCGCGGAGAACTCGGGCAGCAGATGGTGGAATTGATAGACGAAGCCGAGCGTCGCACGGCGCAGCTGAGTGCGCCGCTCGTCGGAAAGCGCGCCGCACGCCTCGCCGCTGATCCGTACGTCGCCAGCGGTCGGCCGTTCGAGCAGCCCGGCAACGTGCAGGAGCGTCGACTTTCCCGCGCCCGACGGGCCGACCAACGCCACCAGCTCGCCCGGCCGCAATTCGAGGTCGAGGTCGTTGAGCACGACAAGCTCGACGCCGCCCTGATGAAATACCTTGCGCACTCCGCTCAGCACCAGCTCCGACTCGGTCATTCGTAGCGTAGCCCTTCGACTGGATCGAGCCGCGCCGCGCGCCAGGACGGGTAGAGCGTGGCGATAAACGACAGCGTCAAGGCCATGACGACAACCGCGGTCACCTCGCCATGGTCGATATGCGCCGGGATCCGGGTGAAGAAATAGAATTCCGCGTTGAATAGCTCGACATGGAGAACGCGCTGCAAGAATTCCCGGATCGCCTCCAAATTCATCGTGATGACGAGGCCGAGCAGATAGCCGAGCAGCGTGCCGACAATGCCGATGCTCGCCCCCGACAGCATGAAAATTCTGAGGATCATGCCCCGCGAGGCGCCCATCGTGCGCAGGATCGCGATGTCGCGGCCTTTGTCCTTCACCATCATGATCATGCCGGAGACGATGTTGAACGCGGCGACGACGATGATCAGCGTGAGGATGAGGAACATCACGTTGCGCTCGATGGTCACGACGTTGACGAGGCTACTGTTGGTCTGCAGCCAGTCGAGCACGCGTACCTGATCGCCCAAAGCGGCGGTGATCAGCAGCGCCTCGCGCGACGCCTGATCGGCATCGGTCACGAAGACTTCGAGGTCAGTGACCTGGCCGGGCATCTTGAAGAAAACCTGGGCCGCCGATAGCGGCACATAGATGTACGAATTGTCGTATTCGTAGAAGCCGACATCGAACAGCGCGGCGATCGTATAGGTCTTGAGCCGCGGCATCGTGCCAAACGCGGTGTCGGTGCCTTCGGGCGAAATCAGCGTGATCTTGTCGCCGACCCGGAGCCCGAGCCGCATTGCCAGCCGGTCGCCGACCGCGATGCTGTCGTCGCCGAAATCTTCGAGCGAGCCGGCGGCGATGTGATCAGAGATCAGCTTGAGCTGCCGGAGATTTTCCGGGCTGATGCCGCGCACCAGCGCGCCCGACGCCGCGTAGGGGCTGGTCGCCATAACCTGACCTTCGACGAGTGGCGTCGCGCTGACCACTCCGGGCACCGCGCGCACCTTGGCGGCGACCGCGTCGTAATCCGTCAGCCGCCCGGTCGCCGAATAAATTGCGAGATGGCCGTTGAAGCCAAGGATGCGGCCGACCAGATCGGCGCGAAACCCGTTCATCACCGACATCACAATGATCAGCGTCGCGACGCCCAGTGCGATGCCGAGCAGCGAGAAGATCGCGATGACCGAGACGAACCCTTCCTGACGCCGCGCCCGCAAATAGCGGAGCGCGACCATGCGTTCGAACGCGCCGAAGATCATTTACGGCGCAACGATGCGGTTGAGCGCCGCGTCGACAGGTAGGTCCTGACGCTCGCCGGTGCGTCGGTTCTTGACTTCGGGCGTGCCGGCGGCGACCCCGCGGGGGCCGACGATCAGCTGCCAGGGCAGGCCGATCAAATCCATCGTCGCGAATTTGGCGCCCGGCGACTCGTCGCGGTCGTCATAGAGCACGGTGACACCGCCTTCTCGAAGCTTGCCGTAGAGCTCGTTTGCCGCGGCGACACATTTCGCGTCGCCGCCGCGCAAATTGACGAGCCCGACATCGAACGGCGCGACGCTTCGGGGCCAGATGATGCCGCCATCGTCGTGGTTGGCCTCGATTAGCGCACCGACCAGCCGCGACACGCCAATGCCGTAGGAGCCCATTTCGAGCGGTACGCTACTGCCGTCGGCGAGGCTGACGACGGCGCCCATCGGCTTTGAATATTTGGTACCGAAATTGAAGATGTGGCCGACCTCGATGCCGCGCGCCGCGACCAGCTCGTTTGCCGGCACCGGACATTTCGCGGCGTCGTGCATCTCGTCTGTCGCGGCATAGCGCGCGGTCCATTGCTTGAAGAACGGCTCAAGGTCGCCGTCGTAATCGACCTCCTCGGCGAGGATGTCGGTTTCGAGCCAGGCCTTGTCGCAATAAACCTCGCTCTCGCCGGTGTCGGCGAGGATCTGGAACTCATGGGAGAGCTCGCCGCCGATCGGGCCAGTATCGGCGCGCATTGGGATCGCCTTCAACCCCATCCGCGCGAAGGTGCGTAAATAGGCGACGAACATCTTGTTGTAGGCGTGCTTGGCGCTCGTGGCGTCGAGATCGAAGCTGTAGGCGTCCTTCATCAGAAATTCGCGGCCGCGCATCACGCCAAAGCGCGGTCGCACCTCGTCGCGAAATTTCCATTGGATGTGGTAGAGGTTTTTCGGCAGGTCGCGATAGCTCTTGATCGCGGCGCGGACGATCTCGGTGATCATCTCCTCGTTGGTCGGGCCATAAAGCATCTGCCGCTTATGGCGATCGGTGATGCGCAGCATCTCATCGCCGTAATCGTCGTAGCCGCCGCTTTCGCGCCACAGCTCGGCGGGCTGGATCGTCGGCATCAGGATTTCCTGGGCGCCGCTGCGGTCTTGCTCCTCGCGCACGATCTGTTCGACCCGCTTCAGAACGCGATGTCCGAGCGGCAGCCAGGAATAGATGCCGGCCGATGACTGGCGGATCATCCCGGCGCGCAGCATCAGCCGGTGCGAGACGATCTGCGCCTCGGCCGGGTTCTCGCGCAGCAACGGCAGAAAATATTGGGAAAGACGCATGACTGGTTCTGTCTTTAAGAAGGGGCCGCACTCTAGGCGCGGTTCACGAGGCCGTAAACGCTGATCGCCGCCCAGAACGCCTCGATCACCACCGAGGGCAGGTTCCATTCGCCAAACAGTGAGATCAGGATCAGCAGCGCGCCCGCGAGATTGGCGACCGGGAAGCGCCAGTCCTCGGACTTGAGCCAGCGTGCCTGGTTGGCGAAATAAGCGACGACAAAAACGGCCGCACCGAGGAGGCCGATCGTCCGATACAAGATCAGCGACATTGCGCGCTTTTACAGGTTGATCGAATGCTGGAACAGCTTCTGGCGCCCCCGACAATTTTCACCGTCAAATATGCCGCGTTGGTGAAAGAAAGCGCGTGACCGGCAGCGGGAAGCTGCGTAAGATGGCGGCAACAGCACTCAGCATGGGCAATTAGCCCGGCCCGAGTTCAGGGAGGCTCTGACGACCGGTCGACGGCGGTGATCCGCGGCCGGAGAAATCGGAAAAGCCGCAGGCAGGACGTCGGTCCTGCCTATTTTTTATGCATAAGCTTTCGCGGGTGCGACAATCGGCAGGGCTCAACTGCCGGATTGACGATTGTCTAAAGGGCACGCGCGATTATGCTGCGCGCCCCTCACCGAACACGGGAACATACCTTCCGGTAACGCAGCCGGGGAGCAAAGGACGAGCGATGGCACGGAGCAACGGCTGGCATTTCTTCATGAACCCGGGGCCGACCAACATCCCCGACCGTATCCTGCGCGCGATGGACCGCGGCACGCTCGACTTCACCGGCGCCGCGTTCAAGGAAATCTCGGACGAGTGCTTCGCCGGCCTGCAACGCGTCTTCAAGACCAAGCAGCCGATCCTCGGTTATGCCGCGACCGGGCACGGCGCCTGGGAAGCGGCGCTGGTCAATCTGTTCTCGCCGGGCGACAAGGTGCTGATCGCCGAAAGCGGCTATTTCTCGCTCAACTGGGGGCTGCGCGCCGAATCCTTCGGGCTGGAGGTCGAGACGCTGGCGAACGATTGGCGCCGCCCAGTTGACCCCGCGAAGCTCGAAGCACGGCTGCGCGAGGACAAGAACCACGAGATCAAGGCGGTGCTCGCCGTCCACAACGAAACCTCGACCGGCGTGTGCAATCCCGTCGCGGCGATGCGCCAGGCGATCGATGCCGCAAAACACCCAGCGCTGTTTTGCGTCGATGTGATTTCCTCGCTCGGCTCGTTCGATTTCCGGATGGACGAATGGGGCGTCGATGTCGTGGTGGTCGGCTCGCAGAAGGGGCTGATGCTGCCAACTGGCATGGCGTTCACCGGCGTCAGCGCCAAGGCAATTGCCGCGACGGCGGTGGCGAAGCTGCCGCGCGTCTATTGGGACTGGCGTCGCCTGCTGAGCGGCGATCCGCGCCAGGGCTACTGGAACGGCACGGTACCCGTCCACTTCTTCTATGGGCTGCGCGAGGCGCTCCGGATGCTTGAAGAGGAAGGGTTGGAGAATGTCTTCGCGCGTCATCACCGGCTCGCCGAGGCGACGCGACGCGCCGTGCGTACTTGGCGACAAAACGACGGGCCCGAGATTTTCGCGATCGATCCCGAAGGCCAGTCGGACACGGTGACCGCGGTACTGATGCCGGATGGCTACGACGCCGAGGCCGTGCGTGCGCAATGCCTTGAAAAGTTCAACGTGTCACTCGGCGGGGGGCTGGGGCATCTGCGCGGCAAATTGTTCCGGATCGGCCATCTGGGCGATCTGAACGAGGCGATGGTGCTGGGCTCGCTCGCCGCCGTCGAAATGGCCCTCGATCTGACCGGCGCGCCTCATGGCCGCGGCGGTGTGGCCGCAGCGATGGAGTATCTGACAAGCGGAGCTTAAAAGGGCGGCGGCTTCGTATTGGCGATTGTTGCGTCGGCGCGGTGCGGCTTGTATAACCCGCGCCTTCCGAAAAGGACGCGCGCGATGAAAGAAAACATCCACCCGGACTACCACGAGATCACGGTCCTTATGACCGACGGCAGCTCGTACAAGACGCGCTCGACCTACGGCAAGGAAGGCGACACGCTGCGCCTCGACATCGACCCGAAATCGCACCCGGCCTGGACGGGCGGCCAGCAGCGCCTGCTCGACACCGGCGGCCAGCTCGCCCGCTTCAACAAGCGCTTCCAGGGCTTCGGGCTGAAGTCGTAAGGCTGCTCGTTCCCTTGTCGGGGTGCTTGAAACCCCCTCTGGGCTACCTAAATCAAGACCGTGCGAACGCCCATTGCGGGTTCGCGCGTTGCTGAACGGCGCTGGGCCATCTGGTCGGCGCCACAACCCTTGTTGCTCGATGGAGGACTTGGAAATGGATCGCTTTGACTTTTCTCCCCTGTTCCGTTCGACGATCGGCTTTGACCGCCTGGCCCGTCTGGTCGACAGCGCCTCGCGTTTCGACACGGCTGTCCCCACCTACCCGCCTTACAACATCGAATCGACGGGCGAGGACTCCTATCGCCTGACCATGGCGGTGGCCGGGTTCTCGCGCGACGAGATCGACATCACCGTCGAGAAGAACTCGCTGGTGATCGCCGCCAAGGCGCAGAAGGAAGACGAGGAGACGCAAGGCCGCTACCTGCATCGCGGGATCGCCCGGCGCGCCTTCGAGCGTCGCTTCAGCCTCGCCGACCACATCAAGGTGAACGGCGCGAGCATGGATAACGGGCTGCTCCATGTCGACCTGGTCCGCGAGCTGCCGGAAGAGGCGAAGCCACGCCAGATCAAGATCGGCGAGGCCGTCAGCCAGCCGCAAGTGACCGAGCAAAAGGCCGCGTAACCTCTCATCTGCCGAACGTGAAACGCCCCCGGCAAACCGGGGGCGTTTTTTTCAGAGCCCGCCTTGTTCGACAACGAAGTCGATGATGCGGGTCACCCCGTCGCCAGCCTTGAGATTGGTGAACACGAAGGGCCGCTCGCCGCGCATTTTTCGCGCGTCACGGTCCATCACCTCGAGGCTCGCGCCAACCAGCGGCGCAAGATCGATCTTGTTTATGACCAGCAGGTCGGAGCGAGTGATGCCCGGGCCGCCTTTCCTGGGGATTTTGTCACCGGCCGCAACGTCGATCACGTAGATCGTCAGATCGGCGAGCTCGGGGGAAAAGGTCGCCGCGAGGTTGTCGCCGCCGGACTCGATCAGAATGACATCGAGCCGGGGAAAAAGGCGGTTCAGCTCATCGACCGCGGCGAGGTTGATCGAGGCGTCCTCGCGGATCGCGGTGTGCGGGCAGCCGCCGGTCTCGACGCCGCGAATGCGCTCGGGCGGCAGCGCGCCACTGCGGGTCAGGAACTCGGCGTCCTCGCGGGTGTAGATGTCGTTGGTGATCGCAACGATCTCAAAGCGCTCCCGCATGCGCTTGCAGAGATGGTCCATCAGCGCGGTCTTGCCTGAGCCGACCGGCCCGCCGATGCCGATGCGCAGCGGACCGCGATCCTCGAAACTCATGAGCGGAAGAGCCTCGTATAAAGGGTTTCGTGCGCCATTGAGGCGAGGTCGAGTGCGAAGGTCGCCGAGCCGAAATCCTCCGGATCGCGCGCCAACGACGCGGCGACGGCAGCAGCAACCGCAGGCTTCAACGCAGCAAGGATGCGCTGCCCGTCATTCTGCCCGATAATCCCCAGTCTGAGGCCCGCCGACATCAGGTTGGCGGCAAAGGCCGAGATATACGCCGTCAGGGCGTCGCTCAATCTGATGCCCGCATGGGCCGCCGATGCGCCAAAAATCGCCGCATGACAGACCTGTCCCTCACGCTCCCATCGCTGCGCCATGGGAGGGTGAGGAGCAGCCCACGCCCCGTCATGCGCCACGAGAAATGCCGCCCCTTGTTGAGTCGATTCCAACGCCAGCTCGGCGGTCGCACGATAGGCGACGCCGCGCCCGTTCGCCTCGGCGAGTGCCGCATCGTCGCTGGCAATGGCGGCGCGCCACGCATCGCGCAAGATGTCGGCATCGACCCTGCCACTGCCATGGCGGATCGTCGCCGCGATCCAGGCTTCAAGCGTCCGCCGGTCGTGCACCGCGCCGTCGGCCACCGCCGCCTCCAGCCCGTGCGAGTAGCTGAAAGCGCCGGTCGGAAACGTCGGCGATGCCCAGGCCAGCAATCGATAAAGCGCGCCGGCGTCAGTGCTCATGGTCATGACCGTGGGCATGATCCGTGCGGGCATAGGCCCCCGTCTCGGGATCGAACGGCGCGTTCAATCGCGTGATCCTCCCGCCGAGGCCCTCGACCATCTCAGCGATGACGTGGTCGTCGCGAATGCGCAGCCGGCCTTCCAGCGCTTGCACCGGCAAATGCCGGTTACCGAGATGCCAAGCGAGACGCAGGAGGCTTGCCGGCCCATCGGCCTCGATCTCCAGCACCCGCTCCGGCGCGGCGCACACCCGCACATAGCCGCCATCGTCGAGTTCGAGCCCGTCACCGTCGGCAAGATGCTGCACGCGCGGCAGGTCGAGCAGGAACGGGTTGCCGCTGTCGGCGACAAGTCGCAGCCGCCGGCGATGCCGATCGACAAAAGCCAGGGTCACACGGTCCGCCGCCGCCTCTTCCGGCCAGCGCCCGGCTTTATGAACCGCGATCGCCCGACGCATCCGTCCTCAATACAAAAAGTAGCGCTGCGCCATAGGCAGCACGGCGGCGGGCTCGCAAATCAGGTGGACGCCGTCCGCGCGCACCTCGTAGGTCTCCGGGTCGACCGTGACGTTCGGGGTCGTCGCGTTGTGCACCATCTGCGCCTTACCGATCTTTCGGATGCCGCGGGCGGGCAGCACTTGGCGCGCGATGCCCAGAGCCTCCGGCAGCCCCTTTTCGATCGAGACGGTCGGCAGAAACGTCACCGCGGTTGCGGTCAGGGCCTTGCCAAACGCGCCGTACATCGGCCGGTAGTGCACCGGCTGCGGCGTAGGGATCGACGCGTTGGGATCGCCCATCAGGGCCGCCACAATCATCCCGCCGCGCAGCACCACGTCCGGCTTCACCCCGAAGAATGCCGGCGACCAGATCACCAGATCAGCCAGCTTGCCGACCTCGACCGAGCCGATGTGCTCGGCGAGGCCATGGGTCAGCGCCGGGTTGATCGTGTACTTTGCGTTGTAGCGTTTGACCCGGAAATTGTCGTTGCGGTCACTGTCTTCGGCAAGCTTACCGCGCTGGCGCTTCATCTTGTCGGCGGTCTGCCAGGTGCGGATCAGCACCTCGCCGCAGCGCCCCATCGCCTGACTGTCCGACGACATCATGCTGAACGCGCCCAGGTCGTGCAGGATGTCCTCGGCGGCGATCGTCTCGCGGCGGATGCGGCTCTCGGCAAAGGCGACATCTTCGGGGATGCGCGGGTCGAGGTGGTGGCACACCATCAGCATGTCGAGATGCTCGTCGATGGTGTTGACCGTGTACGGCCGCGTCGGGTTGGTCGAGGACGGCAGCACATTGGGCAGGCCGCACACCTTGATGATGTCGGGCGCATGCCCGCCGCCCGCGCCCTCGGTGTGAAACGCGTGGATATTACGGCCCTTGAACGCGGCGATGGTGTCCTCGACAAAGCCGCTTTCGTTGAGGGTGTCGCTGTGGATCGCGACGGCGATGTCGTATTGCTCGGCGACCGCCAGGCAACAGTCGATCGCGGCCGGGGTCGTACCCCAATCCTCGTGCAGTTTAAGACCGCTGGCGCCGGCCTCGACCATCTCGACTAGCGCCTGCGGCTCCGAGGCGTTGCCCTTGCCAAAAAAGCCG
>DATHCK010000180.1:0-2532 GCA_035319545.1 Allostellaceae bacterium | reverse complement strand
ATTTGCTGCATGCGCAGCGACCATTGCTGATCCCACGGCCGCGGCAGCCCGAGCGCCTCGTTCCAGGCGGGAAGCTGCACGGCGCGGGCGCGCGCGTTCTTCGACAAGGTCACCGCCAGCATCTCGATCAGGATGCGGTAGACGTTGTTCTCGGGCTGCTGCTCGGTGAGCCCGAGCGAATTCACCTGCACGCCGTAACGGAACAATCTTTGTTTCGCATCAGTGACGCCGTAGCGCGCGGCGGTGATCTCGTCCCACAGCTCGGCGAACGCGCGCATCTTGCACAGCTCGGTGACGAACCGCAGCCCGGCGTTGACGAAGAACGAGATGCGGCCGACCACCTCGCCGAACGCCCGCGCCGGGACTTCGCCCGAGGCCTTCACCATGTCGAGCACGGCGGTAGCGGTGGCGAGCGCGAAGGCCAGCTCCTGCACCGGCGTCGCGCCCGCCTCCTGCAGGTGATAGGAGCATACGTTGATCGGGTTCCACTTCGGCAGCTCCCTGGTCGTGAACAGAATCACGTCCTTGGTGAGCCGCATCGACGGCTCCGGCGGAAACACGTGGGTGCCGCGCGAGAGATATTCCTTGATGATGTCGTTCTGGGTCGTGCCCTGGAGCGCCGCGCGCTGCGCACCCTGCTCGTCCGCCGCCGCGATGTAGAGCGCGAGCAGCCACGCGGCCGTCGCGTTGATGGTCATCGACGTGTTCATCCCGGCGAGCGGGATGCCGTCGAACAGCGCCCGCATGTCGCCGAGGTGCGAGATCGGCACGCCGACCTTGCCGACCTCGCCTTTCGCCAACGGATGGTCGGAGTCGTAGCCGGTCTGGGTCGGCAGATCGAAGGCGACCGATAAGCCGGTCTGGCCCTTGGCGAGGTTCTTCCGGTAAAGCGCATTCGACTCGTGCGCGGTCGAATGGCCCGCATAGGTGCGGAAGATCCAAGGTTTGTCCGCCATTCAGTCTCCTTCGCTGCCGACCCGCGCGCCTATATGGCGCGTTTGACCAGCTTGACGATCACCAACAGGATGATCGCGCCGATGATGGCGTCGATGATTTCGCGGATCATGCCGGTCCCGAGCGCGATGCCGAGGTGCGGGAACAACCACGCCGCGATGAAGGCGCCGATGATGCCGACGATGATGTCGCCGATCAGACCGAGCCCAGTGCCGCTGACGATCTTCGATGCAGCCCAGCCTGCGATCAGACCGATGACCAGAGTGATGATGATACCTTCGCCGCTGAAAGGCATTGCGGATGTCCTCCCTTTGAGGCCGGCCCCGGCCGGCACGCCGACTTTCGCATTGCAGCGCCGTCACGATACCGCCTCTCTCGGACGGTGTCAGCCGACCCGCTGCCCATAAGTGCGCCACGCTTCCTCTGATCGGTGGAACCGAGAGCGCCCTTTGCGCATTTCTGTTGCACCGCAACAAGCGCTGCGGCAGACTGGCAAACCTCCGACGGCATGAGCATGATCCCGAAAAGAGCGTACCGGTTCTCGGAAAAGATCATGCTCCGGCAATAGGCCCCCGCCGGCGTCGGCAGGAGGACGGCAATGTCGGTCGTTACTCAGCTCAAGCCGCAAGCTGCGGCCTCGCCCAAGGACCTCTACGAAATCGGCGAGATCCCGCCCCTCGGCCACGTGCCGCAACGCATGTACGCCTGGGCGATCCGCAAGGAGCGCCACGGCCCGCCTGAGTCATCCATGCAGGTCGAAGTGGTGCCGACCTGGCCGGTCGGCGACGACGAGGTGCTGGTCTTCGTCATGGCGGGCGGCGTCAACTACAACGGCATCTGGGCCGGGCTCGGCCAGCCGATCTCGCCGCTCGATGTCCACAAAAATCCGTTTCACGTGGCTGGCTCCGACGCCGCCGGGATTGTCTGGGCGATCGGCGCCAAGGTGCGGCGCTGGAAGGTGGGCGACGAGGTCATCGTCCACTGCAATCAAGACGACGGCGACGACGAGGAGTGCAACGGCGGCGACCCGCTGCTCTCGCCCTCCCAGCGTATCTGGGGCTACGAGACGCCCGACGGCTCGTTCGCCCAGTTCTGCCGCGTGCAGTCGCGCCAGCTGATGCCAAAGGCGAAGCACCTCACCTGGGAAGAATCGGCCTGCTACACGCTCACCTTGGCGACCGCCTACCGCATGCTGTTCGGCCATGCCCCGCACACGCTCAAGCCCGGCGACAACGTGCTGGTGTGGGGCGCCTCCGGCGGGCTCGGCGTATTCGGCGTTCAACTCGCCGCCGCCTCGGGCGCCAATGCGATCGGCATCGTGTCCGACGCCACCAAGCGCGATTACGTGATGCAGCTCGGCGCCAAGGGCGTGATCAACCGCAAGGACTTCAACTGCTGGGGTCTGATGCCCAAGGTGGGCGCGCCCGAGTACGACGGGTGGGTCAAGGAAGCGCGCAAGTTCGGCAAGGCGATCTGGGACATCACCGGCAAGCGCGACGTCGACATCGTCTTCGAGCACCCGGGCGAACAGACGTTCCCGGTGTCGGCGCTGGTGGTCAAGCGCGGCGGCATGGTGGT
>DATHCK010000179.1:0-7699 GCA_035319545.1 Allostellaceae bacterium | reverse complement strand
CCCGTTCGCCGGCAAATACGCCGAGGATTTGCGACTATTGTTCGAGGCTGGCGCCGAGCTCGGCGAGCGGCTGATGCCGGAGCTGGTCAAGATGCTCGACGGCCCGGCGGTCAGCTACGGCAAGGGCGCGATCGTCGGCGTCCAGGGCGAAATGGAGCATGGCGGCGCCTGCGTCCACCCGATGCTGGGCAAGCCGATGCGCGCCGCGATCGGCGGCGGCAAGGCGGTGATCTCGTCAAACGTCAAGGTCGCACCGCCTGGCGCCAGCATCGACATCCCGCTCGGCCACAAGGACGATTCCTGGTCGTTCACGCATTTTGACACGGTCACCGTGTCAATCGCCGACTCGCCGCGGCCGCACGAGATCATGGTGGCTATGGTCATCGCCGATGGCGGGCGGCTCAACAATCGCTGCGGGGAGGCGCCGATAAGGTGATGGTGATGACCATTCCAACCTCCGATCTCGACCCGTTCTGCGCCGAATTCTTCGCGGACCCGTTCCCGGCGCATGCGGCGCTGCGCGATGCGGGGCCAGTAGTGCATCTGACCCGCTACGACGTCTACGCGGTCGCGCGCTACGCCGAGGTGCGCACCGTGCTCAACGATTGGCAGACCTTTTGCTCGTCGCGCGGGGTGGGACTGACCGATTTCGCCAAGGAAAAACCATGGCGGCCAAAAAGCCTGGTGCTGGAAACCGACCCGCCGCTGCACGACCGCACCCGCAACGTCTTAAACCGCGTGCTGTCGCCGGTGGTGGTGCGCGATCTACGCGAGCGCTTCGCGCAGGCGGCCGAGACGCTGGTCGACGAATTGCTCGAACGGCGATCGTTCGATGCGATCGTCGACCTCGCCGAAGCCTACCCGCTGAGCGTGTTTCCCGACGCGATGGGCATGGCACGCGAGAACCGACGCTACCTCTTGCCCTACGGCAACATGGTGTTCAACTCGTTCGGGCCGCGAAACGCGTTCTTCGAGGCGGCGATCGCCGACGCCGAGCCGGTGCTGGCCTGGCTGCAGGAGCAGATGCAGCGCCACTCGTTCGCGCCGAGCAGCTTTGGCGCCGTGATCCACCAGGCCGCCGATACCGGCGAGCTGACGCCCGAAGAAACGCCGATCGTCGCCCGCTCGTTATTGACCGCCGGGGTCGACACCACGGTGAGCGGCATCGGCGCGGCGGTCTATTGCCTGGCACGCTTCCCCGCCGAGTTCGCCAAGCTGCGCGCCGACCCGTCGCTGGCGCGCGCCGCGTTCGAGGAAGCGGTACGTTTCGAGACGCCGGTGCAGACCTTTCTGCGCACCACGACGCGCGATGTCGAGCTCGGCGGCGCGCCGGTCGGCGAAGGCCAGAAGGTGCTGATGTTCCTCGGAGCCGCCAATCGAGACCCGCGGCAATGGCATGCGCCGGACGATTTCGACATCACCCGCAAGACCGCCGGGCATGTCGGGTTTGGCATGGGCATCCACCAATGTGTCGGCCAGCTGCTGGCGCGGCTCGAAGGCGAATGCATCCTTGGGGCGTTGGCGCGAAAGACCGCGGCGATCGAAATCACCGGCGAGCCGAAGCGACGCTACAACAACACGCTGCGGGGTCTGGCGAGCCTGCCGGTGACGCTGAGGGCGGCGTAACGACTACTTGAAGAGCCCCATCAGCGATTTGCGCAACTCGGGCATGGCGCCGACCGCGAGACCCGCGGCGAGCGCCGCGCCGACCGTGCCGTAGGGATGGGCGCGCGAGGTATTGACGATTTGCTGCGCCGCCAGCGCGCCGAGATCGGCGGCGATGCCATTTGCGACGCCGTTGACGTGAGCCGGCGCCGCCGGCAGCGTCGGCCGGCGCGGCGCGCGCAACGCCCAGCGCGCGGCCAGCATCAGCAGCCCGGTCACCACCAGCCCGGCAAACCCGGTCAACCCGGCGGCGGCGGAGGGCGAAAATTGCTTGTCCTCAAGCCACAGAAGCAGCGCATCGCCAAGGAACCACGACGTGGCCCCCAGGACGGCGAACGCGGCGAGCCCTGCCGCGACGGCGATGCCGATTCGGTTCACGTCAGCGCTAGCCGCGCCGCGCGTTGAGCAGCATGCCGAGGATCAATCCCGTGGCGAACGAGGCGAGCGCCGAGGCGAGCGGCCGCTGCTCGATCTCATGGGTCACGCTCTGCGCCTGGCGGCGCACCTCGTCCCACACTTTCTCGGCCGAATCCTGCGCCTTGCCGCTGGCCTGCGCGTAGCCATTGCTGGCGAAGCTGCGCATGTCGGTCGTCATCTTCGCGAAATCGGCGCGCAGCTGCTGGATGTCGGCTTGCAGCGTCGCGAGATCGGTTTCCATCGATGCCGCCATGGCATTCCTCTTCGGTTGACGAGTACGGAACGCCGATTAGCGCGAAAGGTTCAGGACACGGCGTCTCGGCAGCTTATCCGCTGACGTCGAGCGGCCGGCATTGATCTGGATCAGGCGGCCGACATCATCCGACTAGAACCGCTTTCCCGATGACCTTGCGGTCGATCACCGTCTGGATCGCGTCGGCCGCCCGCTCCAGCGGAAAGCGATGCGAGATGCGCGGACGCAGCCTGCCTTGCGCCGCCAATTCGACGAGCAGCCTGGTATTGGCGCGGCCGACTTCGGGCTTGTGCTCGGTCGCGCCGCCGAGACGCACGCCGATCACTTCGAGGCATTTAATGAGGAGATAATTCGTGCGCGGGGTCGACGGGCCGCCACCGAGAAAGCCGAGCACCAAAATCCGCCCGCCAAACGCCAGGCAGCGCAGCGACTCGTCAAACACATTGGCGCCGATCGGGTCGTAGCAGATATCGACCCCGTCATGCGCGCCGGTCAATTCCTTGACCCGGTCGCGAAACCCCTCGCGGTAATCGATCGCGTAGTCGGCGCCTTCCTCAAGGCACACCTGGCGCTTCTCGTCCGTGCTGGCGGTGGCGATGACCTTGGCGCCGAACAGCTTGGCGATCTGAATCGCGGCGATGCCGATGCCGCCCGCCGCGCCATGGATCAGCACCCAGTCGCCCGCCTGCAGCCGGCCGCGCTGGATGAGCGCGTGATAGGCGGTGTGGTGCGCGCCGCGAAACACCGCCGCTTCCTCGACGCTCATGCCTGTCGGGATCGGGTCGCAATCCTCTTCGCGGGAATTGGCGAGCGTGCCGAACGCACCGAGGCGCACCCGGTTCATCACCGGATCGCCGGGCTTGAAGCGGGTCACACCCGGCCCGACCGCGACCACCTCGCCCGCCGCCTCGTTGCCGGGGATGAAGGGCGGCTCGGGGCGAAACTGGTACTTGCCGGCGAGCATCAGCACATCGACATACTGGACGCCGCGGGCGGCGATCTTGACCTGTACCTCGCCCGGCCCCGGCGGCGGCGGATCGGGCAGCTCGCGCAGCGCCAGCACCTCCGGCCCGCCAAACGCCTCGCAGACGACCGCTTTCATCCGCTATCTCCAATCGTCGATCGCATAGACGTCGGACCGGCTGTAGCCCGCCTCGTTCGGGCGATGCAGGGTGACGACATTCATCCTGGCGCGAAATCCGCGCGCCGCCATCACGCGAAAGGCCGCATCGCGCGCCAAATTCACCCCGGCCAGGACATTGCCCATGCCGACCGACGCCGCCAGAGCGCCGGCGGCGTCGAGCAGCGCGCCAAAGCGGGCGTCGGCGCCCGGGCCGGATCGCGCCGCGCCGAATTTGATGAACAGCGTGTCCGCACCCGCCTCGCTCGCCGGCCCAAAATGACACACCGCGAACCCCGCGAGTCGGCTCGGGCCGTCCCACAGGAGCAGCGTGTCGCCATGACGGCGCGCCGCATTGGTGCGGATTTCGGCACGCAGGTCGAGTCCGTCGTAAAGCCTGCCGGTCAGCGCGTAGCTGGCGTCCTCGGCCGCCGCGCGCCCCTCGGGCGCAAGCGCTGTATAACGGGAATATTCGGGCAGGCTGTCGGGCTTGGCCGGCGCCGCCATGATCGGCGTCAGATAGCGCGGGTAGAAGCCGAATTTCTGGTAGAGATGGATGTGCTTGGTGCTGTGCGGGAAGGTGCACAGCCCGGCATGGCTCAGTCCCCATTCGTTGAAGGCGTCGGACACCGCCGCGACCAGCGGCTGGGCCAGCCCACGGTCCCAAAAATCCGGGCGGATCGACAGCGGCCCGAAAAATCCGGCGCTGCCCCAGCGCGTCGCGAAATTCGATCCGGCGAGCTGGCCATCGTGATCTATGGCGAAGGATTTGACGTGCTCGGCACCGTGCCGGCCGTAGATATAGTCAAAATCGGTCCAGAAATTGTCGAGCTCCGGCACGCCCAGGAACGTGCCGAACGCGGTTCGCATGATGCGCTGCGCCTCCTTGAGGTCAGCCGCCGCCATTGCTCGGGCTTCGGCCATCTGCATCTCCTCCCCTGTTCGCGGCGATGCTATCGCTCCGCCCCGTCGACGCGCAACCTGACGGCTTCGGGTTTTGCTACGTCAAAATACACAAACCTCGGATAGTTGAATGACAAGGACTAAGAGCTCCGAAACTTTGCGCCCGCAAATCGATAATCGAGCCGTCGCGGGCGCACGAAGCGCGAGGCGAGGGCCGGGAACAGGGGAGGTTCAGATGCATCTGCGCCACTACTTAGGCATACTCGCCGCCGCCGCGGCGAGCATGCCGCTGGCCGCTTCGGCGGCGGATTCGATCAAGATCGGCTTTCCGATCCCGATGTCCGGGTTTGCCGCCGTCTATGGCGTGCCGATCCTCAAAGGCGCGGAGATGGCGGTCGCCGAGATCAACGTCCGGGGCGGCGTGCTCGGCAAGAAGCTCGAACTGCTCGAACGCGACAGCAAGGCCAATGCCGACGAGGCGGTGCGCGTCTCGCGCGAGCTCATCATCAAGGACGAGGTGGATTTTCTCGTCGGCACCTTGACCTCGGCCGAGGCGCCGGCGGTATCGACTGTCGCCAAGGAAAACAAGACGATCCTGATCGCGCCGGCCTCGGAAACGATGATGCTGACCGATGCGGCGCACATCCACCCGTACATCTTCCGCATCGCGACCAACACCGACATTGAAGGCTCGACGGGCGCGGACGAGCTCGCGAAGTGGAAGAACGTCAAAACCGTCGCGACCATCTCACCCGATTACGCCTACGGCCGCGACGTCGAGGCCGCATTCGTCAAAGAACTCAAGAAAGTCCGCCCCGACATCACGATCGTCGATCAACAATGGCCGAAGCTCGGCGAGCCCGACTTCACCGCCTTCATCACGGCGCAGATGGGCAAAAAACCGGACGCGATCCACTGCTCGTTGTTCGCCGGCGACTTCGTGACCTTCTCCAAGGAGGCAGCGGGGCTCGGCTATTTCAAGGTGGTCGACAACCGTATCGTCGACGGCGCTGTGGTCGGCAGCACCGACGAGGCGCGGGCGCTCGGCGACGATTATCCCTACGGGATCATCGCCAACGCCTACGACCCCGTGGTGTGGGGCGGCGGCAACGAGCCGCCCGAGCACAAGAAGTTCATCACCGACCTGAAAAACTTCACCCATGAGGACTATGCCTCGAGCTGGTCCGTCATCGGCTACCAATCGATCTATGCACTGGCCGCCGGGATCAAGAAGGCCGGCAACACCAAATCGGATGATGTATCGAAGGCGCTGGAAGGTCTGACCTGGGACACACCGGTCGGCAAGCGCACGTTCAGCGTCAAGTCGCATGAAACCTTCGCGCCCGAATACTGGGGCGTGATGGCGAAGGACTCGAACTACCCGTTCGCGATCATCAAGGACCCGGAACTACTGCCCGCTTCATCCGTGACGAACTGACAACGGCAAGAGGGCGGCATCGCCCGCGCCAAATCATCGATTACGCGATACCGAAATCAACCGGTCGAATTCCCGCCGTCGCACTAGGCGAGCCGCGGTGATATGCGCCTGCGGTAAATTCGCGCGGCCGGGCCGCGTTCTTGACACGGCTCGCCGCCGCGAACCATTGTCACCCGCTTCAAACGGATAAGGCGCTCCACCGCTCTCCGCGGGAGCGTTTCTGGGGAGGAAGTCGATGCGCTTGCAACATTGTCTGGGCCTAGCCCTCGCCGTCGCGGCGAGTGCGCCGCTGGTCGCCAGAGCCGACGACACGATCAAGATCGGCTTCCCGATCCCGCTCTCGGGCCCGACCGCAGTTTACGGCAAGCCGATCCTCGCCGGCGCCGAACTGGCGGTGTCGCAGATCAACGCCGCGGGGGGCGTGCTCGGCAAGAAGCTCGAGTTGCTGTCGCGCGACAGCAAGGCCAATGCCGACGAGGCGGTGCGCCTGGCACGCGAGCTGATCATCAAGGACAATGTCGACTTCCTCGCCGGCACGCTGACCTCGGCCGAGGCGCCGGCAGTGTCGACCGTCGCCAAGGAAAACAAGATCGTTTTTATCGCGCCGACCTCCAAGACGACGCTGTTGACCGACGCACAGCACATCCACCCGTACATTTTCCGGATCGCCTCCAACACCGATGTGGAGGGTCTGGCGGGCGCGACCCTGATGGCCAAATTCCAGGACGTCAAAACCGTGGCGACGATCGCGCCCGATTATGCCTACGGCCGCGATTCGATCGCCGCCTTTATCAAGGCGCTGCAGAAGATCAAGCCCGATGTCCAGATCGTCGACTCACAATGGCCGAAACTGGGCGAGCCCGATTTCACCGCCTTTATCACCGCGCTGATGAGCAAGAAGCCCGATGCGGTCTATTGCTCGCTATTCGCTGGCGATTTCGTCACCTTCACCAAAGAGGCGACGCCGCTCGGCCTGTTCAAGGCGATCAACAACCGGATGGTCGACGGAGCCGAGGTCGGCACCCCCGATGAGGCGCAGGCGCTCGGCGCGGATTATCCGTACGGGATCATCGCCGACGCTTATGACCCGGTGGTGTGGAGCGGCACCGAACCGCCGGAGCACAAGAAGTTCATCGAGGACCTCAAAGCGTACACCAAGTCGGAATACGCCTCCGGCTGGTCGATCGTCGGCTATCAATCGATCGAGGCTTTGGCGCAGGGCGTCAAAAAGGCCGGCAACACCAAGTCGGACGACGTGGCCAAGGCGCTGCTCGGCATGACCTTCGACACGCCGGTCGGCAAGCGGAGCTTCAGCGAGCAGTCGCACGAAACTTTCGCTCCCGAATATTGGGGCGTGATGGTCAAGGATGCCGCTTACCCGTTCGCGGTCATCAAGGACCCGCAGGCGCTGCCGACCAACTTCCCGACCAATTAGGGTCGGCGACAAGAGTGGGCAACGCCCGTGACTGGCACATGATCGCGGGCGGCGCGCGTATATTGGGAGCTCGATAGGCGGTGAACGCCTCCTTTCTGTTCAGCCAGTTCATGAGCGGCCTGAGCACGGCGATGCTGTTGTTCCTGATCGCCTCGGGCCTGTCGCTGGTCTTCGGGGTCATGCGCGTGATCAATTTCGCGCACGGCTCGTTCTACATGGTGGGCGCCTACATCGCCTGGCAGCTGGTCCATTGGCTTCACCCGGAAGGGATGGGGTTCTGGGTCGCGGTGCTTGGCGCGGCGCTCGGCGTCGCGCTGCTCGGCCTTGCGGTGGAGCGCCTCTTCTTTCGCTTTCTCTACGGCCGTGAAGAGCTGTACCAGCTGCTGTTCACCTATGCGCTGGTGCTGATCCTCGGCGATGCGGCGAAACTCATCTGGGGCACCGACCAGCTATCGGTGTCGACCCCGC
>DATHCK010000178.1:0-7122 GCA_035319545.1 Allostellaceae bacterium | reverse complement strand
CTCGGGCACGCCGCGCAGCACATCCATGGTCTTACGCGCGGCGACCATGAGGTGGTTCGGCCCGAACGCCTCGAAGGTGCAGCGGTTACTATAGAACAGATGGTCGACCGTGGTCGGGTGCAGATGCTGCAGGTGATAGGTCTCGCCGAACGTATCGACGCCCAGCTTCCAGTTCATTTTCCGCCGCATCACACGGGTCGCGTAGTGATGGTAGGTGCCGAGCCGAAAGGCGGCGAGGTCGGGGACGAGGCCGCCGAGCAGCGCATCGACATCGACATGGCCCTGCGGGTCCGGGCTCACCCAGATCAGCCCGTATTTCTCGGCCACCGGCAGCGGGGTGAGACCGTGCGTCGCCCGCTCCGCTGCGGCGAACGAGCGCTCGTCTGGCCGCGCCATCAGCGCGCCGTCGAGCCCATAGCACCAGCCGTGATAAGGGCAGACAAAATCCTTCTTGTCGTTGCCGTTGCCTTCGGCGACACGCGCCCCGCGATGCCGGCAGACATTGAGAAAAGCGCCAAGCTTGCCGTCGCGGTCGCGCACCATAAGGATCGGCGCGCCCGAGTAATCATGCGTCATCCAGTCCCCAGGGTTCGGCAGCAGCGCCGAAAGCCCGACGCAAAAGGCGCCCTTGTGGAAAAACAGCTCGCGCTCGCGTTCGAGTTGTTGCGTGCAGGTATAGTCGGCGACGGGATTGCGATAGATGTCGTCGGCGAGCGCGGTGGTGCGCTTGTCGAGATATTGGAGCAGCTTGCGCGCCTCGCTGATCTGGGTTTCCCGGCGCATAACCCGCCTCCGTCGTCGTGCGACACTACAAATACCAGAAACCGGCAAGCCTCAATAGCGCAGCCGGTAATAGGCGAAGCCGATCGCCTCGTGCAGCGCGTGGTAGCTTTGGTCGAGCGCGCGCGTGCTCGGCAGATAATCGGTAGGGCTGTTGGATTCTTCATAGGTCAATGGCGCGGGATAGGGGATCGCGTGCAGGCCGACGCGCTCGAACGACCACAAGGCGCGCCGCATGTGCCAAGGGTTGGTGACCAGCACCACGGTGTCGATGCTGTCGGCCTGCAGCAGCTCCTTGGTGTAGAGCGCGTTCTCCCAGGTCGTGCGCGACCGGTTTTCAACCCAGGTCACCGGCACCCGGAAATCACTTTCTAGCGCGGCTTTCATCAGCGGTGCCTCGGCCGTACGCGCGCCGGCGGGGCGGCCGCCGCTGACCGCGACCTTGAGGTTAAGCCGACGATAGGCGTTGGCCGCGAAATCGAGCCGTTCGAGCGTCCACGGGCCGAGCGTGTCGGGCACCGTGTTACCGTCACCACGCTGGACGCCGCCGCCCAGTACGACAATCGCTCGAGCGGCGGAGAAATCGAGCTTATCGGGCGGTTTCACCTCGACATTCTCCAGCATCCGCGTCGCGATCACCGGCAACGTCGCCAGAAGCAACAGGTTGCTCGCGACGATCGAGATCGAGACGCCGAGGCGCGGATGCCACAGCGTCAGCCACGCCGTCAGCGAGCAAAGAAGGATGAGCCCGGCCGGCGGGACGAGAAACTCGTAGGGCAGCGCTTACTTCCCGCGCACATATTTCCGGCAGACGAGCCGCAAATGGTCGCGGAAATGCGGTCGCAGCTTCTCGGTCCACGGTGTGTTGGCGGCGTTCTTCCACGCCTGGGTCGCCTGCACGTCGGGCGATTCGAGGTGGTAGAGCGCGACATATTTGCGGTTGGCGCTGGTGGCGCGGAAACGGCGCGCCATGATGACGCCCGGCACCGCCGCGAGCTGCGGGATGTGCTCGGTGTTGTACCATTCGTTGAACTCGGCCTCGTGCTCGGGCACGCAGTTCATCGCGTTCAAGAGAAAGCCTTCGGCGTTCTCCGGGGCGATCTTGTCGCCGGGCAGGATCTGCTCGCCCTCGAAGCGCATCAGCCGCTCGTACCGGCTGCCCAACCGCTTTGACCATGGCGACAGGTTCGCGCCGCCGATCTTCGAATAGTCGGGACCCTTGAGCACATCGACCGTTTCGAGATCGTAGGTCGCGACCGAAATCTTGCGGTCGGTCACGCCGATCCAGCGATGGCAGCGCAGAAAGCCGGGGCAGGCGACGCGCTCCGGCATGTGCTCGGTGTCGTACCAGTCGTGGAACTCGTCCTCGGCGGCGTTCGCCATGTTCATCGACGCGATCAGGATGCCCAATGCCATGTCCGGCTCCTTTCGGATTTGCCGGGCGAAGTGCAGCAGAGTGCGGCTGCTATTTCAATCCCGCTCGCGTGCAATTGCGCCGAGCGCGATGCCGCCGATGATCATCGCGACGGCGATGCCGAGCGAGAGGGTCGGCGTTTCGCCAAAGATGATGGCGGACGCGATGATCCCGATCACCGGCGCCGCCAGCAGGCCGAGCGAGGTCGTCACCGCGGGCAAATTCTGCGCCGCGACCGCCGCGCCCCAAAAGGCAAGCGCGCTTCCCGGCAGCGCGCTGTAAAGCAGCAACAGGATAAGGTTTGGTGTCCAGTCGGCTTTGGGCCAGCCGTCGACCCAAGGGGCGATCGCGGCCAGCAGCAAGGTGGCGAACGCCATTTCCCACGGGATGAGGTCGAACGGCGCCGCCTTCCATTTATGCGCGCGGATATGGAGGATGCTTGCCGCCCAGAGTAGCGCGGCCAGGAGCAGCGTTGCGTTGCCGAGCAGCGCCGCGCGGTCGTGCCAGTCGAAGGCCAGCGGGTTGAACAGCACTGCCAGTCCGCCAAGCCCGAGCAGCACGCCGAGCCCGCGCCGCGCGGTCAGCCGCTCGCCGAGAAAGAGCGCCGCGCCGGGCGTCACCCAAAGCGGCGTCGTGTAGCCGAGCACGATCGAGCGCCCAACCGGCACGAAGAGCAGGCCGATCGCCACCAGCACCGAAAATCCGACCATGTGCAAGAGGGTGATGCTCAAGACCACCGGAAGATCCTGGCGGCTCGGTAGTGTGAGCCGGCGCTGCCGGATTGCGATCGCGAAGAGTGCCAGCGCCGCGATCGCCGAGCGCACCGTCACCGCAGTCAGCGGCGGCAGGTGATAAAGGATCGCGCGGTTGACCGGCCAGCCGATGCCCCACGATGTCGCCGCTGCCGCGAGCGCCACGAATGCCGTCGCGCGCGACGTGGCCCGGGTTTCGAGTTCGGAGCGGTCGGCGGCCGACATGGGTCGACCCTAGGCGGTGGTCGGACCCTTCGGAAGCGCCAATTCGGCGCGTTCCGCCGGACCAGTTCACACCCCGCTATAGACCGGCACCACCGCGCCGCGGGTGACCCGATTGTCGGGCGAGGCAAGGAACACGATCAACTCGGCGATCGCCGCCGGCGCAACCCACAGATGATGCGGCGCGTCGGGCATCGCGGCGCGGTTCGCCGGGGTATCGAGGATCGACGGCGCGACCGCGTTGACCCAGATTTCCTCGCCGGCCAGCTCCTCGGCCATCGCCTGCGTCATGGTCGCGACCGCGCCTTTCGACGCCGCGTAGGCGACCATGCCGGCGCCGAGGCGCGGCTCGATCCCCGGCCGCGCCGCGACGTTAACGATGCGGCCGCCTTTGAGCCCACTCGGGCTTGGCATGGTGCGGGCGCGGATCGCGCCGATCGCCGCGCGCGAGCATAGAAAGCACGACAGCGCATTCATCCGGAACTGTGCCTCGAAATCGGCGGCGGCGGTCTCGGCGATGGGGGCCATCGCAAACCCGCCGGCGATGTGGATCGACGCCCAAAGCGGCGGCAGGCCGGCATAAAAGCGCCCAACCGCGGCCTCGTCGGCGAGATCGACGCCGGTGGTGACGTGGACGTCGCGATCGTTTTTGTGGGCAAAATGCTCAAGTTCGGCGGCGATGAGGTTGGTCACATGACAGATTGCCCCAGCCTCACGCAGAGCCGCGACGACTGCGCTGCCGAGCGCGCCGGTTCCGCCGGTGACGACGACATGGGCCCCGGAAAATGCCACCATTTCGCGCCCCTCCTCTCGCTCAGCGAATGCGCGGAGGCTTACGCTAGCTGATCGCGCCCTCGCTGACGACGAGGTCGTCGGTTCGTCCGACGGCAGTTGCGAGGATGATCTCGATTCCCTCGACGATCTGCTTGAGCGCCATCGACGGCGTGCCTGGCTGGCGCGCGGCCTGGCTCGGCAGATAAGGCACATGCAGAAAGCCGCCGCGAAACGGCCTGATGCCGCTCGCCGCCTCGTGCATCAGCCCATAAAAGACATGGTTGCACAGGAACGTTCCGGCCGTGTTCGACACCGCAGCCGGCAACCCGGCCTGGCGCAACGCGACGACTGCGGCCTTGATCGGCAACGTCGCGAAATAGGCCGCGGGTCCACTGGCGACCACCGGCCGGTCGATCGGCTGGTTGCCGGCGTTGTCGGGGATCCGCGCGTCGTCGATGTTGATCGCGACGCGCTCTAGCGACAGCTCCGACCGGCCGCCGGCAAGGCCGAGACAGAGCACAACGTCGGGCGCCGTGGCCGCGATCGACGCACGCAGTGCCGGGAGCGCCGCGCCAAACACGACCGGTAACACCGCGTGCGCGACCTCGAGCGCACCGAGTCGCGGCGGCAGCAAGCGCAGCGCTTCGAATGAAGGGTTGACCCTGTCGCCGTCAAACGGCTCGAACCCGGTGACCAGCGCCTTCATGCGGCGATCATCGGCGGCCGGAGGCGCGGCGTCAATCTGCCGGGGAGTGTGTTGCGGCGCGTTTAATCGACGACGACTCGCACCAATCTGTCGGTCGGGCGGTTGCGGACCGTTTCCGAGAGCGCGGCCCGGAAGATCGCCGCGGTCGCGTCGTCAGGCACGGCCACCTTAACCTCTATGCCGGTGAACGACGCGCGCATCGAGGCCCGGCCCAAGCTTTCCATTGCCAGCACGGCGATCTTGACCGGGTCGGGCTGCGTCGGCTCGACCGGGGCGATAACGGCCTGACCAGGCAGCCACGCGGCCCGCGCGCGCTTCTCGCGGCGGCGGCGCAGCCGCCGGCTCGCCGCCGCAACTTTCGACAGAGCCGCCTTGAACGCGTGCTGGTGCATGGCTTTGTCGACCGGCTTGAAACCCATCGCCATCCCCTCCCTCGTCATAAGGACAGCGTGACATGCGGGCATGACAATTTTACGACGCTGGGTGTGATAAACACCACCAGTAGATGTGCGAAAAGTGTAACATACCTCTGCTAGCGTCGCATGTACCGATTAGTTGTGACGGATTTGCATGCGCGGCGACTACGCGTTGTTCTTTGGCCTTTGGCTGCAAAAGCCGCTGCAGATCGCCGCGGTGACTCCGAGCAGCAAGCGGCTCGCACAGGTGATGGCGGCATTGGTTGATTTCAACCGTCCGGGGCCGGTGCTTGAGCTTGGCGCGGGGACGGGCGGGATCACGCGCGGACTTCTGCGGGCCGGGTGCCGGCGCGAGCGGCTGATCACGCTTGAGCGGGAGCCACAGCTTGCCGCCGCGCTGCAGCGATCTTTTCCGGGAATTGCGACGATCGTCGGCGACGCTACGGCGCTTGATGAACACCTGTCGCGCCTGGGGATCGAGCAGCTCTGCGCGGTGGTGTCGAGCCTGCCGATCAAATGGTTCGCGGTCGAAGAGCAGCGCGCCATCGTCGAGCCGTGTTTGGCGCGACTTGGGCCAGGCGGTGCTTTCCTGCAGATGACCAACGCTTTCGTATCGCCAATCGCGATCGGCCCACTGGGCATCGCCGGCGAGCGGGTCGCACATGTTTGGCGCAACCTGCCGCCCTCCCAAGTCTGGGCCTATTCCGCGGTGGCCGATGCCAATGCTCGGGAGACGCAATGAACGATTTGATGCCGCCAATCGCGCCAAACGACGCGCATAATCGCTACCGCACGATCTGGCTCAGCGATATCCATCTCGGCACGCGCGGATGCAAGGCCGAGTATTTGATCGATTTTCTCCGTCACAACGAGGCGCAGACGATCTACCTCGTCGGTGACATTGTCGATGGCTGGCGCCTCAAGAAATCTTGGTACTGGCCGCAGACCCACAACGACGTCGTGCAGAAATTGCTGCGCTTGGTGCGCAAGGGCTCGCGCGTTATCTACGTGCCCGGCAACCATGACGAATGGCTCCGTCCTTACGCGCTCTTGCATTTCGGGGGGGTCGAGGTGCTCGACGAAGCGGTGCACATCACTGCCGACGGCCGTCGGCTGCTGGTGATCCACGGCGACATCTTCGACACCATCGTGAAGCACGCCAGATGGCTCGCCGCGCTCGGCGACAGCGCGTACACCACCGCGCTCTACATCAACCGCTACTTCAACCTGCTGCGGCGCGTGCTCGGTTATGAGTACTGGTCGCTGTCAGCTTATCTAAAGCTGAAAGTGAAGAACGCTGTGCAATATATTGGTTCATTTGCCGATGCGCTTTCTGAGGAGGCGCGCCGCCGCGGGCTCGACGGGGTGGTTTGCGGACATATTCATCACGCCGAAATCCGTGATCTCGGCGGCGTGCTCTACTGCAATGATGGCGACTGGGTCGAAAGTTGCACCGCGCTCGTCGAGCATTTCGACGGGCGCCTCGAGATCGTGGCGTGGACCGAGAAGCGCGAGTTCGACCAGCTCTACCCGGAGTTGGCGCTCTTTGCCGACGATCCGGCCCGCGAGCCGGCCGACCTCGTGGCCATGGAGCCATAAGCGCGCACAATGAGCGTGGCGCTCGCCGACATCCATCCGGCGCGCGGGACGGCGGCGAGGTCCGATCCCGTCGGCTGGCCGCATGGCGACGCCAAGCGCATCGCCATCGTGACCGACGCATGGCACCCTCAGGTCAACGGCGTTGTGCGCACCTTATCGGCGATATGCGATGGGCTCGTCGCGGCCGGTCATGAAACCGTGGTCTTCGGACCGGACCGCTTTCACACGATCCCGTGCCCGGGATATTCAACCATTCGATTGGCAATTGGGGCGGGCCGCAGGCTTGGGCGGCAATTGGCTGAGTTCGCGCCGCATGCGGTGCACATCGCGACTGAAGGGCCGCTCGGGTTCGCGGCGCGGGCGTTTTGCCTGGAGCACAGCTGGCCGTTCACCACGGCCTATCACACCCGCTTCCCCGAATATGTCCATGCCCGCTGCGGCTTGCCGCTGGCCTGGAGC
>DATHCK010000177.1:0-17111 GCA_035319545.1 Allostellaceae bacterium | reverse complement strand
GGCAGCGCCCCGGCACTTCGGGCCTGCGCAAGAAGGTCGCGGTGTTTCGCCAGCCCGGTTATGTCGAGGCGTTCGTCCAGTCGCTGTTCGACGCCTTGCCCGACGCGGTCGGCGCCGGCGTCGCCGGACAGACGTTGGTGCTCGGCGGTGATGGCCGTTTCTTCAACGATCGCGCGGTTCAGACCATCATTCGCATGGCGGCCGCGAACGGCGTCGCCCGGCTGCTTGTCGGCCGCGACGGCCTCTTGTCGACCCCGGCGACCAGCGCCGTCATCCGCGGGCGCGGCGCCTTTGGCGGCATTATCCTGTCGGCCAGCCACAACGCCGGCGGCATCGACGGCGATTTCGGCATCAAATACAATGTCGCCAATGGCGGCCCCGCCCCCGAGCGGGTGACCGAGGCGATCTATCACCGCACGCAGGCGATCACCGAATACCGCACGGTCGACGCGCCCGATTTCGACCTCGGCCACGATCATTCGACAAAGATCGGTGATATGGCCGTGACGGTCATCGACCCGGTCGCCGAATACGCCGCGCTGATGGAGCGCATCTTCGATTTCGACCGGCTGCGCGACCTGTTCCGGCGTGGGTTCCGGCTGCGCTTTGACGCAATGAACGCGGTCACCGGGCCCTATGCCAGGGAAATCTTCGAGCGGCGTCTCGGCGCGCCGGCGGGGAGTGCGGTCGAGGCCGAGCCGCTGGCGGATTTTGGCGGCCTGCATCCCGACCCGAACCCGACGCATGCCGCCTCGCTGATCGCCGCGCTCGCCGCGCCGGGCGGCCCCGATTTCGGCGCCGCTTCCGATGGCGATGGCGATCGTAACATGATCGTGACCCGGTCCGGCGCCGTCGGGCCCAGTGACAGCCTGGCCATTCTCGCCGCCAATGCGCACCTTATCCCGTGGTTCAAAGAGGGGCTGCCCGGCGTCGCGCGCTCGATGCCGACCAGCCGCGCGGTCGACCGTGTCGCGCGACAGCTCGGCATCGATTGTTTCGAGACGCCGACAGGCTGGAAGTATTTCGGCAACCTGCTCGACGCCGGGAAGATCGCGCTGTGCGGCGAAGAAAGCGCCGGCACCGGCGCCGATCACATCCGCGAGAAGGACGGCATCTGGGCGGTGCTGTTCTGGCTCAACGTGCTGGCGGTGCGTGGCGAGCCGGCGGAGCGCATCGTTACCGATCACTGGGCGCGTTTCGGCCGCGATTTCTACATCCGGCACGACTACGAGGAAATCGAAACCGAGCGGGCCAACCGGCTGATCGACGGGCTGCGGCGACGGATTCCGGAGCTGCCGGGCGCCCGATTTGGCGATTTCGCCGTCGTGTCGGCGGACGATTTCGCCTACACCGATCCGGTCGATGGCTCAATCAGCGCGCATCAGGGCGTGCGCATCGGCTTTGCCGATGGCGCGCGGATCGTCTACCGCCTGTCGGGAACCGGCACCGAGGGCGCGACGTTGCGGATGTACCTGGAGCGCTACGAGCCGGACCCGGCACGACATGTGCTCGCGGCGGACGCGGCGCTGGCGTCGTTGGCGGCGGCCGGCGTGGCGCTCGCGGACATTGTCGGCATTACCGGGCGGACGGTGCCGAGCGTCGTGGTATGAAGCCCGGCTGAGGAGAAACGCGATGCTCTCGTCGGATGGTTCCCAGGGAAGGTTGGCCCGGCGCGCCATCGCGTTGGTGCTGGCTGGCGGGCGCGGCAGCCGCCTCAAACAGCTGACCGACCGCCGCGCCAAGCCCGCGGTGTTCTTTGGCGGCAAGTTCCGCATCATCGATTTTGCGATGTCGAACTGCGTCAATTCCGGGATCCGCCGGATCGGCGTGCTGACGCAGTACAAGGCGCACAGCCTGCTGCGGCACCTCCAGATGGGATGGTCGTTTTTGCGCCCGGAAATGAACGAGTTTCTCGATCTGCTCCCCGCTCAGCAGCGGCTCGACGAAGCGACCTGGTATCGCGGCACCGCCGACGCCGTGTTCCAGAATTTCGATATCTTCCGGGCCGCGCGACCCGACTATTTCGTCGTCCTGGCGGGCGACCACGTCTACAAGATGGATTACGCGAATTTGCTGGCGGCGCATGTCGCGAGCGGCGCCGACTGCACCGTCGCGTGTGTCGAGGTGCCACTGTCGCAGGCGAGCGAGTTCGGCGTGATGACGGTCAACGCCTCGGGCCTCATCACCCGCTTCGACGAAAAACCGAAAAACCCGGCGTCGATGATTGGCAAGCCCGACCGCGTGCTGGCGAGCATGGGCATCTATGTCTTCACCGCGCCATTCCTCTATGCCGAACTTGAACGCGACGCCGCCGACCCGAAATCGTCACACGATTTCGGCAAGGACGTGATCCCCGGCTTTGTCGATCGCGGTCTCGCGGCAGCGCACCAGTTCGAGGACAGCTGCGTCAAGACCACGCCCGACGCGGAGCCGTATTGGCGCGATGTCGGCACGATCGACGCCTATTGGGCGGCCAATCTCGATCTCGTGATGCCGGTGCCGTCGCTCGACATCTATGATCCCAACTGGCCGATTTGGACCTATCAGCAGCAATTGCCGCCGGCGAAATTCGTCTTTGACGACGATGACCGGCGCGGCATGGCGGTTGATTCGATGGTGTCTGGCGGCTGCATCATCTCCGGCGCGCATGTTTCGCGCACGCTGCTATTCTCGAACTGCCGGGTCAATTCGCACGCCCGCACGCGTGACGCGGTCGTGCTGCCGGAAGTCGATATCGGCCGCCATGCGCGTCTCAACCGGGTCGTGATCGACCGTGGCTGCCGCATTCCGGAAGGGATGGTGATCGGCGAGGACCCGAAAATCGACGCTCAGCGCTTTCACGTCAGCGAGAGCGGCGTGACCCTCGTTACCCACGAAATGCTCGAGGCCTTGGGGCACTGACGCCCCGAATTTCACACGACTAGAAGATGCGCGAGGCTTCCGTCCGGTCGCGCAGAAACACCCGCGCTTCGCGTCCCGCCTGCTGCGCGTCCCGCGCCGCCTCGAGCGCGTCGAGCATCGCCTGTTCCTTGTCGAGGTAGGCACCATATGTTGTATTGTCGAGGCGCACGACCCACCGCAAATCGCGGCCTTGCTGGCAAACATGGAATTCCATGATGTCCATCTACGGCGTCCCCCCAGAGCCGCTAAAGGTGAATTACATTGCCCCAAGTATCACCAAAACCGTCATCTAACTGAAGCAATTTTCGCCGCGTTTGATCCAAATCCGGGCACAAAACGGCCCGAGTGCCAATTTGTCGCGCACAGTTTGCCCGTTCCGCCGGCAAGCGGATGAAAATCCCTTGCCCGGCATCGGCTTAGTGGCGAGTCTGTGAGCGCCCAGCCTGGTGCCTGTGCGGCATGCGGATCGAGCCCGTGACCAGCGACATCGACAGCCGAAAGAAAACCCTGATGGCGCGAGCGGGCACGCTGATCGCGGCGCGGCTCGAAGACCGCGAATCGGCCGCCGCGCGGGCGTTTCTCGACGTGCTCTACGAGCATGCGCCGCCCGCCGATATCGTCATGCGCGCGCCTGAGGATCTTGCCGGCGGCGCATTGGCGCTATGGCGGTTCGGCGCTAGCCGGGCGGCGGGCGCGGCGCGGGTGCGCGTCTATAACCCGGCCCCGTCACGCGACGGCTGGTCGTCGCCGCACACGATCGTCGAGATCGTCAACGACGACATGCCGTTCCTCGTCGATTCGGTGAGCGCGGCGATCAACGACAGCGGCCGGCCGGTGCGGCTGGTCATCCATCCGGTGGTCGCCGTGTCGCGCGACGCCGCCGGCAAGCTCGTCGGGGTTGGTGTCGCCGGCGGCGCGCGCGAATCGTGGATGCAGATCGAAATCGCGCGCGAGCGCGCCGCCGCGGCGCGCGACGCATTGGCCGCATCTCTCGTCGGCGTTCTCGGCGATGTCCGCGCCGCGGTGTCGGATTGGTCGCGAATGCGCGCGGCGCTGGAGCGCCTCTCCACCGGCGTCGAACGCGGCGCAAGCTCGCTGCCGCCAGTGGGAATCGACGAGGGGGAAATCGACGAGGGCGCCGCCTTTCTGCGCTGGCTCGCGGACGACAATTTCACCCTGCTCGGCATGCGCGACTACGACTTCGCCGGCGGCGAGACGCAGCCGCCGCTCGGTATCCTGCGCGCGCCTGAATATCGCGCCTTCGGCGGCTTGCGCGACCTCGCTGCGTTGCCGCCGGCCGTGCGCGACTTCGTGCGCCGCCGTGAACTGCTCATCCTCAGCAAGACCGATCAGCGCTCGACGGTGCATCGCCGCGTGCCGATGGATGCGATCGGCGTGCGCCGTTTCGACGCGCGCGGCGAGGTGAGCGGGCTTTGCCTCTTTGTCGGCCTTTTCACCTCGACGGCTTATACTGGCGGCGTGCGCGGCATCCCGATCGTGCGCCGCAAAGTCGAGCGCGTGGTGGCGCGTAGCGGGCTTCCCGCGACCGGCCATGACGGCAAGGCGCTCCTCCACATCCTCGACACCTTCCCGCGCGACGAGCTGTTCCAGGCGAAGGAGGATTGGCTTTACGACACCGCGACCGGGGTGCTCAACCTGCAGGAGCGGCAGCGCGTTGCGCTCTTTGTCCGCCGCGACCCGCTCGAACGCTACGTGTCGTGCCTCGTGTACGCGCCTCGCGAGCGCTACGACACTGGGCTGCGCCGCCGGTTCGCCGCGATCCTCGAAGAGGCGTTCGCGGGGACGATGTCGACCTTCTACACCCATATCGACGAGTCGCAGCTGGCGCGTGTCCATTTCATCATTCATGCGAAAGCAGGGGCGAGGGAGAGGCCGCTTGCCGCGCCCGACGTTGCGGCGTTGGAGGGGCGCCTCGCTGAGGCCACGCGCTCGTGGCTCGACCGGGTCGAGGCGGTGGCCGAGGAAGCATTTGGCGAGGCCGAGGCGCATCGGCGGCTAAGTCGCTTCGCGGCGTTCCCGGCCGACTACCAGGCGCGCACCGCGCCGGCGCAGGCGATCGCCGACCTTGCGCCGATCGAGAAGGTGCTGGCCGGCTCGCCGATCGAGGCCTCTTTTCACCCGCGTGACGACAGGACGCCGGGGCTGAGGCTCTATCGTCGGGACGCGCCGGTCATTCTTTCCGATGTGCTGCCGATCCTCGAAAATCTCGGCCTCAGGATTGTCGCCGAAGACGCCTATCGCATCGACAGCGTCGACGGCAACGCGGCCTGGGTGCACGAATTCGCGCTCGCCTCGGGAACTGTTGCGGGGTCGCTGAGCGAAGAGACGCGACGCGATTTTGAGGCCGCTCTGGTCGCCGTGGCGACCGGCGAGATCGAGAATGACGGCTTCAACCGGCTAGTGCTCGGCGCCGGTCTCACCGCCCGGCAAACGACGATCCTGCGGCTTTACTGCAAGGTTTTGCGCCAGGCCGGCAGCACCTTCAGCCAGGCTTATATGGAAGACACGCTGGCGTCGCATGCGGGGATTGCCGGCCGACTCGTGAGACTATTTGAGCAGCGTTTCAACCTTTCGCGGTCGACCGACACCACCGCTGAAGTCGAAGCGATCCACGCCGAGCTCAATGACGTCGAAAGCCTCGACGAGGACCGGATTCTGCGCGGCTTTCTCGATCTGATCCTCAAATCGGCGCGCACGAACTATTTCCAACCGCAGCCCGACCGCAGCCCGAAACGCTATCTCGCGGTCAAGCTCGCTTCGAGCGAGATCGACCTCCTGCCGCTGCCGCGCCCGCTGTTCGAGATCTACGTCTACAGCCCGCGCATGGAGGGCGTGCACATGCGTGCCGGCAAGGTGGCGCGCGGCGGCATCCGCTGGTCCGACCGGCGCGAGGACTTCCGAACCGAAATCCTCGGTCTGATGAAGGCGCAGACCGTTAAGAACGCCGTGATCATCCCGGTTGGATCAAAAGGTGGTTTTGTCCTCAAGCGTCCGCCGCCGCCCGGCCCCAACTACCGCGCCGAACTCCAGACCGAAGGCATCGAGTGCTACAAAATCCTGATGCACGGTCTGTTGGATTTGACCGACAACATCGTCGCCGACAGCCCGACGGCCCAGCATGTCGAGCCGCCGCGCGATGTCGTGCGCCACGACCCCGACGACTCCTATCTCGTCGTCGCCGCCGACAAGGGCACTGCGACCTTCTCCGATACCGCCAACGCGATCGCCATCGATTACGGCTTCTGGCTCGGCGACGCTTTCGCCAGCGGCGGTTCTAAGGGCTACGATCACAAGGAGATCGGCATCACCTCGCGCGGTGCCTGGGAACTCGTCAAGCGTCACTTCCGCGAGCTCGGCGCCGACATCCAATCGACCGACTTCACCGTCGTCGGGGTCGGCGACATGGGCGGCGACGTGTTCGGCAACGGCATGCTGCAATCGCGCCACATCCGTCTCGTCGGCGCGTTCAACCATCTGCACGTCTTTATCGACCCCGATCCCGACCCGGCGAAAAGCTACGCCGAACGCCAGCGGCTTTTCGCCAACCTGCGGCTCGGCTGGGGCGATTACGATCGGGCGCTGATCTCGCCGGGCGGTGGTGTTTTCGAGCGCAGCCTCAAATCGATCCCCGTGAGCGCCGAGATGAAGCGCGTCTTCGGCATTGCCGCCGACGAGCTGACCCCGGCCGAACTAATCCGCCATCTGCTGCGTGCCGAAGTCGATCTGCTGTTCTTTGGCGGCATCGGCACCTTTGTCAAGGCGCGCGCCGAGACCCACGGTCAGGTCGGCGACAAGGCCAATGACGCGCTGCGCATCGACGGCGAGGACATTCGAGCGCGGGTCGTCGGGGAGGGCGCCAATCTCGGCGTCACCGAGCGCGGCCGCATCGCCTATGCGCAAAAAGGCGGGCGCATCGACACCGACGCGATCGACAATTCGGCCGGCGTCTCGATGTCGGACCACGAGGTCAACATCAAGATCCTGCTGGGCCAGGCGATCGCCACCGGCGCGCTTGACGCTTCAGAGCGTGAGAAGTTGCTCGCGGCGATGACCGACGATGTCGCGGGCCTCGTGCTGCGCGACAATTATCTGCAAGGTGAGGCGCTCTCGCTGGCCGAGGCGCGCGGCCCCGCCGCGCTCGACCGCCAGGCAAACATGATCCGCGAACTCGAAAAATCCGGCCGGCTCGATCGCGCCCTCGAATTCCTCCCCGACGAGGCGGAGATCGCCGCGCGCGCGGCGGCGGGCCGCGGCCTCACCCGGCCCGAGCTGTCGGTGCTGCTCGCCTACGCGAAGATGTCGCTCGACGAGGCGTTGGTGGGCTCCGATCTGCCCGATGCGTCGGAGATGGCCGAGGTGCTGCGTTTCTATTTTCCGCCCGCCTTGCGCGAGCGCTTCGCCGCGTCGATCGCGACGCACCCGTTGCGGCGCGAGATCGTCGCGACGATCGTCGCCAACGATGTCGTCAATCGCGGCGGCATCACCTTTATCCCCGATCTTGCGGCGCGCACCGGGCGCGGCGCTGCCGAGATCGCCCGCGCCTATCGCATCGTGCGCGAGGCCTATCGCTTGGCCCCGCTCTGGGCGGCGATCGAGGCGCTCGACAACAAGGTCGCGGCGGCGACGCAATACGCGATGCTGCTCGACATCGCCGGCATCGTCGAGCACGCGGCGGCGTGGCTGCTGCGCGCGGGGCGAATGGGGTTCGACGAGATCGCGCGCTTCGCGCCGGCGGTCGCGCATCTCGCCGAGACAATCGGCGACCTGCTCCCCGCAGAGGAGCGGGCGCTGCTCGATCGCCGGGTCGCCCGGCTCGCCGAGGCGGGCGTGCCGCCCCAACTGGCCGCGCAAATCGGCGCGATCGTCTTTCTGACGACGGCGTTCGAGATCGGCGACCTTGCCGAGCGCGCCGGTCAGCCGATTGACCGCGCGGCGTCCGTCTTTTACGGCGTCGGGGCGCGTTTCGCGCTCGATGGGCTGCGCGATGCCGCCCGCCGCCTGCCGGCCGAGACGCAATGGCAAAAGACCGCGGTCGAAACCCTGATCGACGATTTTTACGCATTGCAGGCCGACCTTGCCGAGCGCGTGTTGAAGAGCGCCGACGGCGCGGCAGACCCGCTCACGGCCTGGACGGCAGCCCACGCCACCGCGCTGGCGCCGGCCGAAACGGTCGCTGCGGCGCTGCGCGCCGCGACCGCCCCCGACCTCGCGATGCTCGTCGTCGCCGCAAGGCAGCTTCGCCAGGCGCTGGGTTAAGTTCGCTGGAAACACGACGGCAGTGAAAGGATCACGCCATGCCTGATGACAATCCCGCGCCGGCCCCGCCGATCCCGATGCTGGAGCGCCGCCGCATCGAGGCGGCGATCTTGAAGCATGTCTACGACACGCTGAAGGCGAGCCACGGCGAGGCGGTCGCGCGCGACACGGTCGCCAATGCGGTGCGTCGCTCCTCGGTCGAGCAGGCGGCTGAATTTGCCGCGAAGGTCGATGGCAAGACCTCGATGCGCACCTTTATCGAGCGCCAGACGCTGTGGCGGCTCGGCGATGCGCTGACCGTCGACGTCAAGGAACAGAGCGACACGAGCTATGTCTTCAACGTCACGCGCTGCCGCTATGCCGAAATGTACCGCGAGATGGGCCTCGGCGAGATCGGCCACCTGTTGTCGTGCCAGCGCGACGCGACCTTTTGCGAGGGTTACGACAAACGGCTCAAATTGACCCGCACGCAGACGATCATGCAGGGCGCCAGCCACTGCGACTTCGACTACAAATTCGTCGAGGACCCGCCGGCGGACTGAGCGTCGCCAGCCGCCAGCTCCGCCAGGCGCTGGTATGACAGGGTACTCGATTTAGTGTTCTATTTCGTCAGAACACCAGCTATTGTTTGGTGGTTGACCAACGCCGTGAGGCGTCGGGTTCCTTTGAAGGAGAAACAGAAATGCTGATCGATCAGGCTAAGCAAGAAATCTGGGCCCTGTTTTGCAGCAATTCGAGAATTTGGGCCGCAATTGATGACGGGTTGTTAGGGTTTGGCTCGGCCGAGGCTAATCGTCAGCAAAAGGCGTATTACTGGGCGAAGAACGCTGAGCTTCTTACGATAATCACCAGTTGGGGGCGGTAAGCCTTCGCAACCTCGCTTAAGCCCCCGCGCGGTTCTGCCGGTTGCCGACCAGGTCGTCGACCACCGCCGGGTCGGCGAGGGTCGAGACATCGCCCAGCTGATCCGGCTGGTTCTCGGCGATCTTGCGCAAGATGCGGCGCATGATCTTGCCGGAGCGGGTCTTGGGCAGGCCCGGGGCCCATTGCAGCAGGTCGGGCGCGGCGATCGCGCTGATCTCCTTGCGCACCCACTGCACCAGCTCCTTGCGCAAATCCTCGTTCGGCTCCTCGTCGGCCCGCAAGGTCACATAGGCATAGATGCCCTGGCCCTTGATATCGTGCGGATAGCCGACGACGGCGGCCTCGGCGACTTTGGGGTGGGCGACGAGAGCGCTCTCGATCTCGGCGGTGCCGAGCCGATGGCCGGCGACATTGATCACGTCGTCGACGCGGCCGGTGATCCAATAAAACCCGTCCGCGTCGCGCCGGGCGCCGTCGCCGGTGAAATAGAGCCCCTTGAAGGTCGAGAAATAGGTTTCGACAAAGCGCTTGTGGTCGCCAAAGACGGTGCGCATCTGCCCCGGCCATGACCGCGCGAGGCACAGATTGCCCTCGGTGACCCCGTCGAGCCGGCTGCCCTCGCCATCGACGATGACCGGCTCGATGCCAAAAAACGGCCGCGTCGCCGAGCCGGGTTTCAGTGGTGTCGCGCCGGGGATCGGGGTGATGAGGATGCCGCCGGTCTCGGTCTGCCACCACGTGTCGACGATCGGGCAGCGCTCCTCGCCGACCTGTTCGTAATACCACATCCAGGCTTCGGGGTTGATCGGCTCGCCGACCGACCCCAGGAGGCGCAACGACTTGCGGCTCGCCTTCTTCACAAACCCCTCGCCCTCGCGCATCAGCGCGCGGATCGCGGTCGGCGCGGTGTAGAAGATCGACACGTTGTGCTTGTCGCAAACCTGCCAGAAGCGCGACGAGTCGGGGTAGTTGGGCACCCCTTCGAACATCAAGGTCGTCGCCCCGTTCTGCAGCGGCCCGTAGACGATGTAGCTGTGCCCGGTGACCCAGCCGACATCGGCGGTGCACCAGTAGATGTCGCCTGGCCGGTAATCGAAGACGTATTCATGCGTCATCGAGGTGTAGACGCAGTACCCGCCGGTGGTGTGCAGCACGCCCTTGGGCTTTCCGGTCGAGCCCGAGGTGTAGAGGATGAAGAGCGGATCCTCGGCCGACATCTCTTCCGGCGGGCAATCGGCCGACACCGCCGCGCAGGCCTCGTGGAACCAGACGTCACGGCCCGGGGTCCAATCGATCGCGCCGCCGGTACGCTTGACGACGATGCAGGTCTCGACCTTGACCGGGCATGACGCCATCGCCGCGTCGGCATTGCGCTTCAGCGGCACCTTGCGGCTGCCGCGCAGGCCTTCGTCGGCGGTGATCAGTACCGTCGAGCGGCAATCCTCAATGCGTCCGGCGAGGCTGTCGGGCGAGAACCCGCCGAACACCACCGAATGAATGGCGCCGATGCGCGCGCAGGCGAGCATCGCGAACGCCGCCTCGGGGATCATCGGCATGTAGATCGTGACCCGGTCGCCCTTCTTGACCCCGCGCGACTTCAGCACATTGGCGAGCCGGCACACGCCCTCGTGCAGCTCCTTGTAGGTGACCTTGCGGTCTTCCTTGGGGTCGTCGCCTTCCCAGAGGATCGCGGTCTGGTCGCCTTTGGTCGCGAGATGCCGGTCGATGCAGTTGTAGGAGGCGTTGAGCGTGCCGTCCTCGTACCATTTGATCGACACGTCGCCGTCATAGGACGCGTTCATGACGCGTGAGTAGGGCTTGATCCACGACACGCGCTTGCCCTCGCGGCCCCAGAACCCATTGGGGTCGTCGATCGATTCCGTGTAGAGCCGGGAATAGGTCGCTTCGTCGATCTTGCCGATTGGCGCGTGCGTCGTGATCTCGATCAGATTGCCGTCCGGCATCTCACTCCTCCCATACCCAACCCGCTTTCAGTCAGATATGGCGCAGCGAAGCATTCCGCGCAATTTCCTTCATTGTCATCCCGGCGAGGGCCGGGACCCATTTGTCCGCGGCTCGGACGATTGAAGCATGGGCCCCGACCTGCGCCGGGGTGGAAATTGTGAAACTAAGCGTCGATCCCCGCCATCTTGCAGATCGTCGCCCATTCGCTGTCGGTGACCGGGCAGACCGAAAGGCGCGACTGGCGGATCAGCGCCATGTTCTTCAATTCCGCGGATGCCTTCATCTCGCCAAGCGTCACCGGCTTTTTCACCGGCAACACCGGCGCGACATCGACGAGGCCAAAATGCGGACTCGGCTCGTCCGGGTTGGGGTAGAAGGCGCGCACGATCTCGACCACGCCGACGATCTCCTTGCCCTCGTTCGAGTGATAGAAGAACGCGCGCTCGCCCTCCTTCATCGCCTTCATGTTGTTCGCCGCCTGGAAGTTATGGACGCCGTCCCAATGGGTGCGCTTGTCCTTGACCATCTGCCCCCACGGGTATTTGGCCGGTTCGGATTTCACGAGCCAATGCGCCATGACCGGGGTCCCTCCGACAACGCAGCGATGATCCTCTGACGGCATGGTTTCGGCGTGGCGCCGCGTCGTCAACCATTACTCAACGAAAATCGGCGATATGCGCTTTCGCGGTGCAGCAATCGTGCGGCCGTGTCGGCGGGCCGGCAGGTGGTGTCGGCGTCCTGATTGGAACAACGCGTATTTTGGCGCCGCGGGGGGCGTGATCGAGTGTTCGAGCGTATCGTCAATCAGGCCAACGACGCGATCATCGTCGCCGAGCACGATCCCAGCCGCGATCGCGGCTTCAAGATCATCTACGCGAACGAGGCGTTCAGCCGGATCTTCGGCTATCCCAAGGACGAGGTGATCGGGCGATCGCCGCGCATGCTCCAGGGGTCCGGCACCGCCGCCGTCACGATCAAGGAGATCAGCCGGGCGGTCCACCAAGGCGAGGCGATCCGCCGCCGCGTCCTCAATTACGGCCGCGACGGGCAGCAAATATGGGTCGATATCAACATCGTTCCCTTGCCGCAGGAGGGCGCGGTGCGCCGCTTTGCCGCGATCGAGCGCGACGTCACGCTCGAGGTCGGGCACGAGGATTACTTGAAGGAGCTGGCTTTCGCCGATCCGTTGACCAAGCTCGGCAACCGGCGTTATTTCGAACAGACGCTGCTGCGTGAGTTGCCGCGCGCCCGCCGGGCCGGGCAGGCGCTGTCACTGGCGGTCCTCGACATCGACCATTTCAAGGTCGTCAACGATACCTGGGGCCATCCGGTCGGCGATCGCGTGCTGGTCGCCGTCGCCCGCGCCATCGAGCAAGCGCTGCGCGCCTACGATCATGTCGCGCGCGTCGGCGGCGAGGAATTCATGGTGCTGCTTCCTGGCGCATGCCCTGCCGATGCGCTGCGGGTGCTCGAACGCATTTGCGCCTGCATTCGCGACAAGGCGCATGTGAATGTCGGCGATCAAGTGATCGCGGTGACCTGCAGCGCCGGGCTGACGTCGCTGGCGCACCCGTCCGAAACGTCCGATATGCTGATGCAGCGCGCCGACCGCGCGCTCTACATGGCGAAAGCCGCCGGCCGCAACCGCATCGTCACCCTCGACAGCGAGTTGGAGCCGGCCGAAACAGCCGGCGCGGCCTAACCCGTCAGCTTGTAGTCCGCCTGGTCTTCGTAGACCGACCCCGCCTTGGTCGGATAGCTGGCGATCAGGCTGAAGCGCTCGACCCGGAGCGGCTCGGCGCGGAATTGCGCGTGGCTCGCGAGGAATTGCTGGAGTTCGCCGCCCTTTGGCTGCCATAGCCGCGCCAGGGTCACATGCGGCGCGAATTTGCGCGGCTCGGGCGGCAGACCGGCGCGGATCAGCGCCTGCTCGATCTTGCCTTGCAGCGCACCGAGCGCCGGCTCGCGCTCGACCCCGACCCACAGCTGCCGCGGCTTGTCGCCGCCAAATGTGCCGACCCCCGCGAGCTGCAGCGAAAACGCCCGCGCCTTCAGCCGCGACAGCGCCTCGTCGACATCCGCCGCGATGCCCTCGTCGACTTCGCCGATGAACCTGAGCGTCAGATGGAAATTGCCCGGATCGACCCATTTCGCGCCGGCCATGCCGCTTTGCAGGAGCGACAGGCGCAACTTCAACTCGGGCGGGAACTCGATCCCGACAAACAGGCGAAGCATCTAGGTAAACAGCGTCAAAATCCCGGTGTGGCCGTAGAGCCGGTCGCGCGAGATTTCGCCGTTGGCGAAAAACCCGACGAGCGGGAAGTCGCCGAGCGTCTCGCGGATCACGTTCGCCTCGACGCCTTCCTCGCCAAACAGCGACACGCCGCGCGCGACGCAGCTCACATAGACCCCGGCCTTTGGCGGCCCGGACAGCCGCCCGGCGAGCTGCTTGACCATCCGCGCGAGGTCCTGCTTGGCGCTTTCGGGGTCGCGGCGGCAGAACACGATCGGGTCGCCCGGCGACACCTCGGCGCCGAGCACGATCCAGCCCTGGCCGGGATCGATCGCCATCAAATTGCGCACCAGATAGTCGCCGGTATCCGAGCCCGCCACCGGCAGCCCGGCGAAGATGACGCCGCCGACCCGGCGCAGGTCCTGCGCCAGCTGCGGGCCGATATCTTCCTTGAACACATCGAGCGCCGGCCGGCCGTCGATCTCCATCACCACATTGTCGCGCGCCTCGTCGATGCGCCGCACCGGGCCGATCGGCATGCAGCCTTGGCTGAGCGCCGTCGCCACGCCGACCTCGGGCGCCAGCATCAGCCCGGCCATGCCGCCGGCGCCCGTGCCGCCCTCGTTGCTGCCTGGAGTGCGTGCCACCAAGGTCGCTTGCGTGCGGTGCGAGACGAGGCCGCCGACAAGAAAAGCGCCGGTTGCGGCGCCGGCGTCGATCGTCGCGCGCAACAGATCGGGGCAGCGCGGGTCGGCGTGGACGAGCGCGAGGATCGGCTGCGTCGCCTCGATCCATTTGCCGTGCCGGCGCGGCAGGTCGGCGGCCGGGTCGCCGGTCGAGGCGAAGATGCGGAACGATTCTTCGGGCACCGCGGCGGTCAGCACCGCGGCCGCGGGCTGGTCGTAGACCTCCTCGCCGGCGGCGCAGACGCCAAGCCCCACCCCGCCCGTCCAATGGTCGATGCCGGTGCCGGCGGCCAGCTCGTCGACCAGCTTTGGCAGCACCGCCGCGGCGGGCTCGCTGATATAGAGGATGCCGAGCGTCGCCTCCGCCTCGCGCGGCAGCTGGGCGAGAAGCCGCGCGCCGAGCGTCGCGGGGTCGCCCGCGGCAAAGGCCGCGGTGAACCCGGCGCTCACGATTTGCCCTCCGCGCCCGCGTTGCCGATCAGCTTGCCGCCGATCATCTTCACCACCAGCGGCGTGATGCGCTCGACCATGACCGCGACGCCGCGCTTGTTCGGGTGCAGCCCGTCGGGCTGGTTTAGTGCTGGGTCCATCGCCACGCCCTCCAGGAAAAAGGGATAGAGCGGTACGCCGTGCGCCTTCGCCAGTTCGGGGTAGATCGCATCGAAGTCGCGCTCGTATTGCGCGCCCCAATCGGGCGTGGCGCGCATGCCGAGCAGCAATATCTTGGCGCCCGATGCGGTGATCTTGTCGACTATCTTGTCGAGATTGGCGCGCACGATCTTCGGGTCGATCCCGCGCAGCATGTCGTTGGCGCCGAGCGCCAGGATCACACAATCAGGTTTGTCGGCGAGCGCCCAGTCGAGCCGGGCGAGCCCGTCGGTCGTGGTGTCGCCCGAGACGCCGGCATTGACGACCCTCACGTCAATTCCCTCGCTTTTGAGCCGTGCCTCGAGCTGGGCGGGAAACGCCTCGCTCGCCGGCAGGCCAAGCCCGGCGGTGAGGCTGTCGCCAAATGCGAGCACCTCGGGGGTCGCGCCGGCGGCAGGCGCCAGGGCGAGCCACAATACCGCGTTGAAAACCGCCGCGGCCACGCCATATCGACGGAGCTTTTGCGCGGCTCTCCGGTTTGACTCGACATGACCGTCTCGCCCCATTCCGAGAGCCCGCTCGTGGTTTTAGAGGATGTGCATTTAACACTGGGGAGCGCGGCCGGCCCCGTCAACATTTTGCGCGGGGTTTCGCTCGAGATCGGCGCCGGCGAGACGGTGGCGCTCTTGGGCCCGTCGGGTTCGGGGAAATCAACGCTGATGATGGTCGCCGCCGGGCTCGAGCGGCCGACCGGCGGCCGCGTCGCGGTCGCCGGCAGCGACCTCGCTTCGCTCGACGAGGACGGGCTCGCGCGCTTGCGGCGTCGCCATGTCGGCATTGTTTTTCAGGCGTTTCACCTGATCCCGACCATGACCGCGCTCGAAAATGTCGCGATCCCGCTCGAATTGGCCGGCGCGGGCGATGCGTTTGCTGCGGCCGAGGCCGCGCTCGGCCGCGTTGGGCTTAGCCATCGCCTCGCGCATTACCCGGCGCAGCTCTCGGGCGGCGAGCAGCAGCGTGTCGCGATCGCCCGCGCCTTTGTCGCCCAGCCGCGTTTGATCCTCGCCGACGAGCCGACCGGCAATCTCGACGCCGCGACCGGCGAGCTCGTGATCGATTGCCTCTTCGCCCAGCACGCGCGGCAGGGCACGAGCCTGCTCCTCATCACCCACGACATGCGGCTCGCCGAGCGCTGCGAGCGCCAGCTGCGCATGAGCGACGGCCGCATCGTCGAGGACCACCGCGCCGCGCCGCTGCGGCGGGCGCTGTGAGCTACGCCTTCCGCCTCGCGAGGCGCGAGTTGCGCGGCGGGGTGCGCGGCTTTCGCATCTTCCTCGCCTGCTTGGTGCTCGGGGTCGGGTCGATCGCCGGGATCGGTTCGCTCGGCGCGGCGATCGGCGCGGCGATCCATAACGATGCGCGCGTGCTGTTCGGCGGCGACGTGTCGGCGCGGCTGGTGCATCGCGAGGCGAACGCGGCCGAGCGCGAGTTCCTCGACCGCAGCGGCGCGGTGTCGGAGGTCGCGCTGCTGCAGTCGATGGCGGTGTCACCCGACGGCGCGCATCACACGCTCATCGAATTGAAGGCGGTCGATGCCGCCTATCCGCTCTACGGCGCGGTGGATTTGATCCCGCCACAGCCGCTCGCCGAAGCGCTCGCGGCGCGCGAGGGCGTCTTCGGCGCGGTCGCCGCCCCCGCGGTTGCCGAGCGGCTGGGCCTCAAGATCGGCGACAAGTTCAAGATCGGCGCCGCAGCGTTCGAGCTGCGCGCGACGATGCGGCGCCCGCCCGACGCGGCGCTCTCCGGCTTGGCGTTTGGGCCGGGGGTGATGGTGTCGCTGGCGGCGCTGCCGCCGACCGGGCTGCTGCAGCCCGGTGCGCTTGTCAATTACGACTACCGAATGAAGCTGCCGCTCGACAGCGACCCCGCCGCTTGGGTGCGACGGGCGCGCGACCAATTCCCCGACGCCGGCTGGCAGGTTCGCACCGCGAGCGAGGCGAGCCCCGCGCTGCGGCGTTTTATCGACCGCATCGCGCTGTTTCTCGGTCTGGTTGGGATTACCGCGCTGCTGGTCGGCGGGATCGGCATTGCCAGCGCGGTCGCGTATTTTGTCGCCGCCAAGACCGCGACGATCGCCATCCTCAAATCGCTGGGCGCGTCGAGCCGGCTCGTCTTCGCCGCCTATGCGGTGCAGATCGGCGTCCTTGCCGTAGCCGGCATCGTGGCGGGGCTGGTGCTGGGCGCGCTGGTGCCGGTCGCGGTCGCGCCGTTCATCGCTCATTTGCTGCCGGTGCCATTGCGGGTCGGCGTTTACCCATTGCCGCTCGCGATCGCCGCGGCGGACGGCGTGCTCACAGTGGTGATGTTCGCGCTCCTGCCGCTGGCCGGCGCGGGCAAAGTTATGCCCGGCCAGCTCCTCCGCGACGCGATCGCGCCAGTTCGCCGTGGCCTGCCGCTCGCCGCGCTGACCGGAACCGCAATCGCCGGACTGCTGCTCGCGGCGCTGCTGACCCTAACCGCGACCGACCGCGCCATTGCCCTCTGGTACGTCGCGGGCGCGGTCCTCTCTTTCGCGGTCTTCCGCCTCGCCGGCGCGG
>DATHCK010000176.1:0-7938 GCA_035319545.1 Allostellaceae bacterium | reverse complement strand
GGCTGTTGTCAGGACTGCCGTCGACCACCAGCACGATCTCAAGGCCGCCGGGGATCGTCAGCTCTTCGAGCGCGCCGACCAGCTCGCCGATGCTTTCAGCGCCGTTGTAGACCGGGATGACGACCGACAGCGCCGGCCCTGCGGCGGGCTCAGACATGCGGGCTTTCTGCTTTGGTGGCGACGGCGAGCACCGAGCCGCCAAACGGCAGGCGGATGCCGACGCGCAACAGGCCGCGCTCGAATGACGTGGCGGCCCGGCACACCGCGTCGATAAGCCGTGGCTGCAATTTGATGTCGCTGCCGGCGCCAGCGGGCCGCAGCTTGCGTGTCGCGACCATCAGAGGAAACAGCACCATGTTCCAATAACTCGCAAAGATAGGGCGGAATCCGGCCGCGCGCAGCATGCGCACGACATCGCCGCGCGTGTAGCGGCGCGCATTGTAGACCGCGGCGTCGTGGCGCGACATCAGCCAGCGATAGGCCGGCAGGTTGAGAATAAGGAGCCCGCCCGCCGCGAGACAGCGGTGAAACTGCCCAAGCGCACGCGTCTCGTCGACATCGCGGTGACACAGCACATCGACGCTGAAGATAGCGTCGAAGGCGGCGTCGGCGAAGGGCAGCGCGTTGACCGATCCTGTACAGACCGGCCGCGCGCTTTTGTCGGTCGCCCAACGGCTCGCGGTTTCGTCGGCGTCGAGGCCGAATGTGTCGCTCTCCGGCATCCGCCGCGCAAGATACGCGAGAAACCCGCCGGTGCCGCAGCCCGCGTCGAGCAGCCTTCCCGCAAAGCCCGTCGGCGTCATCGCGCGCCGGTACAGCATCGCCAGATTGGCGTGAACCGCGGCAAACCACCACATCCGGTCTTCGACTTGGCGAAGCTTGTCGTATTCGACGCGTTCCAGGCGCGTGCTCCCTGGGTCGGGGTCAGTGGCGGATGAGAACGCCGATAATGCAGCGGCTATTCCGCGGTGTTCACTGATACGCGGCAGGGTTCGGCGGCAGCAGCGATGCCCCGGCAATCGGCGGTTTTGCCCGTTGCCGCTCGGCGGTCAGCGCCTCGCGGTGATCGACGACCACCGACAACAGGGCACCCATCCGGGTCACCTTAAAGATCGGCCGGTCGGTCAAGGCGCGGTCGGTGTCCTGCATCGAGAAGCCGATCACAAAATCGGCGTGCTGCGGGTAGGTGACCGAGCGGAAATTGGACGGAAAGTAATAACGCGCCGAGACGACCGGGCCTTGTACCGCAACGGTGAACTCATGCCGGGCAAAGCTCGCGCCGTATTGCCGGCGAAGATCGTCTTCAAGCCCGCGCACCGCCTCGGCGAAGGAATTGGCCCAATAGTCGAGCTTGAACCGGTTCTCGGCGCCGGGCACGCCGCCGACAAAGGCGTTGTAGTAGATATATTGGTCGGGGTGCAGCATCGCCATGATCGACACATGCGCGAGCCCGTAAAGCCCGAGCGCGGCGTAGACCGGCGCGCGGAACTCGAAGCGAGCGAGGCGCGCCATCGCACGGTCGGCGACAAGCCCGGCGGTCACCGCGATCGGCGGCAGCACAAAGATGAAATGTCGCATGCCGTTGAACAGCACCGCCTTCACCGCGATCGCGTAGATGACCGGGAAGACGATCGTAAAGCCGAGCATGAAGAGCGGCAGCACGCGTTCGCATCGCCAAGCACCGCGTCGCGCCAGCCCCATGACCGCAACGACCGGCGCGGCCAGCAATAGCGCCAAGGTCAGTTCGGGCAGCGCCAGGCTAATAAAGACCGGCAGGTAGTCCCACGGCAGATCGTTCGCCGACACGAGCTGGCCGTCGAACAGCACCTTCGCGAAGAATATCTCCTTGGAGAACACGGCAAGCGCTTGCAGCGGGTGATGGATCGGGTCGCTTTGCGCCCAGGGCCAGAACACCAGCATCAATGGATAGGCTATCAACGCGACTGGCAGGAAGACCCGCCACAATGTCGTCCAGCTAATGGTGATCAACGCTGAGAGCCGGCGCGCGACGATCGCCTGCCACAGCCCGAACAGAGCAAGTAGCAGCCCGAGATAACACAGCAGCAGCAGCCCGCCGACGCGGACCCCCATCGCCAGGCCGATCGCGACGCCGAGCTTGACGAGCAGCCGGCGCGGCGGCCGCGGCAGAAACGGCACGATCCGGACGAGGTAATAGGTTGTCCAAATGCATCCCACGGCAAACGGGATGTCCTTGGGATTGTTGAACATCTGCCCGTAGTAATTGGGGATGAGCACGAGCAGCAAAGCGGCGGCGAAGCCGGCGCGCGGCCCACCCAGCCGCCTGCCGAGCTTCCAGCATCCGACCAGTCCGAAAACCCCGACGAGCCCATTCAGCAGGTGACGGGTCTCGAACATGCCGAGGGGGGAGAATTTGTTGACGATCGCGGCGGTGAGGTCGAACAGCGCGCCGTAATTGTACATGTCGGCGTATTGGAACAGCAGCTGCCAATTCGGTGCCGGTCCCGCGCCGACCAGCCACAGGTAATGGGTGAGGACCAGATTGCCGTACCAGTTCTGGCAATCCTCGTCCCAGGTGACGCCGTAGGCCCGGTAGGTGAGGAGGACAAGCAGCGCAACCAGCGCGAAAAGCGTGAGCGCCAGCCGATCCCACTGAGATCTGCCACTCATCCGGCGAACCAGTGTCGTCGACGCGGCTCCCGCCGCGCCGGGGGCAGCGCGGAGCAATGTTCCAAGCGCTTCCATCAGATGTCTCGCCGACGATCGCCCCTGATAAACTTTTGCGCCGGCATATTTTCGCACGCCGACATTACTCCACCCTTTCGCTGAGCCGGCCAGGCCTGTCAAGCCGTGACAAGCCCGTGCCCAGAATTTTGCCACCGGTCACAGCCCAACCTCGGCCAGCAGTGCGCCGACAACCCGCTCGCCGGCGAAATATTCTCGCGCCAATTCGCGCGCCGCCCGGCTGTGCCGGCGGTAATCACCGGCGATCGCATCGATCGCGGCAAGCGCCTCGTCCCGTGTCGTGAACTGGAAGAGCCCGTCGCCGACGGGGTAGAGCCGGTCAAAGCCGGTGCCCATCGTCACCACCGGCCGGCCGCCGGCGAGGTAGCAAACGGCCCGGTCGCTGAACCAGCCGCTGTTGGTGCGGACGTAGATGTCCTTGGCGACGGTGAACTCGCCGCGCGAGCCGGTGATGAAATTGCGGTAGCTGTCGATCTCGGCCGATACCGGCCGCGGATCGACCAGGCGCCAGCCGCCGCCCTCGACTTGCCCCCGCACCACATCGCTTGGTGGCAGGATCGCCATCCGGAAGCAAGTGTCGGGCCGCGACTTGGGCAGATCGAGGAATTTGAGGAAGTTGACGTGCTTTGACCAGAGGTAGGTTGAACCTTCGTACTCGATGTCCTTGCCGCGATTATCCCAGCTGGCGATCGAGGTGAAGCATTCGGGCTCGCCCGATGACTCCGGCCACAGATCGACGTCGACCGGCGGACGCGTCGGCCGCCACTCGATGCCGCTATCGGGGATGGTACAATCCGCCTGGCCGATATTGGCGCCGTAGGTGAAGAAATGCGTGTGCGCGTCGAGATAGGCGCGCTCGTCGGGGTTGCCCTTGGCGTAATTGATCTGCTGATAGCCGGGGTCGGTGTCGATCAGGATTCGCATCGGGCAGGCGAGATGCCGCTCAAAGAGGTGATGAGCGCCGCACAAATTGATCAGCGCGTCGGCGTCGCGATAGAGCTGGGCGATTTCGCGCCGCGAGAGGCCGTGATAGGTCTCGTCGACGCCGCAGCGATAGGCCCAGCGCTCGCCAAAGCCAAATTGTTCCATGACGCGGCGCAGATAGGCGAGATTGTAGTCGCAATTCATCATCACGCTTTCGACGCGCGGGTCATAGGGGTTAGTGCCACTGTCCTCGATATACCAGGCCTCGTAACCGAGCTTTTCCAGCGCCACGAGGTAGTGCGCCGCCTGCCAGGCGATCCCCGCGAGCGGCATCTGGCCGGCGAAGTGAAGCAGGATGATCTTGCCGCGATTGCGCAAGGTGGGCTCGGGTCTGTCTGCTATGCGCGCGGACAACGCGCCGGCGCATCAAAAAATTTCGCAATAAAATGGGTCGTAAGGCGTTGTCGCGCTAACGCGGCAGTAAGCCGCACCGGGGAACGAAATGCCACAGAGACGAGAGACGAACCTTGTGCCCGCCGGCGGCAATCCGGCGGACAAGCCGGCGCTTGAGGCGGCGCTGTGCCGCGAACCCGAGAATGCGGAGCTGCGCGCGCGTTACCGCTCGCTGCTCGAACTGGTGAACCGAACGACGCTCGGGGTGTCGACGATCGTTCTGCCGGAATTGTCGTTTCCGCTTTATTTCCGTGGCGGCAGTAGCGATCTCGCGAATTTCGATCAGATTTTCGGGCAGCGGGAATTGTCGCTGCCGCTCAAGCGGCGGCCGGCGCGCATTCTCGATCTGGGTGCCTATGTCGGGTATGCATCGGTCTATCTGGCGCATATATTTCCTGAGGCGGAGATCGTCTGCGTCGAGCCGTCGACGGCCAATTTCAGGCTATTGACGCTCAATACCTCAGCCTACCCGCGAATTCGCCGGCTCAACGGCGCAGTTTGGAGCCGCTCGATGGCTCTCGCTGTCGCCGGTCACGAGCTCGGCGATTGGGGGACGCATTTCCGTGACGGCTACGGCGAGGGTGCCACCCCGGCCTGGTCGGTTGACGACATCCTCGCCGCAGTCGGCTGGGACCACGCCGATTTTATCAAATGCGACATCGAGGGCGGCGAGCGGGAAGTGTTCGCCGATCACACCGCGCGCTGGCACCAGAAGGCGATGTGCGTCACCGTCGAGACGCACGATTCCTGGGCCCCCGGATGCCTCGCGGCGGTGCAGGCCTGCTTTGACGAGGCGCGCTACGAGCGCGTGTGGAGCGGCGAGGTCTGGGCCTTCATCCGCCGCAACGGCAAAGCCAACGTGCCGCCGCCGCGGCTCATGCTGCTCGAGCCGATGCTCGCCCGGCTGCCGCTTGAGCTGACCGACGTCTCCGAAGGCATTTGGGGTTTTATGCTGTTCGACGACCACTCTTGCCAGCTGCACCCCAACAACGCTGGCGAGCCGCCCGCCACGCTCACGGTCGAGCGCGATTTCGCCGGGCAGCGGCGTTTCGCCGCGACGCTGTCATTGCCGGAAAAGGCGCGAGACGCGGTGCGCTTCTCATTCGAGCTGCGTGACGGCGCGAGCGGCAAAAGCCTGGCGTGCGACGCCTGCGTCGTCGCGCCGGGGCGGCGCGTCGAGCGCGAGGTCGCACTGCCACGGCTTTCCGGCCGGCACCGTGTCATCCTGCGTACCGAAATGGCCGAACCCGGTGGCGACAGCTTTCACGCTTGGGCGCATTGGCTCAAACCCCAATTTATGTAAGATCGCCTGTATAAGACCACCGCCACGGCGATGCCGCGCCGCAACCGAACGGAAGAAGCCGACACCATGACCTACGTCGTTACCGAAGCCTGCATCCGTTGCAAGTACATGGATTGCGTCGAGGTTTGTCCTGTCGACTGCTTCTACGAAGGCGAGAATATGCTGGTGATCCACCCCGATGAATGCATCGATTGCGGGGTGTGCGAGCCGGAATGCCCGGCCGAGGCGATCATTCCGGACAGCGAGGCGGCCGCGGAACAATGGCTGCAGCTCAACCGCGACTATGCGGCAAGTTGGCCCAACATCACCCGCAAGAAACCGGCGCCGGACGACGCCGACGATTGGAAAGGGGTTGAAGGCAAGTACGATAAGTTCTTCAGCCCAAAGGGCGGCGGCTGAGGGCCGCCGGCCGGGCGGTCGGCCGAGTGCTGCCGCCCCAAGCGCAGCCGCGAAGTCGGCGCATGGCTGATGTGCTGGCTTCGAGCACCCTAGTTATGATACATATATTGCTGGCGCTCTAGACGCTTCCCCCCGTTCCGCGCTCTCAAATGAGATGTGGACAGTCGCCGCCGCGAATGGCGACTTCAGGTGGCGTCGTGAAACGCGTCGGCTGGGGTCGGGGGCGCGAGAGATCATGATGATTGCGACCGAAAAGATGCCATTTTCCGAGGGCGACCTCGTCGTCTACCCGACACATGGGGTTGGCAAGATCACGGCGATCGAAGAGCAGGAAATCGCCGGGCATACCCTCAATGTGTTTGTCGTGCTGTTCGACAAGGACCGCATGACGCTTCGCGTGCCGCTCGCCAAGGCGAAAAATTCCGGCCTCAGAAAACTGTCGAGCCGCAAGGAGATGGATGCGGCGCTCGCCAAGCTGCGCGGGCGCTCGCGCGCCAAGCGCACGATGTGGAGCCGGCGAGCCCAGGAATATCAGGCGAAGATCGCTTCGGGCGATCCGGCGTCGATCGCCGAGGTCGTGCGCGACCTGTTCCGCAATGTCGGCCAGCCCGAGCAGTCCTACAGCGAGCGGCAGATTTATCAGGCGGCGCTCGACCGGCTAGTGCGCGAGTTCGCCGCGGTCGAACGCATCGACGAAACGACCGCGGTACAGCGCGTCGAGCAGATGCTGACGGCCTAGCGCCGCGCGACGCGGCGCCGCCGATCAGCGGCGTCGGGACAGGGGACGTGATTACAGGCGCCTCACGCGAAAGGTTTGCACATTTGCACGCCGCCCGGCGGGTTTGGGCGGTCGGTTCGATCCACGGCGAGGCGCGCCGGTTGGCGCGTGTCCACGATCTGATCGGCGAGCGCTTTTACATCGGCGACCGTCTCGTTTATCTCGGAAACTATCTCGGTCTCGGCGAGGACGTCAGGTCTACGCTCGACGAGCTTCTCGATTTTCGCCGCCGCGTGCTTGGTCGCCCGCACGGCTTTGCCTGCGATGTCGTTTATCTCCGCGGCGCGCAGGAAGAGATGTGGCAGAAGCTGCTGCAATTGCAGTTCGCTCCCAACCCGGGCGAAATCCTCACCTGGATGGTCCGGGCGGGGGTCGAGGCGACGGTGCGTGCCTATGGCGGCGACATGCGGCAAGGTTTTGCCGCCACGCGCGACGGGCCGCGCACCATCACCCGCTGGACCAGCGCGCTGCGCGCCGCGATGAACGCAGCCGAGGGACATGCCACCTTGTTTGCCGCATTGCGCCACGCGGCGTTTACCGCCGACCGCGGCCTGTTGTTTGTTCACGCTGGCGTCGATCCGCGCCGCGCGTTGGCGGTGCAGGGCGATTCATTTTGGTGGAGCCCTGTCGACATCTTGGAGCTGGCGACGCCGTTCGAGAACTTCAGGCGCATTGTGCGCGGCTTTGATCGCGATCGCCGCGGCGTCGTCGAGGGTCAGTTCGGCGTGTCGGTCGATGCCGGCGCCGGCCGGGGCGGCCGAATTCAGGCGGTCTGCTTCACGGCTGACGGGAAAATCGCCGATATCTGCGAGGCGTGACCGCGGATCGCTTGCGATCCGCGGCGGCCGCACCGCGGATGCGCGCCGAATGAATGGCGCGAAGCCAAGACGGACGGATGTCCGCCGCCCGGCGTATGAGGGCTAAAATATCGAATGCTAGATCGCTGTATAGCCGCCATCGACCAGGAGGTCGCTGCCGGTCACGAAGCTCGCCGCGTCGCTCGCGAGAAACACCGCCGCCTGCGCCAGCTCATGCGGCTTGCCGAGGCGCTTGGTCAAATGCTTGGCGCCCAATGTCTCGTTTGCCGCTTCAAACGAATTGTAGCGGCGCAGCGTGCGTTGCGTCTCGACCGCGCCGGGTGAAAGCGCGTTGCAGCGGACATTCTGGTCGGCGTGGTCGATCGCAATGACCTTGGCGAGCTGGATCAGCGCGCCCTTGGTCGAACAATAAGCGGCGCGGCCGGCGCTGCCGACACGCCCCAGCTGCGAGGCGATAAAGATGATCGACCCGCCGCCGTCGGCGATCATGTAAGGCAGTGCCGCCTTCGACAGCAGAAAGGCGCCGGTCAGGTTGATAT
>DATHCK010000175.1:0-5543 GCA_035319545.1 Allostellaceae bacterium | reverse complement strand
ATCAACCTGTTTTTGCGCCGACGAAGCCGCCGGCGCATGGAGCCGACGCATGCATGCCTCGTGCCGCTCGCTTGCCCGAACGGCGATACGCTGGCGCGACGCCCGATGGAACCGCATGCTTGTCGCCGCTTGAACCCCCGGCATGGTCGCTGATGCGCGCGCTGTCGATGCCGATGATCCTGCTGCTCGCGCTCGGCCGCGTCGCGTGGGCCGCATCCAGCGCCTCGCCCGAGGGCGTGTGGTGGACCGAGAAAAAGGACGGGATCGTCGAGCTCTATCGCTGCGGCGGTGAGCTATGCGGCAGGCTCTCGTGGTTTCGCCTCGACCCGGCCGATCCGAACCCGCAAGGGCTCGACCTGCGGAACCCTGATCCCGCGCTGCGGTCGCGGCCGCTCTGCGGGCTCATATTCATGACCGGCTTCAAGCCGGCGGCGGCGCCGCACAGCTGGGAAGGCGGGCGGGTCTATGACGCCGATAACGGCAAGACCTATCATGCCAATCTAATGCTGCAGGCGGATGGCACGCTGAGCCTGCACGGCTATATTGGCATCCCGCTGTTCGGCGCGAGCGAGACATGGACGCGCGACACGCAACCCGTGCCGCCATGCCCGTCGCGGTAAAATCAGGCGGATGGAACCGGAGGAAAAATCGATGGCAAGGCTCCCCCATATCACTAGCAAGGACCAGGTCGAAGCAAAGCATCACGCCGCTTACGACTCGATCGTCGCCAGCCGCGGCGCGGTACAGGGCCCGTTTCTGATGTTCATGCACTCGCCCGAGGTGGCCGAGCGCGTCGCCCATCTTGGCGCCTATGTGCGGTTTGAAGGCTCGCTCGACATGAAGGTGCGGGTGCTGGCGGCGATGACCGTCGCGCGCGAATTCCACGCTATGTATGTCTGGGGCGCGCAGACCGGCGGGGCGCGCCGGCTCGGCGTGCCGGAAGCGACGATCACGGCGATCCGCGAGGACCATTCGCGCGGGATTCCGCCGGCGGATGCCGAGATCGTCGAGTTCACCCGGCAGCTGCTGCGCAAGCACCGGGTCGACGACGCGCTGTTTAAGAAGATGCACGCCCGCTTTGGCAATGACCAGCTGGTGCAGCTGACGACCGCGATCGGCTATTACACGCTTCTGGGCATGACCGTGAACGCCACCGAGCTCGAGGCGGGCGACGACGCGGAGGTTCTCGACCTCAGCACGCTGCCTTAAGCGCTAAAACCGCGACGGCAGATACCAGGGAATGTCGACGGCGGGGTCGGCGAGCAGCTCAGGCAGCGCGATGCGCGCGACCTGCGAATGCTGGACGCCCGACGCCTCGACCCGGTAGCGGGCGGCGAGGGCGGGCCGCAGCGCCGGCTCGGCGGCGTCGAGCCGCTCGGTCACAAGTCGCCCGACGGCGCGCGAGAATTGACCGGTCTCGCGCTCGATAAACGGCACGCGCAGCGCGCCCGGCCGCTCCGGTTCGGCCGCGAAATGCGCGGCGAGCCAGCGCTCGATGATCTCCACGCCTTCGAGCGGGTCGCCCTCCGCCGGGTCGCGGCCGTAAAGCCCATCGAAGATGTAGAGCTCGTCGGGCTGGGCCTGGCTTTTGGCGATGATGTCGATCGCCGGCATGCCGCCGCCCGAATGCGCGCCGAGGATGAACCGGTCGAGCGCGGTCCCCGCGCCGCGCATCTCGGAAAGGCGATAGAGTCCGTAGGCGATCAGCAGGTCGAGCCCGCCATCGAGCAGCGCCGGGAAGTCGTAATAATAGTGCCGGATCCAATTGCCGCGCGGCAGCAGCGCCAGGGTCGGTCGCGCGCGGCCGGCAAGGATCATCCCGCTGCGCTCGACCTTCTCAGCGAGCTGCATCTCGCCCTTCGACTGCGAGAAGCCGTGCAGGAAGACGACGACATCGACCGCCGTCGACGTCGCCGGGATGTGGTTCCAGCGCAGAAACAGGTCGGGCCGCGTGCCAGCATGCGCGGCGAGCGGCGGAGTGTCGGAGAGGTAGATTTCGCCGGGTTGGAGATCGCTCACGCCAGCTTCACGTATTCGAAATTGCCGGGCTTGTTGTCGATACCGGTGCGCGGCGGGGCGATCCACGCGGCGAACTTTCCAGGTGCACGCTCCGGCCGCATCAGGCTCGCGACAAACGCATTGTCGCTCGCCGTGGGCAGGAAATCGTCGCGGCGCCGAGCCCATTCCTCGGCGCTCAGCAAGTTGCCCGCCGGGTCGGCCTCGATCGACGCGAACTCGCCGATCCGCCGGTTAAACGCGACATGCGGCAGCGCAATGCGGAAATCGATCCCGGCGCGCTCGATGATGCGGTTCCACCAGCGCTCGACGCCGCTCTCGGCGTCGGCGACGTAATCGTCGCGCAGCCGCATGTTGAGCGCGGCCAGCGCCGGCACGTCTTCGCGCACCACCGCACCGTCCCTCAGGCGGAGCACAGGGTAGGTGGCGCCAGAGAGCACGTGGTCGTCGTCGATCTGGTCTTCGAGATAGCGGCCCTTGAGTCCGGCGTTGAACGCGTTGGCCGCGTTGGTCGAGAGCTCGCTCCCGAACAAGTCGAGGGTCAGCGAGAAATGCAGATTGGCGCGTTTCTGGATCGTCGGCAGGTCGATGACGCCGAGCGCCCGCACCCGGGCGATGTTGTGCGGGTCATCGATCCCGGCTTTTTTCATCGCCGCGCAGGTCGCCTCGACAATGCGCCCGACCCCGGTCTGGCCGATGAACATGTGGTGCGCTTCCTCGGTCAGCATGAAGCGGCAGGTGCGCGATAGCGGGTCGAACCCAGACTGCGCTAGCGCGTGCAACTGCATCTTGCCGTCGCGGTCGGTGAAGAAGGTGAACATGAAAAAGGCAAGCCAATCGGGCGTGCGCTCGTTGAACGCGCCCAGGAGCCGCGGTGTATCGCGGTCGCCCGAGCGGCGGCGTAAGAGGTCTTGGGCCTCCTCGCGCCCGTCGCGGCCAAAATACTTCTGCAGCAGGTAGACCATCGCCCAGAGGTGCCGCGCCTCCTCTACATTGACCTGGAACAGGTTGCGCAGATCGTAGAGTGACGGCGCGGTCGCGCCGAGATGCCGCTGCTGCTCGACCGAGGCGGGCTCGGTGTCGCCCTGCACGGTGACGAGGCGGCGCAGCATCGCGCGGTATTCGCCAGGCACTTCCTGCCAAGCCGGCTCGCCCTTATGCGCGCCAAAGCCGACCGTGCGGCCCTCGACTTGCGGCGCGAGGAGGATGCCCCAGCGGTACTCCGGCATGCGGACATAGCCGAACTTTGCCCAGCCTTCCTGGTCGACGCCGACGGCGGTGCGCAGATAGACGAGATTGTCCTGAAACCCGTCGGGGCCGCGATCCTTCCACCAGTCGAGATAGGTTGGGTGCCATTGTTCGAGCGCCCGACGCAGCCGCGGGTCGGCGTTAAGTCCGACATTGTTGGGGATCAGCCCGTCGTAATCGACCGCGATCTCAGCCATGGCTCCCTCCCGTATCACTGACGCGGGGTGAATTTGTAACGGAACGTGCAGCTTGGCGCGCCCTGCATGATCGTCTGGTCGCGCGCGAGCGCGACCTCGCCGCCGGCGGCCGCCGCGATATCGAAGTCGATCTCGCAAATGAGCAGCGCGCCGAGTTCGGGTTCGCCGAGCGCGCGGAAGAACTCGGCGAAGCGGCACCGCGTGACGTCGAATTCGAGCGCCTCATCGTCGCGGCGATGCATCTCGAAGGCGACGTCTTTTTCGCTGCTATCGACCATGGCCTTGTGCATCGCGGCCCACTTGTCGCGCGGGCGGCCCTCGACACTGTCGCCGATCGCCGCGAAAAGCGCTTTCGACCAATCGCGCAGCGCGTCTTTGACGAGTGCGTCGGCGGCTGGCTTTCCCAGCTCGGCCCGCAGCGCCCGCAGCACCGGCACCAAGACCTGGGCCTGGATGCGCGTCTTGTCGAGCAGCGACAACTTGGGATCGACAAGGTAATCGTCGAGCACGCCCATTTGTGCTCCCTTCAAGTTCACACGCGCTTCGGGTCGAAATCGGGGCGCTTGCCGGTGCCGTAGGATTTGAGCGCGCCGCCGTCGCCCACCGCGTTGGGGCGCTGGAAAATCCAGTTCTGCCACGCGGTCAGCCGGCCAAAGATGCGGGTTTCCATCGTTTCCGGGCCGGCGAAGCGCAAATTGGCCTCAAGCCCGGTCAGCGCGTCGGCCGAGAAGCTGGCGCGCTCTTCGAGCATCAGCCGTACTTCGTCGTCCCAGTCCACCTCGTCATAGGCGGCGGTCACAAGACCCAGTCCATCGGCCGCGTCGGCGGCGAGCGGCGCGCCGATCTGCGTCTCGGCGACGTCGAGGCTTTCCGGCTCGCCGAGAAAGCGGGTCGCGAGGCGGGTGAGGCCGTTGCCCATCGGATATGCGCCGAAATTGAGCGGCGACAGGACGAGCGTCGCCTCCGGCCGGTTGTCGCCGGCGCGCGTGCCGGCAAACATCAGCGTGCGGTCGGCCGCAAAGCACAATTCGGCCAGCGTCCCGGCAAAGCAGCTGCCCGGCTCGATGAGCGCGAACAGACTGCGCGAGGTCATGTCGATGCGCTTCAAGACGCGCTTCCAATAAAGGCGGATTTCGCGCACGAGCCAATCGGCCTGATGCGCATCGAGCAGCGCGTCGGCGGCGATGGCGGCCGCCGATTCACCCTCGCTGCGAAAGACGATGATGCCGACCTCGGGCTCGTTGGCGCGCAGATGGAGGATCGCGTCGTCGAGCTCGCGGGCCAGCGCCAGCGGCCAGAACGCCGCGCCCGCCGTGTGGATGCCGGGAAGATCCGCAGGCAATGCATCCGGGCCGAGCACAGTGATCTCGGCGCGACGGCGGCCGTGGTCGAGCGCGACGCGCACATGGCGGTAGGTGAGGGCGCTGTCGCTCGCCTCGCGTTCGAGCGGCGGCAGCGCGATGCCCTTGGCGCCGGTCGGCCGGTCGGAGGTCGCCGCTAGTGCGGCGGCGCGTGCGGCGATCCGCTCGTCCCAGGACGACGGCGGCACGATCTCGTCGACGAGCCGCCAGTCGAGCGCGCGCTTGCCGCGCGCACCCTCCTCGGTCGCGCAGAAGATGTCGGCGCGGTCGCGCCGCACCTTGCGCTTGTCGGTGAGGCGGGTGAGGCCGCCGGTGCCGGGCAGCACCGCCAGGAGCGGCACCTCGGGCAGCGACACCGAGGAGCGGCGGTCGTCGATCAGCGTGATCCAGTCGCACGACGCCGCCAGCTCGTAGCCGCCGCCGGCCGCGGTGCCGCTCACTGCGGCGAAGTAGCGCTGGCCCGAATGCTCGCTCGCGTCCTCGATCGCCAGGCGCGTCTCGTTGGTGAATTTGCAGAAATTGACCTTGTCGCCATGCGTCGACTTGGCGAGCGTGCCGATATTGGCGCCGGCGCAGAACACGTTGGGCTTGCCCGAGCGGATGATAACGGCACGCACCGCGGGGTGCTCGAAGCGCAGCCGCTGCACCGCGTCGGCCAATTCGATATCGACGCCGAGATCGTAGGAATTCAGCTTCAATTCGGTCCCGGGGTAGAGCCCGC
>DATHCK010000174.1:0-5267 GCA_035319545.1 Allostellaceae bacterium | reverse complement strand
AGCCGCCGTGGAAGACGAGGATTTTCTTCTTTCCGGTGATGGCGATGGCCGCCGACACAGCCATCAGGTTCGCCTCGGTGCCGGAATTGGTGAAGCGCACCAGCTCAATCGACGAGAAACGGTCGCGGATCGCTTGCGCGAATTTGGCCTCGGCCATGCCGTGCGCGCCGAAATTGATGCCGCCGTCGAGCGCCGCGTCGATCGCCTTCCTGATCGCCGGGTGCGAGTGGCCGTAAAGCCCGGCGGTGAATTCGCTCAAGAAATCGGCGTATTCGTGGCCGTCGGCGTCCCACAGATGCGCCCCCTCGCCCTTGACCATAGTCAGCGGAAACGGGTCGGCATAGATCGCCGAACGGGTGTTGCCGCCGGGCAACGCCGCGCAAGCCACCTCGTACTGCGCCCGGCTCCTGGGGTTGCGCGCGACATAAAGCTCCTGGGCTTCGGAAAGCGCGGCGTCGATGTCGATATTCGCGGCGGGCATGGCGTCTCCCTTCTGGGCACTTTAGCACACGCGTCAGACGCCGCCGCGCGACCTGTTACGCCGGCGCACGAAATCGGGCATTCTCCCGTGCGCTCTTCTACCCGGAGGCCGATCGTGCCATCCGTCTATGACCTCAAACCGCGTTTTCAGACTTTGCTGCGCCCTTATGTGGGACAGCTCGCCGAAAAGGGAGTTACCGCCAATCAGGTGACATCCGCGGCGGCGCTCGGCTCGATCGCGATCGGCTTATTGGTCGCCGCGCTGGCCCAGTATCGCGCGATGTTCCTCTTGATCGCGCTGTGGTTTCCGGCGCGCATGGCGCTCAACGCGATCGACGGCATGCTGGCGCGCGAATTCGGCCAGAAATCGTCGCTCGGCGCCTATCTCAATGAGCTCTGCGACATCGTCTCGGACGCGGCACTCTATTACCCGTTTGCGCTGGTCGCGCCGTTCGGACCGGCGAGTGTCGTCACCGTCATCGTGCTGGCGATCACCAGCGAGTTCGCGGGCGCGCTCGGGCCGATGATCGGCGCGGCGCGGCAATATCAGGGGCCGATGGGCAAAAGCGATCGCGCTACCGTGTTCGGCCTCTTAGCGCTGTGGGTCGCCGTGGTGCGTCCGCCGGGTTGGCTGTGGTGGCTGATGCCGATCGTCGCGCTATTGCTGCTATGGACGATCGTCAACCGCATCCGCGCCGGTCTGCGCGCCGCAGGCGGCGCATGACCGCAGTGTCCTCGCTGACGCAGCCGATCGCCGCCAGTTTTGTCACCGGCATGGCGCGGCTCATCACCGGGGTACGTGGCAATTGGCAAGGCTCATTGCCCGAGTCGCGGCCGCGCATCTACTTCGCCAACCACCGCAGCCACGGCGATTTCGTGCTGGTGTGGACGGTGCTGCCGCGTGCGCTGCGGCGGCAGACCCGGCCCGTCGCGGCGGCCGATTACTGGGGGCATGGCGGTATCACGGGGTTTTTCGGCCGCGGCGTCTTCAACGCGGTGCTGGTCGACCGCGAAGCCGCAAGCCGCGAGAACGATCCGATCCAGCCGCTGCTCGCCGCGCTCGACGCCGGCAGGTCGCTGATCTTTTTTCCCGAGGGCACGCGCAACACGACAGAGGCGCCGCTCCTGCCGTTCAAGAGCGGGCTCTACCGGATCGCCACCCAGCGGCCTGAGGTCGAGCTGATCCCGGTGTGGATCGAGAACCTCAACCGGGTGATGCCCAAGGGCGAGTTCGTGCCGGTGCCGCTCTTGTGCACGGTCACGTTCGGCGCGCCGATCGCGGTCGAGGAGGGCGAGGGCAGCCTGCCGTTTCGCGAGCGCAGCCGCGCCGCGCTCTTGGCGCTCGCCCCGAGCGATCGGACGTGACTGCCGGCCAACAGACGCTAGCGCTATTCGGCGGCATCGTCGCGGTGCTGGTCGCGGCGTCGCTGGTTGGCTTTGTTCTGGCGCGGCGTCAACCGGCCGGCGCGCCGAGCCCGACGATCGACAATCTCAATGCCCGCATCCGCGCCTGGTGGGTGATGGTGGCGCTGCTCGGCGCCGCGGTCGCGCTCGGCAAGCCGGGGGTAATCGTGCTGTTCGCGATCGCCTCGTTCGCGGGCTTGCGCGAGTTCATCACGCTCACCCATACGCGGCGCGGCGACCATTACGCGCTCTTCGCGTCGTTTTTCGTCGTGCTGCCGATCCAGTATTACCTGGTGTGGATCGAGTGGTACGGGCTCTTCTCGATCTTCATCCCGGTCTACGTGTTCCTGTTGATGCCGGTGGTGGCGGCGCTGCGCGGCGACACGACACGGTTCATGACGCGCATCGCCGAGCAGCAATGGGGGCTGATGATCGCGGTGTATTGCGTGTCGCACGTGCCGGCGCTGCTGACCCTGCCGATCCCCGGCTACGAAGGGCGCAAGGTGTTGCTCGTCGCGTTCCTGGTGCTCGTGGTGCAGGCGAGCGACGTGCTGCAATACGTCTGGGGCAAGCTCTTCGGCCGGCACAGAATCGCGCCGCAATTGTCGCCGTCAAAGACGGTCGAGGGGTTCCTCGGCGGCGTGCTCAGTGCTACCGCGCTCGGCGCGGCGCTGTGGTGGCTGACGCCGTTCACGCCGGTGCAGGCGGCGCTGATGGCGCTGGTGATCACCGTGATGGGGTTTTGCGGCGGGCTCGTGATGTCGGCGATCAAGCGCGACCGCGGGGTCAAGGATTGGGGGTGGATGATCGAGGGCCATGGCGGGATGCTCGACCGCGTCGACTCGGTGATCTTCGCCGCGCCGATCTTCTTTCACCTCACCCGCTTTTGGTGGACCTAGCGCTTTTCCCCTAATCCCTTCGTCGCGGCAGCGTTATGATCGCGGTGGCTGAACGGGGGCGTGCTGGATTGCCCGACGCGCGGGTCGAAAGGCGGTTGGCGGCGATCCTGGCGGCGGATGTCGCCGGGTATTCGCGGCTGATCGGCGAAGACGAGGAAGGCACGCTCGCGGCGTTGCGCAGAATGCGGCGTGAGCTGATCGATCCCAAAATCGCCGAGCACCGCGGGCGGATCGTCAAGACCACAGGGGACGGGCTCCTCGTCGAATTTCAAAGCGTCGTCGATGCACTGCGCTGCGCCGCTGCGTGGCAGGGTGCAATGCCCACCGACCGCGATATCACTTGGCGGATTGGCATCCATCAGGGCGACATCGTCGTCGAGGACGACGACATCTTTGGCGATGGGGTCAATGTCGCGGCGCGGCTCGAAGGCCTCGCCGAGCCGGGCGGTATCTGCGTCTCCGCACGGGTGCAGGAGGACGCTGCCGGGCGGCTCGACCTCGCGTTTGTCGATATCGGTGAACAGAACCTCAAGAACATCGCGCGGCCAATCCGCGTTTACCGCGTGGCCAGCCCCCACCCCAACCCGTCCCCGCAGCCGAGGGAGGGGGTAGCGGCGAGCGGTGCGCTCACGCTGCCCGACAAGCCGTCGATCGCGGTGCTGCCGTTCCAGAACATGTCGGGTGACCCGGAGCAGGAGTATTTCGCCGACGGGATGGTCGAGGAGATCATCACCGCGCTCTCCCGCATACGCTGGCTGTTCGTGATCGCGCGCAACTCCTCGTTCACCTATAAGGGCCAACACGTCGACATCAAGCAGGTCGGCCGCGAACTGGGTGTGCGTTACGTGCTCGAAGGCAGCGTGCGCAAAGGCGGCAACCGGGTGCGCATCACGGCGCAGCTGATCGACGCGATCTCCGGCTCTCATGTCTGGGCCGATCGGTACGACCGCGACATCAACGATGTCTTTGCTGTGCAAGACGAGATCGCTGCGAGCGTCGCCGGCATTATCGAACCGGCGCTGGCCGCCGCGGAACAGCAGCGCGCGCTACGCAAAGCGCCCGAGCGGCTCGATGCCTGGGAGGCCTATCAGCGCGGCCTTTGGCACTTCTACAAATACACAGCGGAGGAAAATCAGACCGCGCTGGCCTTCTTCCGCCAAGCGATCGCGCTCGATCCGAATTTTGCCCCCGGCCATTACGGATACGGTCTCGCGCTGCAATGGGACATCTGGTTCTTCTCCGGACGCCCCTTATCTGACACCCAGGGAACGCCGCGCAACGAAGCTCGCCTTGCCGTGGCGCTCGATGAGCGCGACGCGATGGCGCGTGCCGTCCTCGCACATATGATGCTGTGGGGCGGCGAGTGGGATGCGGCGATCGCCGAGGCGCGCATCGCCTTCGAGCTCAATCCGAACAGCGCCTTCATCGCCGGCATGCTTGGCTGCGTGCTGTGCTTTGGCGGACACCCCGAGGAAGCACTCGATCGGCTGCGCCAAGCCATCCGGGCCAGCCCGCACGATCCGCTGCGCTGGTTGTGGACGATGTGGGTCGCGGCGACGCACTGGCACTTGCACGACTTTGCAGCGGCGCTCGAAAACCATCGCGAGCAGATCCGCCAGCGGCCTGGGTACGGGTTGATATACTTCATGAGCGCGGCAGCACTGGCGCATCTGGGGCGCATCGATGAGGCGCAGGCGGCGTTCACCAATGCCGCCGCGAAATTCCCGGAGGAGGTGCCGCGGCTCTCGATCCGGCCGCCCTGGGCGCGGCCGCAGGATTGGGAGCTTCGACTCGCCGGCCTGCGCCTTATAACCGACGAGATAGAATAGCTAACCCGTATAGGCGCGCCTGCCGTGGTCGCGCAGCCAGAGGCGCACGAGATGGCGGCGGCGGTCGGGGTCGGGCCAATCCTCGAACTCGGTGCGGCTGTGGCCGAGCGTGCGGTTGTCGACAAATTGGATTTCGCCGGGCTGGAACTCGAAGTCGATCGAGACTTCCGGGTCCTCGAAGATGTCGAGGGTCGCGGCGAGCGCGGCGGCGCCCTCGTTGTCGACCGGCTGCCCCTTCATCGCGTAGCCCGAGTTGATCTGGTGCACGCTGAACCGGGCGCGCAGTTCACCATCGTTGTTTTGCTCGAAGACCGGCGCGGAAAACGTGTCGGGCTCATGCTCGAAGAACTCGCGCTGCCGGTCGAACCAGAACGGCCGGTAGAGCCGCGGCAACAGCTCCTTGTGTCGCGCGAGGAGCGCGTTGTGAACCGTGTGGAACGAGAGCACGCGGCTCACCCCACCCGATTTCGCAGTGCGCAGGCAGAGGAGGCCGACAATCTCGGGCGGCGTCGTGTTGTAGGCGTTGTCGATATGGAAGCGGATTTCAATGTTGGTCTTGTCGGGGCGGATGCCGGAGCCGGGCAGCGCCCGCTGGCCGGTGTCGTGCACGTCATAGATCATTGTGCCGTCCAATTTTTGCGCGACCGGCCGCGCG
>DATHCK010000173.1:0-16662 GCA_035319545.1 Allostellaceae bacterium | reverse complement strand
GATTACGACTGGCAGGGCTTTATCCCGTTTGATCAGCTGCCGCAGGGCACCAATCCCGTCTCCGGTCATTTCGTCAGCGCCAACAACAAGATCGTGCCCGACAATTATCCCTATTTCATCAGCCGCGACTGGGACCTGGCGGATCGTGCCGAACGCATCGAGACGCTGCTAGCGGCGACGCCCAAGCAGTCGCCGGAAACGAGCGCGGCGATCCAGGCCGACACACTGTCGCTCGAAGCAAAGCGCCTGTTGCCGCTGATGACCAAGATCGTGCCGGCGACCGATATGGCGCGCGAGGCGGTGACGCGGCTGCAGAACTGGGACTTCCACATGGATGCCGACAAGGTCGAGCCGCTGCTGTTCACCGCCTGGCTGCGCGCTTTTGCGCGCTCCGTCTTGGCCGCGCGGCTCGGCAATGACGCCGCCGACTATTGGGATCTGAAGCCAGAAGTGATGTTCAACGTGCTAACCCAGCGCCCCGACTGGTGTAGCGATGCGAAAAGGCCGGGCGAAACCTGCGAGACCCGGCTCTCCGCGGCGCTCGACACTGCACTCGATCAACTGCGCCACAGCTATGGCGACGAGATGGCGCGGTGGCAGTGGGGACGCGCCCACATCGCCTACTTCCCCAATGCGGTGTTCGAACGAGTGCCGCTGTTGCGCGACCGGCTGCGGGTCACGATTCCCACTCCGGGCGGGTACGACACGGTGAATCGCGGCCCGAGCACGATCCGCGACGACATGGAGCCCTACGAGCAGCGCTTTGGCGCAGGGCTGCGTATCGTCACCGACATGGCGGCGCCGGAGGACTCACAGATGATGATCGCCCCCGGCCAGTCGGGAAATCCGCTGTCGCCGCACTATGCCGATTTGTTGGCGCGCTGGCGCGCCTTTAACTGGCTCGTTCCCGCTCGCGGCATGGCGGTGGCGAGCCTGACCTTGACGCCGGCGCCATGAGCGCGTTACCCGTCACCGCCGCGGATGTGACGCGCGCCGCGGCGGCCATTACCGGCGCGATCGGCAAGACTCCGCTCGTCCCCGCCCCGACCCTCTCAGAGGCTAGTGGCTGCGAGGTCTGGCTCAAGCTCGAGACGCAGCATCCGACCGGCTCGTTCAAGGAGCGCGGCGCACTCAACAAGCTGTTGACGCTCAACGCCAATGAGCGCGGGGCGGGAGTGGTCGCGATGTCGGCGGGCAATCACGCGCAGGGCGTTGCCTATCACGCGCAGCGGCTCGGCATTCCCGCCATGATCGTGATGCCCGAAGGAACGCCCTTTACCAAGATCGACCGCACCGAAAGCCTTGGCGCGACGGTCGTGTTGCAAGGCGAGAGCCTTGTCGCGGCGCGCCAGGCCGCCGACGCGCTGGCGCGCGACAAGGGGCTGGTGCCGGTGCATCCCTATGACGACCCCGCGGTGATCGCCGGGCAAGGCACGATCGCGCTCGAGATGCTCGCCGACCAGCCCGAACTCGATGCGTTGATCGTGCCGATCGGCGGCGGCGGTCTGATTTCCGGGATCGGTATCGCCGCCAAGGCGGCAAAGCCGGCGATCGAGATCGTTGGCGTGCAATCGGCGCTCTACCCGGCGATGGCCGACGTGCTCGCCGGCCGGACGCCGGATACCGCGACCGCCGGCGCGACCTTGGCCGAGGGCATCGCGGTCAAGGAGCCGGGCGTCCTTACCCGGCAGATCGTCGCCGCGCTCGTCGCCGACATCCTGCTCGTCAAGGACGCGCAGATCGAGGCGGCGATCGAACATCTCGTCGACCGCGAGAAGCTTGTCGCCGAGGGCGCCGGTGCCGCCGGGGTCGCGGCACTGCTCGCGAATGCCGAGCGGTTTCGCGGCAAGCAGGTCGGCATCGTCCTTACCGGCGGCAATATCGACGCGCGCCTGTTGGCGTCGGTGCTGATGCGCGGTCTGGTGCGCGAAGGTTGCCTGGTGCGGCTGCGCTCGGAGCTGCCCGACGTGCCGGGTGCGCTGGCCCGGCTCTCGGCGGTGATCGGCGGACGCGGCGGCAACATCGTCGAGGTTCATCACCAACGCTTGTTCCAGGACGCCTCCGTCAAGCGCGCCGAGCTCGACGTGGTGATTGAGACGCAAAGCCGCCGCCACGTTACGGCAATCGTCGCGGCGCTGATCGCCGCCGGCTTTCCGACCGAGCTCTTGTCGGCGACCGGTGACCGCCTTCCGTCTACGCTTCCGTAGGCGGCGCCGGGGCAACGAGCACGCGGTCGACGCGGCGCCCGTCCATCTCCACCACCTCAAAGCGGAAGCCGCCGGCGAGCACGCGATCGGCGACCATGGGTACGCGGTTGAGCCGCGCCATCAGAAAGCCCCCGAGCGTATGGAAATCGGCATCCTCGCCGGGCAAATGCGAGATGCGCAGCGCCTGCTTGACCTCGTCGAGCGCGACCATGCCGTCGAAGAGCCAACTGCCATCCTCACGACGGACGACACGCGGGTCGGCATCGGCACCGCCCGGCAGCTCGCCGACCAGTGCCTGAAGGATGTCGTGCAACGTCACCAGGCCTTCGAGATCGCCGTATTCATCGACGACGAGCGCCAACGCCTCGCCGGTCGATTTGAACACTTCGAGCGCGCGCAGCACCGTCACCGTGTCGGGCAGAAAGAGCGGCGCGCGCAACGCCTTGCGCAGGTCGAACGGCGCCTCGTTCAGCACCTCGTCGAGCAGATGCTTGACCTGAACGACGCCGGCCACCTGATGAGTGTCCCCCTGCACCACCGGAAAGCGTGAAAACAAGCTTTCCGAGATGTGCCGGCGGATCTCCACGATGGGATCGTCGAGATCGAGAAACTCGATCTGCGTGCGCGGCGTCATCACCGCGCTGATCCGACGATCGCCAAGGCGCAGCGCCATCTCGACGATCGCTGTCTCGGCGAGCGGTATGTGTCCGGCCGCGACGCCCTCGCGTAGCATGAAGCCGATCTCCTCGTCGGTCACCGCCGCCGGCTCGCTGCGCACCGGGATGAGCTTCAAGATCAGATCCGTCGACGCGCTGAGCAGCCATTCGATCGGCGCGGCAAGTAACGCCAGCCCACGCATCAATCGCGCGAGATGGCTGGCGATGCCCTCGGCGTCGCTCAGCGCGATGCGCTTTGGCGCCAGCTCACCCAGGATCAGCGAGAAGTAGGCGATGCCGATTACCACCACCACCATCGCCGCGATATGCGCGTAGCGAGCGATGCCGGGAAGCGTGGCAAAATACGCCTCGAGCGGCTCCCCGAGCGTGTCCTGGCCGAAGGTGCCGGACAGGATCGCGATCACCGTGACGCCGATCTGCACCGTCGCGAGAAGGCGCGACGGGTCGGCCTTCAATTCGAGCGCCGCCTTCGCACCGGCGTTGCCATCGTTCACCAGCGGCTGAAGCCGCGCCGGTCGCGCCGAGACCAGCGCGATCTCCGCCATCGCGAAGAAGCCGTTGAGCAAGATCAGAAAAAAGATGATGGAGAGGTGCCACCACAGCATCGCAGCCCCCTGGGCGCAAAAGTCTTGTTTTCGACGCGTGCGCTAAAAACGGATGGCCGGGCTTGACCCGGCCATCGAGAGAAACTCCTTTGGGATGCCCGGAACAAGTCCGGGCATCACGATAAAGGAAGGTCAGCGCGAATAAAATTCGACGACGAGGTTGGGCTCCATCGTCACCGGATACGGCACATCGGCGAGTTTCGGCGCGCGGATGAACTTGCCGCGCATGCGCTCGTGATCGATTTCGAGATAATCGGGCACATCGCGCTCGCTCGACTGCGTCGCCTCGAGGACCAGCGCCATCTCCTTGGCCTTCTGGCGGAGCTCGACGGTGTCGCCGTCCTTCAGCTTGGCCGAGCCGATGTTGAGACGCTTGCCGTTGACCAGCACGTGGCCGTGATTGATCAGCTGACGCGCGGCGAAGGGTGTGGGCGCAAATTTCATGCGATAGACCACCGCGTCGAGCCGACGCTCCAACAGCTCAATCAGGTTCTCGCCGGTGTCGCCCTTGCGACGCACCGCCTCCTCGTAGAGCCGGCGAAACTGCCGCTCGCCGATATTGGCGTAGTAGCCCTTCAACTTCTGCTTAGCGGCGAGTTGGGTGCCGAAATCCGACGGCTTCTTGCGCCGCTGGCCATGTTGCCCAGGGCCGTATTCCCGGCGGTTCAACGGGCTCTTCGCGCGCCCCCACAAATTGACGCCGAGACGGCGATTGATCTTGTACTTCGACTCCGTTCGTCTGCTCATTTCCGGTTTCCGATTGTGGTTGTTGTTGTCCCGATAGGGCCACTTGGCCGGGGCTCGCGCCCGCGTTCTCGGGAAGGGCGCGCACTATACGCGCGAAGGCCGAGAAGTCAATTTGGACTCAGCTAAAACGAAACGCCCCTGGATACTTTTGCCTGCTTCTGCAGGAAATCTGCAGGTGGTCGATCCCTCTTGGCGGCGCTTTCGCGCCCGTTGAGGGAGAAAGCTATACGGCGATCTTGGCGATTTTGCGGTCGATGAGATCAGCTTCGCCGCTGCTCTGGACACGCCCCCGGCGCGGCGGCCAAACTCACGCGAAATCAGGAGGAGCGCCCGCGATGCCGATCATCGATTCCCAAGTCCATGTCTACGAGGCCAACACGCCGAAGCGGCCCTGGCACAGCGTGCCGAATTGGCCCGACCACGTCACCGGCGACGAGATGGTGGCGGCAATGGACAAGGTTGGTGTCGACGGCGCGATCTTCATTTCCGCCTTCTCGATGTACCAATACGACGCCAGCTACGCGATCGAGGTGCAAAAGGCGCATCCCAACAAGTTCGGCATCGTCAAGCCGGTGAACCCTGACGATCCGGCGGTCGCCGATGTCATCGCCGAGTGGAAGAGGGTGCCCGGCACGGTCGGCATCCGCATCATGCTGACGCCCGAGGCGGGCCGCGCGCCGGACGATCCCGGCCTCGACCGGATCTGCCGGGCGGCGGTGCAGTATGACTTCCCGGTCAATGTCCTTTTTTGGGGCAATGTCGACAACGGCACCAAGCTGATCGACCGCCACCCGAACACACGCTTTATCATCGACCACTTGGCGATCCTGCAGCCACGCGTGCCGCCCGCGCCGCCGCAGCCCTGGGCCGATTTGCCGAAAGTGGTCGAGCTCGCCCAGCGGTCGAACGCGGTGATCAAGGTCAGTGGCGCCTGCACGCTGTCGAAAGAGCCGTTTCCGTTTCCCGACATCTGGGACCCGCTGGCGCGCGTGTTCGATGCCTGGGGCTTCGAGCGCTGCCTGTGGGGCACCGACTGGACGCGCGCCTTCGCGGTCGTCAATTACGAGCAGGCGGTCGCGCCGTTCCGCATGACCGACCGGCTCAATGCCAGCGAACGGGCCATGCTGATGGGCGGCGCCACCGCCAAGGCCTACGGCTGGTCGCCGAGCTAGGGGTTAGCGGTTCGGCCACTCGGCAAGCGTATAGGCCTGGCGCGATGCACGCAGCGGCGCGTGAGGCGCGTATGCGGTCGTTGGGATCGAGGAGGCGTTTCCCGAGGCGGACCGGCTTGGCAACGATCCGACCTGTTCAACCTCGGTGCTGGCGATCATTGATCGGAAGCAAAGACATTCCCCTTTTTCACGACGCATGTGTAGGAACTCAGGCTTGAGGAGACGACCTCGGCCGTGCGGCCGTTGAGCCTTGTCTCGACCAGCCTGCCTGTCGACGGATCAGGCTGGGTGGACAGTGCAATCGTGCAACTTGTGCGGCTCGGGTCGACTTGGAAGGTCGTTACATAGAACCCTTCGACCACATGCAGGATTCCGGTGAGGCGATCACCCTGAATTTCCCAGGCTTTCATCCGATCGCGACTGAGACTCGCCGCGCGATCCGCTTGTGTGACCTGGCCTCCATGCTCGGCAAAGGGACCGGCGGATAAATCGGAGTAATCGAAAACATGCCCAGCCATGCCGATGTAGATGCGCTTGTGGATCGTCAGATCCCGCGAGCGAGGATCGTCGGTACGGAACGTATCGTGCCGTACGATGGTTGCCTCGATCGAATATCCCTTGAGATCGTCGGCTAACGCGGCGGGTGCCGCGGTTGCGACGGCCAGAGCAAAAGCGCTTGCCGTCATTTTAAGGTGCTTCATTCTCCCTCGCATCTTCTGACTGAATCTCGAAAAGACTACTCCGCCGCCGCAGCGCGTGAGGCGCGTTTGCGGTCATTGGGATCGAGGAGGCGCTTGCGCAAGCGGATCGCCTTAGGGGTGACCTCCACCAGCTCGTCGTCGGCGATATAGGCGATCGCCTCTTCGAGGCTCATCTGGATGGGCGGCGTGAGGCGGATCGCCTCGTCCTTCGAGGTGGTGCGGATATTGGTGAGCTGCTTTCCCTTCATCGGATTAACGTCGAGGTCGTTGTCGCGGCTGTGCGCACCGATGATCATGCCGGGATAGATCGCGTCGCCGGGGTTGACGAACATCGCGCCGCGCTCTTCGAGGTTCCACAGCGCGTAGGCAACCGCGGCGCCGCTCGCGACCGAGACGAGGACGCCGTTGATGCGGCCCTCGACTGGGCCCTTGTACGGGGCATAGCCGTGGAAAATGCGACTCATCACCCCCGAACCGCGCGTGTCGGTGAGAAACTCACCGTGATAGCCGATGAGGCCACGCGTCGGCGCAAGGAAGGTGAGGCGCAACTTGCCGCCGCCCGAGGGGCGCATGTCCTGCATCTCGGCCTTGCGGCGGCTCATCTTTTCAACGACGACGCCCGAGAACTCCTCGTCGACATCAACAAAGACTTCCTCGACCGGCTCAAGGCGCTGGCCCCCTTCGGTTTTGAAGAGGACGCGCGGGCGCGAGATCGACAATTCGAACCCCTCGCGGCGCATCGTCTCGATCAGCACGCCGAGCTGCAATTCGCCGCGCCCCGATACCTCGACCGAGTCGCGCTCGGCGCTTTCGCGCACGCGGATCGCGACATTGCCCTCGGCCTCGCGGTAAAGGCGCTCGGCGATCATCCGCGACGTGACCTTGCTGCCGTCGCGGCCAGCGAGCGGGCTGTCGTTGACCGAGAAGGTCATCGCCAGGGTCGGCGGGTCGATCGGGTCGGCCTCGAGCGCGGTCGTCACCTCGGGCGCGCAGAGCGTGTCGGCGACCGTGGTCTCGGCGAGCCCGGCGACGGCGATGATGTCGCCAGCGCGCGCCTCGTCGACGCCGACCCGCTCGAGCCCGCGATAGGCGAGGAGCTTGGTGAGCCGCGCCTGCTCGATCGTGCGGCCGTCGCGGGCGAGCGACTTCACCGGCATGTTGAGACGCGCGACGCCGGAGTGGATGAGCCCGGTCAGCACCCGGCCGAGATAGGGATCGTAGTCGAGGGTCGTCGCCAGCATGGTGAACGGCGCGTCGGCGTCGGCCTGCGGCGGCGGAACATGCGCGACGATGAGATCGAACAGCGGCGCCAGGCTCTTGCGCTCGTCCGCCATGTCGGCGACCGCCCAGCCGTCACGGCCCGAGGCGAAGAGGGTCGGAAAATCGAGCTGATGCTCGTCGGCGTCGAGCAGCGCGAAGAGGTCGAAAATCTCGTTGTGCACCGCCTCGGCGCGGGCATCGGGGCGATCGACCTTGTTGATGACGACGATCGGCCGCAATCCCCGGCGCAGCGCCTTGGCGACGACGAACTTGGTCTGCGGCATCGGCCCTTCGGCGGCGTCGACCAGCACCAGCACGCCATCGACCATGCTGAGGATGCGCTCGACCTCGCCGCCGAAATCGGCGTGGCCCGGCGTGTCGACGATATTGATCCGGGTCTCGCCCCAGGTCAGCGAGGTGCATTTGGCGAGGATGGTAATGCCGCGCTCGCGTTCGAGATCGTTCGAATCGAGCGCGCGCTCGGCGACCTGCTGATTGGCGCGGAAGGTCCCGGACTGCCGCAGGAGTTGATCGACCAGGGTCGTCTTGCCGTGATCGACATGCGCGATGATCGCGATGTTGCGGATATTCACCGACACGAAGAGCCAGGCACCTTTCCTGCCGCACCTACACCAGGCCGGCGGAGGCGACGAGTTTGTCGAGCTCGGCCGCGGGCCGGGCGCCGACATGGCTGATGATCTCGGCGGCGCACACGCTGCCGATCGCCCCACAAGTGGGAAGCGGCAGCCGATGGGTCAAGCCGAACAACACGCCCGCCGCGTATAGATCGCCGGCGCCGGTCGTGTCGACAACCTGCGCGACAGGCACGGCCGCGATCATATGGGTCTTATCGTCGGAAATGATGACACTGCCCTTTGCGCTGCGGGTAAGCGCGGCGATTTTGACCTGGCTGCGCAGCGCCGCGGCCGCGGCATCGAAATCCCGCGTCTCGTAGAGCGAGCAGATCTCGGCTTCGTTGGCGAAGAGGATATCGACGTCGCGGGCGATCAGATCGAGAAATTCGGCGCGGTGACGATCGGCGCAGAACGGATCGGACAGCGACAGCGCGACCAGTCGGTCCGCCGCGTGGGCGACCGCGGCCGCGCGGCGAAACGCCGCCTTCGCCCGTGGCGGATCAAAGAGATAGCCTTCGAGATAGGTGATCTGCGCGGCGCCGACGACGCGCGGATCGATGTCCTCGGGGCCGAGATCGACGCAGGCACCGAGATAGGTGCCCATCGTGCGCTGGCCGTCCGGCGTGACCAGGATCAAGCAACGCGCGGTGCCCGGGCCGCTCGTCGCCGCGGGCGTGTCGAAGCGAATCCCCATCGTGCTGATGTCATGACAGAAGATTGCGCCCAGCGCATCGTCGCGCACCTTGCCGATATAGGCGCCGTTGCCGCCCAGCGAGGCGAGCCCGGCCATGGTGTTGCCTGCCGAGCCGCCGGAGCTCTCGATGGCCGGACCCATGCGGTCGTAAAGCTGGTCGGCGCGCGGCGCGTCGATCAGGGTCATCGCCCCTTTGGCCAGGTTCTCGGCGGCTAGAAACGCCTCGTCGGCATGGGCGATGACGTCGACGATCGCGTTGCCGATGCCGGCAACATCAATGGTGGCCGCGGCCATTCCGTCCCCTATGTCCGAGATGGGAAATTGGGCGGGCAGTATAGGGACGTTCGCCGCCACGACAAGGGCGGCCGCGCGCTCGCCGATTCGCCGCGCCGGCGCCGATCGCGCGGTGCAGAACGTCGATCGCGAGGCGTCTCAAACTGCCGGGATTGGCGGTTTGCCTAGGGCTCCCGAGGATAAAACTTTTTGTTTTCGTCCGGCTCAGCAGATATGGTTTCCGGCGGGGACATTCGCGATGGCCGCATTAAAGACGGCTTCGCGCCATTGCGCACGGCGCGCGAACCGCAGACGCATCCGAAGCTCCCGCTAGACGACTGACGGGGACGGCATCCATGTTTGGCCGCAAGAGATCGGATACGGAGGATCGGACAATGGGTGACGGGCCGGACGATTTGGGTATCCCAATGAAACCGACGCGGCCGGTCGGGTCGTCTCTTTCCGTGACCCCGGTCAGCCGCACGCCTTCGGCAGTGCCGCCACGTGTCCCGGAAATGGCGCGGCCGCCCGCCGAGCCGCCGCTCGCGCCGGAAATGCCACGCCGCCCGCTAACTGAACCGATCCCGGCGCCGGTCGCGCCACCCCCGATCGCGACCGCGCCACCGCCCCCGCCGGCACCGACACGGCGGAGCGAAACCGGGCTGCGTCAACTGACCGTCGGCCGCGAAATTTCGCTGTCGGGCGAGATCGCCTCGTGCGACACGCTAATCGTCGAAGGCAGCGTCGAGGCGAATCTGCAGAACTGCCGTGATGTGGACATCGCCGAGACGGGGCTCTTCAAGGGCAGCGCCGAGATCGACAACGCCGATGTGCGCGGGATCTTCGAGGGCAATCTGATCGTGCGCAAGAGGCTCTTGATCCGCTCCGGCGGGCAGGTGTCGGGGACGATCCGCTACGGCCAGATCGAAATCGAGCTGGGCGGGCAGATTTCCGGCGATGTGCAGTCGAACGCCTCGGGCGGCGAGATCGTCGCCGAGCTGCCGAACGCGCGGGCGGTTTCGTAAAGGATACTCGGGCCTCCACCCCGGCGAAGGCCGGGGACTATTTGTCGGCCCCACGAGCGGTGGATAGATGGCCCCCGACCTTCGCCGGGGAGGTTCTCTTCTGGATGGTGCTCTTATTGGACGAGGTTGCCGCCTTCGCGGCGACGAGAGCGTCGGGAACGGTCTTCGCGCCATAGCGGCAGAGCGACGCGACAATGCAGTCAGGGCAATCCGGCTTGCGCGCCTTGCACACATGACGGCCGTGCAGGATCAGCCAGTGATGGGCATGCAGCTTATATTGCGGCGGCGTCACCCTCTCCAGGCCGAGCTCAACCGCGTGCGGCGTCTTGCCGGGTGCGATGCCGGTGCGGTTGCCAACCCGGAAGATATGCGTATCGACCGCGATGGTCGGCTCCTCGAAGGCGACATTGAGCACGACATTGGCGGTTTTGCGGCCGACCCCAGGCAGCGCCTCCAGCGCTTCGCGCTCGCGCGGCACCTCGCCGTGGTGCTTCTCGACGAGAATCCGGCTGAGCGCGATGACGTTCTTCGCCTTGGTGCGATAAAGCCCGATCGTGCGGATGAGGCTTTCGACCTTTTCGACGCCGAGCGCCGCCATCTTGGCGGGCGTATCGGCGAGCGCGAATAGCGCCGGGGTCGCCTTGTTGACCCCGACATCGGTCGCCTGCGCCGACAACACGACCGCGACCAGCAGCGTGAACGGGTTGATGTATTCGAGCTCGGTGCGCGGGATCGGCCGGCTCTCGGCCAGCCTGCGGTAGAATTCGACGGCCTCGGCCTTGGTGAACCTTTTCGGCATCGGGCGAGCTTAGCGTATTTTTTTCGTTGGCAAGATCGTGCCGCGATATGCTGTGGGCCGGATGACCGATATGCCCGCCGCCCCGCCGCGCAACGTCTTTTTCGAGCGCGTGCTCTTACCGTATCGCAGCCTCCCGCCGCGCGGCTTCAATATCTTGATGCTGGTGCTGGTGGGGATCAGCATCGTTGTCGGTATCGTCTTCGTGTCGATGGGAGCGTGGCCGGTCTGCGGGTTTTTCGGGCTCGATGTCGGGCTCGTCTACCTCGCGTTCCGGCTCAGCTACCGCAGCGCCCGGCAATGCGAGACGCTGCGCCTCGCCGACGAGGAGTTGACGGTGGAGCGGGTCGGTATTCGCGGGGACCGACGACTGTGGCGCTTCCAGCCGTTCTGGGTGCGGGTGGTATTTGAGGAGCATCCCGACGAGTCGAACCGGCTCGCGCTCGCCTCGCATGGGCAGACATTGCCGATCGGCACGTTCCTGCCGCCGCCGATGCGGCGCGAAGTGGCGACGACGTTGCGCGACGCGCTGCGGCGCTGGCGCGACAGCCTCAATCCGCCACAGCAGCGATAGGCCGGTCTAACAGCGGGTCGGGCAACGCCAGCCGCTCGGCGATGATGCGCAGGGTCCGGGGGTTGGCGAGCATCGTCGAGTGCGCGCCGTCGACCGCGATGTTCTCGCGGCCGGGGGTTGGTGCGTCAATGCAGCTCTGCCAGGCGACGACCCCGTCACGCGGGCTGTAGATCGCCGTGGTCGGCACCGGCGGCGGCGCAGTCAGCTGCTCGAGCATCAGATGCTCGCCGCTATGGAGCGGCGCCAGCGCGCGATAGATCGGCTCCAGCGGGCTTGCCGTGGGCAGGCGGAACGGGCTGCACACGGTGATGACGCGGCGCACCCGGTCGGGATTGGCGCTCGCGAGCGCCCGCGCCAGCACCCCGCCGAGGCTGTAACCGACAAGGCTCGCCTTACGGCCGGATTCTTCGGTGCAGCGCTGGAGGACCGCGTCGACGGCGGCAACGGTGCGCGCCGTCGGGCCAATATTGACCCGCGCGCCCCAACCTTCGACCGCGTAGCCGAGCGCCGTCAGCCATTCGCGCAAACCCCGGCTCATATGATCCGAGCACAAAAACGCCGGCAACACGATCACCGGATGCCCGTCGCCGAGCGGCACCGGCCCGAGATGAATGCGTCGCCCGGCGTGCCGCATCCCGCGCAGCACGGCGAGCCCCTCGCCCACAAGATCGCGCCAGGACGGCCCGTCGACCGCGCGGTCGCGCGCGAAAATGCGCTGGTGCTCGCGCCGATGGTGGTGGTGGGGACCATGCACGTCGGCGGTCATAGCCCCAGCACTTCCTTCATCCCGTAGAGCCCCGGCTTCTGGTCGATGACCCAGCGTGCGGCGCGGACCGCTCCTTTGGCGTAGATCGCGCGGTTGGTGGCGCGATGAGACAGCTCAAGCCGCTCGCCGGCACCGGCAAAGATCACATGATGGTCACCGACGGCGTCACCGCCGCGCAGCGAGGCAAAGCCGATGTCGCCATCGCGCCGCGCGCCCGTAATGCCGTCGCGCCCGCGCTGCGCGACCTGCTCGAGCGAGACGCCGCGGCCCGCCGCCGCGGCACGGCCGAGGGCAAGCGCCGTCCCCGACGGCGCGTCGGCCTTGCCGCGATGGTGCATCTCCATGATCTCGACATCCCAATCGGGGCCGAGCCGCGCCGCGACCTGCTCGACAAGACCGAGCAGCAGATTGATGCCGAGACTGGTATTGGCCGCCCAGACGATTGGCACGCGTTTTGCCGCCTCGCGCACCGCCGCCGACTCGGCCGCCGACAACCCGGTCGTGCCGATCACCAGCGGCCTGCCGAGCTCCGCGGCGAGCGTCGCATGCGAGGCGGTCGCCGCGGCGATGCTGAACTCGATGACCACGTCGCTGCGGCGCAGCAGATCCCCCGCCGCATTGCCGGCGGCAAGTCCGATCCGGCCGATCCCGGCAAGTTCGCCGAGATCGCTGCCGACCGTGGCGCTGCCCGGCGCGGCGGTGCCGCCGGACAACTCGCAGCCCTCCGCCGCCGCGATCTCCGCGATCAGCATCCGGCCCATGCGGCCACCGCACCCGATGACTCCCATCCTGATGTCGGCCATCGCGGGTCTCCCCGAATCGGAAACCGCAAGGGCTACTCTGTGTGACAAAAAAAAGACAAGCGGAAATTCGCCCGAACGTGACGATTTTTTGGCGGTGTTTTCCAAGGCCGGGTTTTCCGATAAACCGCGCGCTCATGGCCCTCTTCCGCTCGGTCGCCACGGTCGGCTCCTGGACGATGGTGAGCCGCGTCTTCGGCTTTGTCCGGGATATCCTGACCGCCGCGATCCTCGGCGCCGGACCGGTCGCCGACGCGTTCTTTGTCGCGCAACGTTTGCCGAATCTATTCCGCAGCCTGTTCGCCGAGGGCGCGTTCAGCGCCGCGTTCGTGCCGCTCGCCAACCGCGCGCTGGTCGACGGCGGCAAGCCAGCCTTGAAGGAATTCGCCGAGCAGGCGCTCGCAGTGCTGTTCGCCGCGCTGCTGGTGTTCGTCGTGCTGGGCGAAATCTTCATGCCATGGGTGATGCGCGCCATCGCCCCCGGTTTCGAGAAGGATCCGGCCAAGTTTCAGCTCGTCGTCAACCTGACGCGCATCACCTTCCCCTATCTCTTATTCATCTCGCTCACCGCGCTGCAGGGCGGGCTGTTGAACACGGTCGACCGCTTCGCCGCCGCCGCCGCGACCCCGGTGCTGCTCAACCTGTTTCTGATCGCCGGTCTGTTGCTGATGACGGGGCTGCATTGGGCCGACGGCAGCGTGCTTGCCTGGGCGCTAACCCTATCGGGCATCGCGCAATTCTGCTGGCTAATGCTGTCCTGCCATCGCGCTAAAGTGGGATTGCGGCTGCGGGCGCCACAGTTGACCGACGGCGTGCGCCAGACGCTGAGGATCATGGGGCCGGGCGTGCTCGGCGCCGGCGTGACGCAGCTCAACCTGTTGATTTCGACCGCACTCGCTTCGCTGCTGCCGGGCGGCTCGGTGTCGTATTTGTACTACGCCGACCGGCTGAACCAGTTGCCGCTCGGGGTGGTCGGGATCGCCGTCGCGACGGCGATCCTGCCGCCGTTGTCGCGAGCGGTGAGCGGCGGCGACGCGGAAAGCGCGATCGCGACGCAGAACCGTGGACTGGAGCTGGCGCTGTTGCTGACGTTGCCCGCGGCGACAGCGCTCGCGATCCTGGCGCTGCCGATTCTGGCGGTGCTGTTCGAGCGCGGCGCGTTTGGCCCGGTCGAGGCGTCGGCGACGGCGTCGGCGCTCATCGCCTATGCCGTGGGATTACCGGCCTTTGTGCTCGTCAAGGTGCTGGCGCCAGCGTTTTTCGCGCGGCACGACACCAAGACGCCGGTCAAGGTGGCGATGGTGTCGCTGGCGACCAATCTGCTGCTGACGATCATCCTGATGCAATTCTTCGCGCATGTCGGGGTGGCCGCGGCGCTGTCGGTGGCGGGCTGGCTGCAGGCGGTACTGTTGATGGGGATCCTCGCGCGCCGCAGCCATTTCCATATCGACGCCCGGGCGCGCACCAACCTGCCGCGCATCGCGCTGGCGACGCTCGGCATGGGCATCGCGCTTGTCATGCTGCGCGTCGGGCTCGACCCGGCGCTCAGCGGCGGCGGCGCGACAATGCGCCTTGCCGCGCTGGCCGCGCTTGTCGCCGGCGGGCTTTTGGCCTTTCTGGCGCTGATCCTCGCGCTCGGCATCGTCCGCTGGCGGGATTTGCGGCGGCTACCCGCTTGACGATTGTTGGCATTATGCCAACATGAGCGATGGAAGTCGTTTACGACCGCGACCCGCTGAAGGTTCTGCGAAGTATGCAGCCTGCCAAAGCCGTAGACATTCGTGCCGCGATTGCTCGCATTGCGATCGACCCTTTCGCGCCTAACAACAACATCAGGCCGCTGCGGGGCGTGCCCAATGGATATCGTGTCAGGGTCGGCGATTGGCGCGCCTCCTACACGATTGACCGTCAGGCAAATGTCATCGAGGTCTTTGAAGTCGCGCCCAGAGGAGGGGCTTACCGATGAGCGTTCGATACCTCATTCATCCTCTGGGTGATCACGTCAAACGCCTGCGTGACGAGGGGCAACTCGGTGAGCTGATCTCGGCAGAAGCTCTGGCGAAGGATGAAGAGACCCAGGCCAAGGAATATCTCGGTCTGTCTGATCCGAGTGACCTGGTATTGATCACTCTGGGTGACCTGGAGGAATTGATTGAGGATCGCCTAGCCGAGGCGGCCTACGATCGCACGCGCGGCCAGGAGACGGTCCCTGACGCCATCGTTGGCCGCCTGATTGACGGCGAAAATCCGATCACGGTGTGGCGCGAACATCGCGGAATGACATTGCGCGCGCTTGCCGACGCGGCAGGGCTCGATCCAGGCTATCTGTCACAGCTGGAGAACCGCAAACGCGCCGGCCCGGTGGCGACGATCAAGAAACTTGCCGCCGCTTTGAAGCTCGATTTGGATGATCTGACCTGACCATGAACAGAATCTTTTCCGGCATTCAGCCGACCGGCAATCTGCACTTGGGCAACTATCTCGGCGCGATCCGCAACTGGGTCGCGCTGCAGCACGATTACGAGTGCATCTTCTGCATCGTCGATCTGCACGCGCTGACCGTGCCGCAGGACCCGATGGATCTGCGCGCCGCGACCCGCGAGGTCACCGCCGCCTATATCGCCTCGGGCATCGACCCCGATCACTGCATTATTTTCAACCAGAGCATGGTGACCGCGCATAGCGAACTGGCCTGGATCTTGTCGTGCCTGACGCCGCTCGGCTGGCTTAATCGGATGACCCAGTTCAAGGACAAGGCCGGCAAGAACCGCGAGATGGCCGGGCTCGGGCTCTATGCCTATCCCGTCCTGATGGCCGCCGACATCATCGGCTACAAGGCGACACATGTGCCGGTCGGCGAAGACCAGAAGCAGCATGTCGAGCTGGCCCGCGATATCGCCGGCGCGTTCAACCGGCGCTATGAGCGCGATTTCTTCCCGCTACCCGAGCCGCAGATTTTTGGCGAGGCGACGCGGGTCATGAGCCTGCGCGACGGCAAGGCAAAGATGTCGAAGTCCGACCCTTCGGACTATTCCCGCCTCAACATGACCGACGACGCCGACACGATCGCGTTGAAGGTGCGGCGCGCCAAGACCGACCCCGAGCCGCTGCCCGACACCATCGCCGATCTCGAAAAGCGGCCCGAGGCCGACAATCTCATCGGCATCTATGCGGCATTAGCCGACCTCACGCGCGAAGCGGCACTGAGCCGGTTTGCCGGCAAGAATTTCTCGAACTTCAAGGAGGAGCTGTCGGCGGTGTCCGTCGAAGTCCTCGGCAAAATCGGCGGCGAGATGCGCCAGCTGATGGCCGACCCCGACCACATCGACGCCATCCTGCACGAGGGCGCCGAGCGCGCCTCCGCGATCGCGCTACCGATCCTGCGCGAGGTACAGGACATCACCGGATTGCTGCGGCCTTAGGATAGTTGAGTGCGCCGCTTGGATTTTCCGGCGAATATCCCCATCCTATAGGCACGTTGCCGCCGCCTTCTTCACGGAGCCCTCGCATGTTCATCCAGACCGAGCAGACGCCCAACCCGGCCACTCTCAAATTCCTGCCGGGATGCACGGTGATGGAGACGGGCACGGCGAACTTCACGGACGCCACGGCGGCCGCGGCGCGCTCGCCGCTCGCCGAGCGGCTGTTCGGGCTGCCGGAAGTCGGTGGCGTGTTTCTCGGCGGCGACTTCATCACCGTGACAAAATCGGGCGACAGCGACTGGTTTCAG
>DATHCK010000172.1:0-16008 GCA_035319545.1 Allostellaceae bacterium | reverse complement strand
CCCCGCGGCGCGGACCCGGATGCGCACATCCCCGGGCCGCAGCTTGCGCCGCGCGATCTCCTCTAACCTCAGCACATCGGGCGCGCCCCATTCCCGGCACAACACCGCCTTCATTCGCCTCTCCCTCCGCCCCGGCCTCGTGTACGGTAAGAGCGTTATCGAGCTGGAGCCAGCCCCATGGAAATCCGCCTCGCGCGGCACGGGCCGCACATCCCAATTGTCACGATCGACAACCAGCCAAGGCTCAACGCCATGACCCGCGCGATGCTGGCGGAACTCGGCGACCTGTGGGACGAGCTGGAACACGACGACACCTGCCGCGCCATCGTGCTGACCGGGGCCGGCGAACGCGCGTTTACGGTCGGTGCCGACATCAGCGGCGACCTGTCGGCCGGCGAAGAGGTCGCGCGCATGGTCAACCACGCGCTGCTCAAGACCGACGCGTATTCAAAGCCGATCGTCGCGGCGGTCAACGGCGATTGCATCGGCGGCGGGCTCGAACTGATGCTGGCGAGCGACATTCGCGCCGCCACGCCGACCGCGCGCTTCGGGCTCACCGAGGTCAAGTGGTCGATCTACCCGTTTGGCGGCTCGACGACCAAACTGATCCAGCAGATCGGTTTTGTGCATGCGATGGATTTGCTGCTGACCGCGCGGCTCATCGCCGCCGACGAAGCGGCTCGGCTCGGTCTGGTGAACCGCGTCGTGGAAAGCGAAAAGCTGATGGGCTGGGCGCTCGAGACCGCCGAGCGGATCGCGGCGAACAGCCCCTCCGCGGTGCAGGCGGTCAAGCGGCAGGTCAGCGCGACCGCTGCAGACCACGTGCTGAGCCGCGAGAAGCTGGAGCAGGAGCTGGGGGACCGGGTGCGGGCGAGCCGGGATTTCGCCGAGGGTGTCGCCGCGTTCCGCGAGAAGCGACAGCCGCGCTATGAGTGACCCCGTGAGGCGACCGGCCAGCTGCACGCTCGGTGAGCTGCTGGATGAGGTCGCCGCCGCTACACCAAAAGCCGAAGCGGTGGTGTTTCGCGACGAGCGGCTCGACTACGCCGTCCTCAAGGCGCGGGCCGACGCGTTCGCACGCTCGCTGCTCGCGGCGGGGGTGCGACGCGGCGACCGGGTGGCGTTGCTCGCCACCAACCGCACCGAATGGCTCGTCGCCGCGTTCGGCATCGCCAAGATCGGCGGGATTGTCGCCGCGATCAGCACATTTTCGACGCCACGCGAGCTTGCCTGGACGCTCGATCATTGCGGCGCCAGCGCGCTCGTCACACTCGACGCCTTTCGCGGCCGATCGTTTCTGGGCGCTCTGCGCGAACTCTGTCCTGAGCTCTCGCGGTCGGCGCCGGGCGCACTGCACAGCAAGGCACTACCCGCGCTGCGCACGATCGTCGCGCTGACCGGCGAACCGCCGCCGGGGGTCTTTTCACTCGCCGATTTTCTGGCCGGCGGCGTTGGCATTAGCACGACGGCGCTGACGGAGGCGCAACGCGCGGTGCGGCCAGACGACATCTGCTACATCCTCTACACCTCGGGCTCGACGGCGGCGCCCAAGGGTGTGAAGTTGACGCACGGCCCGCTCATCGCCAACGGCTTCGACATCGGCGAGCGCATGCATCTGACCGCGGCCGACCGGGTATGGCTCGCGGTGCCGCTGTTCTGGTCGTTCGGCTCGGCGAACGCGTTGCCGGCGCTGATGACGCATGGCGGCACGATCGTGCTGCAGGAAAGCTTCGAGCCGGGCGAGGCGCTGGCGCTTATCGCGCGCGAGCGCTGCACGGTCTATTACGGCATGGCCAATATGGCGCGTGCCTTGCGCGAGCACCCCGATCATCCCGGCCGGCGGCTCGGCGCGATGCGCACCGGGCTGACGATTGGCCCGCCCGAAGACATCGCGATGACGACGGAAGCGGTCGGCGCCGCCGAGCTGTGCAATGTCTATGGCGCGACCGAGACCTACGGCAATTGCGCGGTGACCGACGCGCAGGACCCGCTCGACAGCCGGCTCGAGAGCCAGGGCCTGCCGCTGCCCGGCATGACGATCCGCGCCGTCGACCTCGAAACGCGCGAGGATCTGCCGCCGGGAGAGATCGGCGAGCTTGCCGTCGGCGGCTATGTGACACCGGGCTATTACCGCGCGCCCGAACTTGACGCCGATGCGTTCGACAAAAGCGGCCGGTTCCTGACCGGCGATCTCGGCTCGGTCGGTGCCGACGGACGCGTCCGCTTTCGCGGCCGGCTCAAGGAGATGATCAAGACCGGCGGCATCAACGTCGCGCCGCTCGAGGTCGAAACGGTGCTGCTGCAGCATCCCGACATCGTTCAGGCCTATGCCGTCGGCGTGCCCGACGCGGCGAGGGGCGAAATCGTCGCCGCCGCGATCGAGCTGCGCGCCGGCGCCGCTAACGATCTGCCCGCGATCCTGGCTTTTTGCCGCGAGCGGCTGGCGAGCTACAAGGTCCCGACAAGGCTCGTCGCATGTACCGCTGACGACCTCCCGCGGACGCCGACCGGCAAAATCCACAAGCCCAGCTTGGCCCGAGAGCTGGCGTCGGCCAAGTCACCATCACGGCTGACCGACTGATGGAGTTTCGGCCGGCGGCGCGGCGCCCCGAGTCCATTCTTGCGCCGACCGCCATAACGCGATCACGGTTGTTGGTTCGAATTCACGCGACAGCGCCTGCACCCTTCCGGCGATTTTGGCGCGATAGGCGGAACTTTCCGGCGGGCCGCGCTGCTTGACATTGTCCGCGATCCACAGGCCGAGCTGATAGAGGAATAGGGTGCGCCGATGCAGTTCGGGCACGGCACCGCGAGGATCGGCGATATCCGCCATCCACATCACGCCGGTCGACAGGCGATCCGGACGGGCGGCTTTCGCGAAGCCTAACGCCGCAGTGAATTCCTCCGATGACCGCGCGTTGAGCGCTCGCCGGCCGCCGATCATGACCAATCCGTAAGGATCGCCCATCCTTGCGGCCAATTCCCAAAGCGGCTGGGCCGGACCGAAATTCGCAAGGTCGGGGTCCGCATCGATCATCGAAGCAAGAAGCCGGGCCCCCGCCCCATAGTTCAGATCGGCGGCTCTTTTGAGCAGTGGGGCGGCTTCGGCCGCCTTGCCGAGGCGCTCAAGCACCCGCCCTTCCTCGTAAAGCGAGATCGGATCGTCCGGCATCGCCTGGACGGCGGCGCGACAGGCCTCGGCGGCAGCGGCGCCATTGATGGCCTGATAGCTCACCCCGGCTGCGGGCTTTTCGCGATCGTCTGGATCGGCGGCCAGCCTGTCGCAAGCCTCCGACTCCGCCGGCCGCGCCGGTCGCGCCGACGTCGGATCGATCGGCGCTGCTTCCAGCGCATCGAGGTCGGGGCGTTCGATAAGCGCCGGCGGCGTTAGGTGAAACTTGAGCTGCTCGGTAGGCGAAAGCGAGATCAGCTGCGAACCGCGGATAAAGTCGGCGTAAGCGGCGCTGTCACTATTGACCCCGGAGAGCGGCGCGACATCGACAAAGTATGTCTCGCCATCGGCAAGCAGCGCGACGATGCGCTTTCCTTTCGGATCAAAGCGCAGCGTCGCCGTGGCGCTGGGGAACACCGGGGCGGCAAGGACGGCGCTAGTGGCGATATCCGCGATGCGCACCGTTTTCGACCCGTCGGAGCTGGCGATCAGCCGCCCATCCGGCGAAATCGCCAACGCATCGATCGTCTGGGTGCCAAAGCTGAGGTCCGCCGCGACCGAGCCGTCTTCCGTCTTCCAGATGTGGATATTGCCTTGCTCGTCTCCCGACGCGGCCAATTCTCCGTCCGGCGATACAGTCCAAGCGCTTTGCGGCAGCTGTCCAGCGATCCCGGCGCCCGATCGTTTGACCTCGGTGTAGGCGCCGTGGGCAAGTCGGTAGAGGGTTAAGGTTTTGTCCTCAGCGCCGGCTTTGTCAGTGTCCAGGAAGATGGCCCTGCCGTTGTCCGCCGCGACGTACGAAACCACCTGCTCGAGCGAGCCGGTTCGCGCCACCAGGTTTCCGGTCTCGGTGTCCCAGGCGACGAACATCTGCTCCTTCGGGCGATCCGCCGGTGAACCCGGCGTGCTCGGCGCGGCCGGCTTGTCGCCCGCGCGCTCAAGAGTGCCGAACACCAGGGAGCCGTCGGCGCTGAATTCGGTGACGCGCCTTTGGTAGGGGGTGCGGTCCAAAGACCAGCCCGGATCGCCCATCGAGTCGTGAAGCTTGAGCTCGGTCAACTCTCGGCTCGACAGGGGATCGAAAAGGATTGTGGGTTCGTCGTCGGCAATATCCAAGTCGGTACTTTCTCCCGCTTTCTTGCGCGCGAAATAGGCGAGCCACGAGCGCTTGCCGACGGCGCGCCGCCCGTCGGGCGAGATATCCCAGTCGTCGGTGATTAATTCGACTGGAATATCGTCGATTTCCGCCTTGCGCATGTCACCGCGTTCTGGCAGCGGCGGCATGCCGTGGTGCGGATCGAAGGGGACGGAAAGGAATGGGGTGATGTAGATGCCGATCCTGCCATCAGGGAGGGCGGCGGCGATGCGGGCGTCGGCGACGTCGCCCAGCTTGCGCAATGGCGACAGCGCCCACAGGGCGGTTGGATGCTCGCTCGCCGCAGTATCCCGAAGCAGCGCGAACTCACCGGACGGGTCGAATGTCGCCTGGATTCGAGTAGGTTCATCGTTGAAAAACGACACTTCCGATTTGGGGCCGGGGATCCCGGCGGCGCCGCGCTCGGCAATCCGCCAAAGGCGGATCGTCGTGTCTCGCGATATCGTGACGACCTGAGACTCCGGCAGGAACACCGTCCGCCAAACGACTTCGCTATCGCCCCCAAGCCGCGCCACGGGTTGCAGCGACCGCAGCCGGGCTTGCACGGCCTCGTTTTCGTGGTCAGGGCACAGGGCGCCGGTACCCGGCATCGGCCAAATCGATACGGTATGGTCGTCCGAAGACGCTGCGAACAGCGTCTCGTCATCGTTGAAGCTGAGATGCTCGATGCTGTCGCGATGCGCCCGCAGCGTCGCGACCTGCCGTCCGGTTTCGGCGCACCACAACACGATCGAGCCGTCATGATGGGCGCTGACCAGCCCGTATCCGTCGCGGGTCAGCAAAATCGACTGCGTACCATATGCGCTCAGGGTTTGACGGAGGCTTCCGGTCGCCGGGTCATAAATCTGAATGTTATTCTCGCCGGCGATCGCCGCGACGCGCTTGCCATCGGCATCGAAGGCGATCCCATCGCCGAGCAGTCTGCCGAGGTTGAACGTTGTCACCTGCGGGCCGGTGCCAGTGGCGCGGAGCTTCCCAGTTTTGACGTCATAAAAGCGCAGCGCCGCGTCAGGATCGGCGGCGCCCGACGCGGCGACGGTCCGGCCGTCGGGGCTGAACGCGATCTGCGTCATCGCCCCATACATCAGGAACATCGCGCCGGCCACGCCTTCGACCATCGGGTCGGCCATGCCCAAGCCCGGTCCCTGCCCGGCGCGTTTCGCGACCTCCTTTTTTACGGTGTCCAGATCGGGTCCGCTAATTTCGCGTAGCAGGCTACCGTCGGCTGCCTTGAACAACAGGAGCCGGTTGTCGGCCGTGCCGATGGCGATGACCTGACCGTCAGGGCTCCAAGCCGCCGCCGCACTAAATTTTTTCGGGTTCGGTACCGCGAGATCGAACCGCTTATTGCCGGTCGATACGTCCCATACCGCCGGTACTTTGTCGCCGGCCACCAGAACCGCGGTCTGATCGGGCGAAAGGTGCAGTTCCGTGACCAAGTCGTTCTGGGCAGCGATGTCGTGTTGCAGCTCAAGGCCCGGCAAGGACCAGATCTTGACGTGGCCGTTGGAAAGACCGGTCAGCAGAATCTTCCCGTCCTTGGTGGCTTGAGCGCGCAGTAGGTTGTCGCCGGCCGAAGCGCGCAACAGCTCATGGTCGCGCCGGATCGCGCGAGCGAGCGCGGCGCCGGTTTGAGGGCCGATAGAGTCCGGAATGCGTGGCACCGCGGCCAGTGCGATCGCTGCGGCCAACTCACCTTGGCCCTGCGTTTCGAATTGCTGCACCGTCATCCCGGTCGCCTGATCGGCGGCGCGCGCGGCGATGATGCGCTGTTCGACGGCGATCTTCTCCTGCTCGACGGCTCGGCCGCGTTGCTCCTCGGCGATCCCGCGCTGCCCAACGGCGATTTTTTCCTGCTCGACGGCTCGGCCCCGCTGCTCCTCCGCGATCCCGCGCTGCTCGACGGCGATCGTGCGTTGCCAGAACGCGAGGCCGGCGAGGCCGAGCGCGACGAACAACCCGGCGGCGAGACCGGTGCTGAGGATGTTGCGGCGGCGGGTGTGCGCCTGGCGGCTGGCGGCGATAAAGGCCTGCGCGGCTTCGGTCGGCATCGGCGCGTTGTGCGGACGCGAGGCGACCCATCGCTCGGCCTCGTCGAGCACCGGCGGGCGCAGCAAGAGCCCGCGGGGACCCGGCCGGCCGACAATCGCCCAACGCCGGGCCTGCTCGCCAAACTCGGTGTGCTTGCGCACCCAGTCGATATCGGTTTCGAGCGCCTCGGCGAGCCGGTCGAGGCTTGCATCGAACTGCGCCTCGTCATCAAAGAAGATGAAATTGAGCCGGGCCAGCTCGGGCGGCACCGCAGCGTCCTCGACGCCGCGGCACACCACCGGCGCGAGGCGCTTGTTGAGCGAGGCGGCAAAGCGCACCTCGCGCTGGCAGATGTCGGAGGCGACCGCGTCGGGGCTGAGGATGAAAACGATCGTGTCGGACTGCGCGATCAGCGCCTCGATGCGGTTCCACCAGTCTTCAAGCGCGTAGATGTCACTGCGGTCGATCAGTGTGTCGAAGCCGCGCGCCTTCAGGCTGGCGTCGAGCCGGTCGGCAAATTCGAGGTCGCGCCGCGAGTAGGAAATGAAGATCTTGGCTGTCGGCTCGCTGGCGCCGACGGCTCGCTCAATCTCCCCAAAGCTCATCGCAATGTTCTTCGCGTTCGCACTTTGCCCGTTACAGGCAGCAATATCTTATCCGGTGCCGCGCGTTATGTCGCGCAAACCGGTGACGACCTTGTCCAGACCGGTGACCCCGAACCGCCGCGAAGAACGCCGATGCAAATGCGTTCAAGCGGCCGCGCGGATCTCGCACAGATAGGAGCGGTGCGATGCGGTTCCGCTCACCGGATCGAGCGCGGCGCTGCCGATGAGCAAGTTGAAGTTGGCGCCCATCGGTCCGAAAGCGTCGTAGCCGGGAGCGGCCAGCTCGGGGCACGGCTGCCACCAGCCGTGCTCGCCGACGACGACCCGCGGATCGAGATCGCCGTTGAGCCGCGCGCGGGCGCGCACTGTCCCGTCGGGTGTTTCGATCGCCACCCAGTCGCCATCCGCGATGCCGCGTGCCGCCGCCGCGGCGGGATGGAGCGCCACTTCCGGCCCAAAGGCGCGCCTGCGCAGGCTGGGCAGCGCGCGATATTGGGTCTGGCAGAAGAGTGACGGCTTTGCGCTCGTCAGGATGAGCGGGAAACGCGCCGCCAGATCGGGCCGGGTCACCGGGCCAATTTGCGGCTCTTCGAACTCAGGCAATGCAGAATAACCGTGCTCAAGAAAGGTTTGCGAATAGAGCTCGACCTTGCGCGACGGCGTCGCGAATCCGTGGGGCGCGCCATCGGTGCCCGGTTCGGCGTGCTTGGCGTAGTGCGTCTGCAATGGCACCCGTATCCCGCCCAGAGCCGCGCGCAACTGCTCCAGGGTGACGCCCGTCGGCGCGAGCTGCTGGCGGTAGGCCGCGTCGATGTCGCCGTTCCAGAACGCCTCGCGGAGACCAAGACGCTCGGCGAGGTCAAAGACGATGTCCGTGTCGGGGCGCGCCTCGCCGGGGGGCGGCACGACCGCCGGTCGAAGCTGTATCAACGACTGCGCCTGCGCGCTGATCTCGAAGCCGATCTTCAGGCCCTCGCGCTCGAACGCCGACGCGACCGGCAATACCACATCGGCCATCTCCGCAGTCGGGTTCATGAACAGATCGGCATGCGCATAGAAATCCAACTCCTTCAGCGCCGCGCGCCCACGCGCTCCGTCGGCATGGGCCAGCAGCATGTTGGCGCCAAAGCCGACCATGGCGCGAACCGGGTAGGGCTTTCCCTCGACAATCGCCCGGTAAAGATCGCGGGTGGTGTTGTAGCCCCAGCGCGCCGGCCCGAGCGGGCGCTCGGCGAGACCCAGGGTCGGCGCCATGTTCTTGGCTGAAGGGAGGTCCTGACCGTTGATCGCCGCCGCCTGCGGCACCGGAAACAATACGTTGCCGCCGCACCTATCGAAGCAGCCGGTGAGCGCATAGAGCAACGACATCGCGCGCGCCGTTTGCGTGACGTTGGCGTGCTGCTCGTGGCCGCTCCAGGCGTAATAGGAGGCCGGCCTCGCGCGCCAGATGAGTCGCGCTGCTTCCTCGACCTGGGCGGCCGGGATCCAACAGATCGCCTCCAGTGCTTGCGGCGGGTAACGCCGGCAGAGCCTGGCGTAAAGCTCGAAGGCCGGCTGACAGATCACCTCGCCGCTCGACGTGGCGACGCGATATTCGCCTTCGAGCGCGAGGCTCGCGCTGTCGCCGTCGTAACGGCCTGTCGCGATGTCGTAGGGCACCAAGCGTGCCATCGCACTGTCCCAGGCGAACAGCCGGCCTGCGTCGCCGCACGGCGTCAGGTCGCGTTCGGTCAGCAGACGGCCCGTGTCAGCGCGCACGAGGTGCGGCCCGTTGCTCCAATCGCGGATGAAGTCGCGATCGTACCAGCCGCGCTCGATCATGATGTTGGCTAGCCCCAGCGCGAGCGCGCCATCGGTGCCAGGTCGCACCCTGAGCCAGAGATCGGCTTTGTTGGCGAGCCCTATGTGTCGCGGGTCGATGACGATCAACTTCATCCCGCGCTTGAGCGCGTTGACGATGGCGGTCGCGTGAGAGAGGCGGGTGAAGCTCGGGTTATAGCCCCACAAGATCAGGACGCCGCTGTTGTCAATGTCCGGCATCGCGCCGCCGCCGCTGGTCCCGACGCTGCCGATGCCGTAGGTGTAGCGCGTGGCAAAACCGCGGCCCCAGCCGCAAATGTCGAGCGTTATGTTGGCGTTCGGGGTGCCGAAGGCGTTGGCCAGCCGCTGGATGAACGCGGTTGAGTCGCCGATCGTGGTCGTGGATGGAGAGGACAAGGTGAACGCCACCGACTGCGGTCCGTATCGCTCGGCGACGCGGCGCATCGCGCCCGCCGTTAGCCCGAGGGCCTCGTCCCAGCTGATCGGCTCCCACCCGGGGTCGGGATCGCCCTTCGGCCGGGTGCGGCGCAGCGGGCGGGTCAACCGATCCGGATGGTAGACAAGCTCGGGCGCGGCGCGGCCTTTGGCGCAGAGCGCCTGGCCGGTCGGATGCTCGGGATCGGGTTCAAGGCGAGCGAAGCGGCCATCCTCGACCAGCGCGACCGCGCCGCAGCGGGCGATGCACAGCCCGCAATAGGTACGGATACGCTGAGCGGCGTGATCGGCCATCGCATCTTCTCGCTGTCTCAAAGTTCACGCGCCCGGCGTCATCGGCCGATGTCAAAGGCTGTTCTCCCACAACCTACACGAAAACGCGCCTCCGCGGCGCGGCGAAGAGTGTCGGGGTTCCGGCCTGCTGCAGAAGGCGTAGCCTGGCCCGGCCCCTCTAGGAGGCGTAGCCGCGTTATCGCTTGGCGCGCTCCGCCACGCGCGTGCTAGCGTCCCGTCGCCTCATCCACCGCAAAGGTCCGCGCTGCCGTGAACATCGCCATTGGGCCGGAATGGATCGATCGGGATCAGCCGCCGCTTTCCGCCGACGAGATTGATCTGATCAGCCGTTTTCATGACCTTTACTATCGTCGCTGGAGCGCCGGCGGCGATACGTTGTGGCTGAATTGGCTTGGCTTCCGGCTGGCGAAATGCCCTCTCGATCTTTGGATCTACCAGGAGCTGCTGGTTCGCGCTCGGCCCGACCTCGTCATCGAAACCGGAACCTTCATGGGGGGCAGCGCCCTGTTCATGGCGACAATCATGGACCTGATCGGGCATGGGCGGGTGATCTCGATCGATGTCGAACGCCGAAACGGGCTGCCGCGACATCCTCGCATCAGTTACTGGATCGGATCGAGCATCGACCCGGATGTGGTGACGGAAGCGCACAAGGAGGCGGGCTCCGGGCGAACCATGGTGGTGCTGGACTCCGACCATGCCGCGGAGCACGTGTTTGCGGAGATGATGGCCTACCGCGCCGTCGTGCGAGTGGGTGACTACCTGATTGTCGAGGACACGAACATCAACGGGCACCCCGTCCTGCCGGAATTCGGGCCGGGTCCGATGGAAGCTCTCGACAGATTCCTCGCCGCAACCGACGAGTTTGTCAGCGACAAGCGCTGCGAACGTTTTCTGCTGACGTCCAATCCGAAGGGTTATCTCAAACGCATCAGGCCTGAGCGGACGGCGCGGTCGGCCGACACGGCGGCCCCTTGAACCTTGGCTCGAACGCGCGGGAAATGTCGCCAGTTGCCAGCGCTTCTGGCGGTGATGCTCACGGTGTCTCCCGCACCGCCGCTTCCCGTTGCACCATGGCATCGTCGTAGAGCCGCCGAAGCTGATCGTGCTTCTCGACAAGATAATTATGCGCGGCAAGAACGCTGTCCCGTTCCGCCATCAATACCGCATCGGCGGCGGCCAGTTCCTCGGCAGCGATCGCTGGCCCGAATATTTTGCAGCCGTCGTTGAATTGGCGACGTATCCGATTAAGCCCGGCGAGGGTTTCGCTCGTCTCACCGTCGTAAGCGAGCTTCATAAGAAGATGATAGGTTTCGCCAACCATCGGCGAAATCTGATCGCTGTCTTCGGCGGCGAGAAACGAATGCCGCTGATGATGCAGATCAGCGGTGAGAAAATCATCGATCCATTTTTCTGCCTCGGCCGACCGGTTAGGCCAAACGACGCCGGTTCTTGCGGCAACGAGGTCAATGTCCTGCCGCCAATCAACGATGAATTTTTCGTAAGAAATGAAGCATCGCGGCATCCGCCGGGAGAAAAATTCGGCGTCAAGCACATGTCTCAGCCACAGCAGAGCCGATTTTGACAAGGCAAATTGGTTTCGCTGCTGCAGCGAATAAGCTACCTCGACCGGATTGCGCACCGGAAGGACCGCAATCGGCCGGATGTTCAATTCGGCCAAGATCGACGTGGTGAACGGGACAAATCGGCAGATTCGCGGGTCCTTAAGTACGATAAAGGGTTCTTCGGCGAATTCTTCGACCAGAATCGCCTTGAGATTGTCGCGCTGCTGCTCGATCGCGGCGAAACCGAGGCGTCCCAAATCGAATTCGCGCCAATCGTGCCAATGGGACCGCGCCGCCGCGAGCAGTTGGTCATGCGCGGCCGCAATCGCAAACGCCTCGAAAAGCCCGCGCTCGTTGCACTCGTGCGAACCCATCAGGGTTTTCCGCGGAAGCGCGGCTCCGAGCGCGCTGATCGTGCCGGCAACCGCCGAGGTCCCGCTGCGATGCATTCCGAGCACGAGAACCGCCTGTCGCGCGCTTGTCCTCATGCGCGCCTCGCCTGTCTCTGGGAACCGACAGCCTTCCAACTAATCATCTGGTGTCGCGCCACGCGCCGTAAGCATATGGTTCCCGCAGCCTATCACGGCTGCGGGCCGCCATTCGTATTCGGAGATTTCTCATCCTTATGCAGAGCTCCAATTTCTGCGACCTTTATCCCCGTTTCCTGGAAACGACCGAGACCGCGCCTTCGCGAAACAGGATCGACAATCGGTGGCGCGCGATCATTGGGTGGAATGAGCCGTATCTGGCTGGCCGCCGCGTCCTCGATCTCGGCTGCCACGACGGGCGATGGAGCTTCGCCGCGCTCATGACCGGGGCGGCGCACGTCGTCGGCGTCGAGGCCCGCGCGCATCTCGTCGAAAAGGCGCGCGACAACTTCACGTTCTACCGCATTCCGCGCGACGCCTACGAGCTGATCAACGGCGACGCCATCGACGTCATGCGGCTTATGCGACCGGGCGGCGTCGATGTCGTGCTGTGTCTCGGATTTTTCTACCACACGCTCGAGCATATGCGATTGCTGCTGGAGGCAAAGCGCCTCGGCGCCGAATTTCTGATTATCGACACCGCCATATCGGCCGCCGAGGAGCCGATCATTTCCCTGCATCGCGAAGCTGCCGACGATACCCGAAACTCGATCGATTACGGAAAGACCGGAAGTGCAAATGTTCTGGTCGGCATGCCGTCCCGATCCGGGTTGATCGCGATGCTCGATTATGTGGGCTATGGCGTCGTTTTTTTCGACTGGCAAGGCAGCGGCGTGGATGACTGGGCCGGGATGCCGGACTACGCGGCGAATATCCGCGTCACGGCACGTGCGCGGCGGCGAGCGGAGGCCGTGCCAACGGGTTGAAGCGGCCGGGGCGACCCACTTGCCGCGCTATCAATGGAACGGCACTGTTGCGAGGACGGATTGAACCCGTCGCGAATAGGCGCCGCCCATGTCAGTGCGCGATCTGTATATCGATCTTCTCATTCGCAGCATCGTCGACGCGATTTACGGCGATCCGATGCCGGGCCCTTGGCGCGTCGGGAATAAGTTCGACCGCGGCCCGCGAACGCCCGGCGTGTTAGGGCCGACCACCGCGCACACGATGGTCGGCGTGGATCGTCTTCAGAATCTGCGCGATCTCGTTCAGACCGCCCTTGACGAACAAATCCCGGGCGATTTTATCGAAACCGGCGTTTGGCGCGGCGGGTGCTGCATTCTGATGCGGGGAATCCTCGCAGCTAACCAGGTCGACGATCGAAAGGTCTATGTCGCGGATTCCTTTGACGGCGTACCGCCGCCCAAACCCCACCTATATCCGGCCGACCGCGGCGCCGAATTCCATCTCCATCGGGAACTCGCGGTGCCGCTCGACACCGTCAAGGCCAACTTTGACCGCTATGGCCTGCTCGATGACCAGGTGGTCTTCGTCAAAGGCTATTTTTGCGACACGTTACCGTCATTGGATTGCGACCGGTTCGCCTTGATCCGGTTGGACGGTGACCTTTACGAATCCACCTATCTCGCCCTCGATCATCTGTACCCGAAGGTTTCCCCGGGCGGCTTTGTCATTATCGATGATTACGGCGTGGCCGCGGGATGCAGGCAGGCCGTTCACGATTATTGCGCACAGCACGCGATCGACGCTCCCCTTCAAACGATCGACCGTAGCGGCGTGTGGTGGCGCGCGCCATTCCAGCCCGCCTCCGGATGAATCACCGAATGGAGAAAAACCGTTTGGTCATGCGCGCCAGTCCCGACTGGCTGAATTTCGACATTGAGAAGACGCGCCCGTTTCTCGCCTCCTTTCGCTTGCCGGAGACCCTCATTATCGATTTCGACGCGCTATGGCGCAGGCATTTCAGGGACGATTATCGAACAATCCGAGCTCGGCTTAAGGCGCTCGCCGTGCAAACATACAACGATGTACGGCAGGCCTCTTTTGTACATCATGCGGATTGGCACCCGGACGAACCGCTTGATGGGTGGATTTCCTTCTTGGACGACGACGATTGGATGTCGCCGGCGCTCTTCGAAAGCCTTCCGGCGCCACAACCGCGCGATGATGGCGCGTTATGGGGTTCATTGCGTCTCGGCCGGGTCTTTGCGGCAAATGGCTACGCCGAATCTCTCTTTCAGTTCCGTGCCCTCGACCGCACCGTCTACACCAATAATTATGCGGTAACGGCGCCCGCGCTCCAAAGGTTAGGATGGAAGTCATTGTTCGAGCACGACGGCGCGCAAACGACATTCGACCGCGCCGATTTCCGTTACATTACCTCCTCGCAATATCTTTCGTGCGCGGTGAAGCATCCTTGTTGCACAATGTCGATAAACTATTTGATGAATCACGAATGCTTTCGAGCCGATCCGCGACGCGAGATGACAAAGTTTATGGAGGCGCTCGAAGCGGTGTCGCTCGACGAGCTCGCGGAATGGCTCAAAAGGCCGTTTCAACAATTTCAGGCGATCATGGCCGACGTCATACCCATCGCCTAGAGGCGGGCCGCCCCACCGATTTGGGGCGACGCTGCTCGGTCGGGCTCTACGCTCGCTACAGTTTGCGAACTACTTGCCAAATTCATAGCCAAAAATCTCAATATCTCGGCTGTACTTTTGCCGGACCATCTCTGCGGTCGCCGGCGTGTAATATTCGGTATAGGTGGCATGATGAGAGACGTTGACTTCCGGCAAGATGATGCGTGGCAGCCCCAGTTCCGCCGTCACGCTATCGAAATCTTCTTGAAGCCGCTCGAACCGCCCGACGAAATCGACAATCAACTCGCCATTCTCGTCTGCTAAATAATCGATCTGGTTGCGAAAGATGTGCTTGCGGCCGTCGGCATCGACGATTTCATTCGTGCATTTGAAAAGAAACTCTTCGAACGAGTTCGCCTGCGAGAGAACGTAGCCAAAGAAATTATTGGGCGCCGGCGCCATTCCGGGCGAGTCCCTGCCATTGTCGATGAGCGACCACCACGAAACCAGGCGGTCCCAGGGATTGCGAACAAAAGCAAATTTGAAGCAGTCGCTCCACTTCGCCTCGCCGTGGATGCACCGGAGTTCTCGCGCCGAAAAATGCTTATGCGGGTCCTTCTCGGCGAGCGCCAACGCCGAACGGATCGCATTACCGCCAGTCCTCTGGATATGGATGAAGACGTAAGGCCGGTCGGCGGGTTCCGTGCGAAGACCCGCGAGGCCGGTATGCGCCCGGGTGAGGTTGTTGTCGTGGCGCGAGGCCTCGCGGTAGTGCACGGCGGCGCCTTCGTCATCGCCCAGATGTCGGTGGGCCTCGGCCAGCGCGACGTGATGCTCGGCGAGAGGGCCGATGACTTCGTCATATCTCTGCCAACCGGCATTCGTCGAAAGCAATCTTTCGACGGCCGGCTCGTGAGGTGCGCGCATGCGAACCAGGCGTGCGATCGCCACGGCCGTGCTGCCACGCCCGGCGTTGAGCTCGCGATAAGCAAGCTCAATAGCCTCGGCGACGCCCTGATCCACCGGTGTCGGGAGCGACGCGGGCGCCCAGTGCTCGTAGTCGAAATTCACACCCAGCGGAGCCTCAGGCTGGCGGGGCAGCGGCTTTACGACGCTACGCACAAACCTCGCCAATACCGGGCGGGGCAGAACGCCGAGATAGGTCCGGGGGACGTCCGGTCGCGGCTGGGGCGCTGCACGTCCACGCAACGTCTCGTATTGCTTGAACCAAGCCTCCGCGGTCTGGTCAAACCGCGGCGCGGGAACGCCACTCGCGGCGCCGCCATGCGCCTGATGGAACGTTCCCTCACCGAGGAGAACGACCAGTTGAGCGTCGGGCAGTTCCAAGGCACGGCAAAACGTGTCGAGATTGACCAACCCACCGCCGGGCAAATCGAACCTTTCGTCCATTCCAGCAAGCTGGTCCCAGGTTTCACGGCTGAGGAACAGTGCGCTCGACTCGTTGAGCGGCGCGAACCATCCGTCTTCCGACGGCCCATCCATTGTCGCGATATCAAAGAGCGCATACCCGTCTTCCTGCCACTTGCTCGCTGCGAGCAGCCCGTCTTCGTAGGCTTGGTCGTGCCCTGAGAGCATCGACCAGGGCTGATAATCGTACCCCAGATACCAGCCGAGCGGGGTGACGATGGCCCGCTCGTAGAGCCGAACGCCGTGCACACCAAAGTGAAGAAGGCATGGGGTGACGATGCGAGCGCCATCGATCATCACGCCGATCACTTGGCCCCGAGCCGCGGCAAGCCCCACGTTGACAGCGTGGGCCGGGGAACGCGGCGCCCTATCGAGCCGGATTACACGAAAATTCCCAGAAAGCCTCTTGATGATGTCGCGATCGAACGGCGGGTCTGAACCGTTGTCGACGACAATAACCTCATAGTCTCTCGGCTCGATGTGGCGCTGATAGGCCGCAGACAGCGAGTATAAGGAGCGTGGCGCCTCGCGCG
>DATHCK010000171.1:0-23833 GCA_035319545.1 Allostellaceae bacterium | reverse complement strand
TCGGCCGGCGAATAGGCGGCGCGCACCCCGTGCTCAGCGCCCAGCTTCTTGCGGGTGCGCTCGATCTCGGTGCGGTCGCCGAAGCCGTTGAGCAGGATGTCGCAGCCCTCGGCCGCGAGCGCCGTGGCGATGCCGAGGCCGATCCCGCTGGTGGAACCGGTGACGATCGCGATTTTGCTTTTGAGCATGAATGCGCCTCTTTGCTGCGGCGCAGCAGACTTACTCCTTGGCCGGGATGCGGCGCAATGCGACCGGTTCGGCAAAGCCCTTGACGCGCGCCGTCTCGGCCCGGGCGCCGAGCGTCGCGAGCCGCTCGGAAACGCCGTGCTCGCCCGCCATCGTCTCAGACAGCACGATGTCGCCGCCGGCACTCTCGCCCTGAAGCCGCGCTGCGAGATTGACCGTGCTGCCGAAATAATCGAGTCGGTCGTTGAGGGTGACGGCGATGCACGCGCCGCTGTGCAAGCCGACCTTGACGAGGATGGCTACGCCCTCGGCACCGGTCTCTTCCGCGAGATGCCGGTTGAACCGGGCGATGTCGTCGCGGATCGCCAGCGCCGCGTCGAGCGCGTTCACCGGGTCGGTAAACGCCGCCATCACCGCGTCGCCGATCGTCTTCACCACCGCGCCGTCATGCTCGCGCACCGCTCGGGTCAACACCGCGTAGTGCTCGCGCACAAAGCCGTAGGCGCGCGCGTCGCCCACCCGGTTGTAAAGGTCGGTCGAGCCCTTGATGTCGGTGAACAGAAACGCGATGCGGCCGATCGCGACCTGATCGCCCGGGCGCAGGACCGCGTTGGCGAAGAGGTCGCGGAACGCCTGCATCGTCGTCGCCTCGTGCGCGGTCAGCGCGTCCTGCGCCCACCGCCGGTCCTCGATGACGAGGATGCGCGGACGCGCATCCTCGTTACGCGCAATTATTACCCCCGGCTCGCCCGGCGTGCCGAGAACAGGGATGTCGCCGGTCAGTACGATTTCCGGCATGCGGCCGTCGACGATATCAAAATCGCTGCCGCCGCCCGGCTCGACGGTTCGCGCGCGATAGGCGCCATCGGGCAACCCGGTCTCGATGACCGCAGGCTCGCCCGGCGCGAGAAGCTGCTGCACCTTGATGTGTTCGCTGAGCAGTGGACTCGCCAAGCAGTAACTGCCGGCACCCAATTCGCGCACCGAAGCGGCAGGCTCGAAGGTGACCTCGACGTTCTGCGTAAAGTCGCGCTCGTAATCGATGTTGCAAGACGAGCAGTGCGCGCCCTGCGGCAGCTGGTCAAGGCTGGTCGCGGTAAGCTTCGCGCCGCGGCATTGCGGGCAGACGAGGTCCCAGCGCAAGGTCAAGAGACCCTCGCGCACGGCCGCGAGGCAGGTCTCGATCGCCAGCCGGGGCGCGACATGCCAGCGGCGCGCCAGCGCGCGCGGGCGCATGCGTTCGAGCTCGGAATCCGGCGCACTAAGGAGATGCTCGGCGAGTTTGTCAGCCGCCGCATGGCCGCGCTCGGCAAGCGCCTTGCCTTGCGCCGCGACCCGGCTTTTCACCGCTTGCGGCACGGCCGCCGGTGCGGCATGGGTAAGATCGGCCGGCTCGTTGATCTCGGCAAAGCGCGCCGCTTGGCGGAAATGCCGGTCGAGCTTCTTGCCGGTGCTGCTGAGGCCGCCGCAGCGCATCGCCAACGCTAGCGGCCAACAGACCTCGAAAGTCGAGCGGTAGCGCATTAGCGCCCCGCCCGGCTCGGGTTCGAGCAGGATGCGGCTCGCCAACCGGCGGAAGATGTAGTTGTGAAAGCGCCGTTCGTGGCGGTAGCTCCGTCCGGCGACCCATTCGGGTACGCCCTCTTCCCAGGTGACGGTCATGCCCAAAACCCGCGCGCTGCCGGTGCGCTCGACCGTGCCGTCGGGCCGCGGCGTGTCGGTAACGGTGTAGCGCGGAAAGCCGGCAACTTCGCCAATCGCCGCGGTGTCGGCGACAAGTGGCCACAGCGCCTCGGGCGAGGCGGCGAAATGCCACTCCCATTCGCGCTCGATGACCGGCATCTCGGTATCTCGCTTCTCTCCCCGGCGCGACGATGACCTTGCGCCGTTCCAATACGCCGGGCTAATGAAATCAGATGCCGACCAAACGCAATCCCCTGAATTTGAACCCCCTGCAGCTCAAGACGCTGACCTTGCTGCAGGCTTTGGCCGCGCTCCCCGACGCCAAGCCGGGCGAAGCCGAGGGCAGCATGCTGCTAACCAGCCTACCCGACCCGCATGGCGACCATTTCCATCTCGGCGACGCGGTTGTCGCGGCCAGGGATGCGACCGGCTTGCGCAATCCGGCGGTGTGGGCGGCGCTCGAACGCAAGGGCCTCGTCAAAACGCAGTTCCCGGAATCGGCGACGCTGCTCGCCAGCGGCCGTGACTACGACACTGGCCTCAAGGATGCGATCCTTCACCGCGCTACGCACTGACTACCAGCTGAAGCGTGGGCCCACCATCGTCGGCCGCACGCCGGCAGCGGAAGCGGCGGCGGCGATACGCGCCAGGTCCAGCGCGCCGCCGGGTGCGAAGTCGTCGACATGGATGCCCTGCCCGGCGATCAGCAGGCTGTCGAGCCCTACACCATTGGCGCCGGCGATATCGGTGCGCAGGCTGTCGCCGACCGCGAGAACGCGCTTCTTGTCAGCGATGCCGAGCAAGCTCAAGGTCGATGCATAAACCGACGAGTACGGCTTACCGTGCCAGCGCACCGCGCCCCCGATCGCCTCGTAATGCACCGCCAGCGCACCGGCGCAAAGCGCCAGCTTGGCCCCGTGATTGACCATCAGATCGGGGTTGGCACAGACCATCTTCAGCCCGCGCTCGCGCGCCGCTGCGAGGATCGGGGCATAATCCTCGATCGTGTCGTCCCACCCGGCCGGGCCGGTGTTGAGGATGAACTCGGCCGCCTCGGCGCTCTCAACGTAATCGAGATCGAGCCCGTGGCGAATTTCGAGATCGCGGTCGGAGCAGATATGCAGACATTTGCGGCCGAGCCCGACATAGAACGGGTCGGTGCGATTATTGAGGTATTGCCATGCCTCTTCGCCCGACGACATGACCTCGTTGTAGTGGCTGCGGGGCACGCCGATCGCGGCGATGCGGTTGACGACGTCATAGGCGCGGCGCGGCGCATTCGACAACAGCGCGACGCGCTTGCCCGCGTCGAGCAGCGATTTGAGGCAATCGAGCACGCCGGGGTACGGCTTCACCCCGTCATGCACCACGCCCCACAAATCGAGCACGAACCCGTCGTAATCGGCGGCGATCTCGCGCAGCCTGGTGATCTCTCGCAAATTCATCAGTGGTTCACGCGGTTGAACGTTTGGCCGAAGCTAGCACATGGTCGGCGCCGACGGCCTCAGCGATCGACACGAACCCGTCGCGCCGCAGCAATTCGGCGAGGCCACGTTTTATGCGGCCGATGAGTGCCGGACCCTCGAACACCAGCGCCGTGTAAAGCTGCACGAGCGACGCGCCGGCGCGGATTTTAGCGTAGGCGTCCTCGGCGCTCGCTATGCCGCCGACCCCGACAAGCGGGATCTTCCCTTCCGTCAACCGGTAGATCTCACCGAGCAGCGCGGTCGACAGCGCGAACAGCGGCCGGCCGCTGAGACCGCCCTGTTCGCTTGCCGCCGTACTATGCAGGCTCGCCGGGCGCGCTATCGTCGTGTTGGCGATAACGATGCCGTCGATGCCGCTCGGCTCCGCCAGCGCGGCGATGTCGGTGCGTTCCCCGGGAGCAAGGTCGGGCGCGATCTTGACGAGGAGAGGCGTCCCCGGCGCGGCCTCGTCGCGCGCGGCGACCAGCCGGCGCAGCAGATCGTCAAGGATTTCGCGCCGCTGCAAGTCGCGCAGCCCCGGCGTATTGGGCGAGGACACGTTGATCACGAAATAGTCGGCGAGCGGGCCGACCCGCCGTACACCCTCGAGGTAATCAGCGGCCGCATCTTCGCTGTCGCGGTTCTTGCCGAGATTGACCCCGACAACGCCCTTTCGCGGCCGCGCGCGCAAGCGCGCCAAGGTCGGCTCCAAGCCGCGGCTGTTGAAACCCATGCGGTTGATGACCGCGCCGTCGTCATAGAGCCGGAAAATGCGCGGCTTGGGATTGCCGGGCTGCGGGCGCGGCGTCACCGTGCCGGTCTCGGCAAAGCCGCAACCGAGCCGCAGCAGCGCGTCCGGCACCTCGGCGTCCTTGTCAAAGCCGGCGGCAACGCCAATCGGGTTCGGAAAATCTCTGCCCCATAAGGTCTGGCGCAGGCTCTGCGGATCGGGCTCGCCGCCTCCGCCGGCGACAAAACTGGCAAGCCCGCCGGCCAGTGCGCGGATTGTCAGGCGATGCGCGGCCTCGGCCGGCAACGCCCGCAGCAGCGGACGGATCAGCGGGTAGAGATCGGCCACGCCTCAGACGGCGATGAACTCGGCGCGGCCGAGACCCACCACCTCGACCACCGCATGGTCGCCGGGCCGGGGAAACTGGATCGGCACGGTGCTGCCGGTCATCACCACCATGCCGCGCTTCAAGGGCCTGCCGTCGGCGGCGAGCTTGTCGGCGAGCCAACTGAGCGCGTTGAGCGGGTTGCCCATCACGTCCGCGCCCTTACCGGCGCCGATTTCGCGGCCGTTGATCGTGAGGCGGTAGGCGACCGTAGCGAGGTCGAGCCCGCGCCAATCCGTGACCGGCGCCGCCAGCACGCAGCCAGCGTTCCACACATTGCCGGCGACCATCGAGCGCGCGGAGAGGCGCTTGTAGTCGTGCCGCAAATCTTCCAGGACCTCGATCGCCGCCATGCAGCTTTCGACCGCCGCCTCGACCCGCGCGCGGCCGCCGCCGTCGGGCAGATCCTCGCCCAAGCGCATCGCAACCTCGGTCTCGATCCCGACGCGGCAGTAATCGGCGACCCGCACCTCGGCCGGCGAGCGGCGAATTTCGCTCTGGAACATCGCGCCGTAGCACGGCTCGTCGACCCCGCAGAGTTGCTGCATGATCGGCGTCGTGAGTCCGATCTTGTAGCCGATCACCTGCCCGCGCCGCGGCGTCTCGATGGCCTCGTAAGCCTCGCGCACCCGATAGGCGTCGTCGAGCGTGGCGGGGATCAGCTCGTCGGGCAAGATGTCGATCGGTTGGCGAGCACGGAATATGCCGACAATGCGTTCGGCCATGTGCCGAGGGTCAAGGGTAGGCATCAGGCGTCTCCTTTTTTCCCCTCATACTTTCGCCGGGACGATAAGCAAAGTATACGCCCCTGCGTGGACTCGATCGTTCAGCCGACGCTCGCCTTTATCGCCGCCCATGGGCATTGGGCGGCGGCGATCATGTTCGTCACCGCGTTTGGCGAAAGCTTCGCGTTTCTCAGCTTGTTGTTTCCCGGCACCACTCTGCTCATCGCCGCTGGCACGCTGATGGCGGACGGGACGCTGCCTTATGCGCCGGTGCTGGCGGGTGCCGTATTGGGCGCGACGCTCGGCGATTCGGTGTCGTACTGGATCGGCCGCCGGTTTGGCGGCGGCATCGCTCGCGTGTGGCCGTTTTCGCGCAACCCGGACCTGCTCCCCGCCGGTATCCGCTTTTTCGCCAAACATGGCGGCAAGAGCGTCGCGATTGGTCGCTTCTTCGGCCCGGTGCGCGCGGTCATTCCCCTTGCCGCCGGGCTGATGCAGATGCCGCGCGGCTGGTTCTGGTTCGCCAACATCGTCTCGGCGCTGGTTTGGGCGCCGATGCTGCTCTTTGCCGGCGACGCGGTCGGTGAAGTGGGCGATCGGCTAATCGGCGCCGACAACACCTTTGTCCTGGTATTCGGTGGGCTGACCTTGATCGGCATCGCCGGAATCGTATGGGCGATGCTGCACACCACCCGGTCGAAGGACTAGCTCCGGCCGCGCCCTTGCGACACCGGCTCCGGCCGGCCCGGATGCAAATGGTCGGCGATATAGGCCTCGACTTGGGTGCTCAGGATGTCGAGCTGGTCGGCGAAGAAATGGTCGGCACCCTGCACCTTGCGGAAATCGATCTTGATGTCGCGCTGATGGGCGAGCTTGTGCACCAGTTTCTGCACACTCTCGATCGGCACCAGAGTGTCCTGGTCGCCCTGCAGCACCAGACCCGATGACGGGCAGGGCGCGAGAAAAGTGAAATCGTACTGGCTCGCCGGCGGCGAGACCGCGATGAAGGCCTCGATCTCGGGCCGGCGCATCAACAGCTGCATGCCGATCCACGCACCGAACGAATAGCCCGCCACCCAGCACGAGCCGGCATTGGGATTATAGGTCTGCAGCCAATCGAGCGCCGCCGCGGCGTCGGCCAACTCGCCTTCGCCGCGATCAAAGCTGCCCTGGCTGCGCCCGACGCCGCGAAAATTGATCCTGAGCGTCGAAAAGCCGCGTTTCACGAAACTCTGATAGAGCGTGTAAACGACCTTGTTGTTCATGTTCCCGCCGTGCAGCGGGTGCGGGTGCAACACCAGCGCCATCGGCGCCGGGCCGGCGCGCACATGGTGGTAGCGCCCCTCGATGCGCCCCTCCGGGCCATTGATGATGACATCAGGCATCGCAATTCCGACAAGTAGGGTCGGGTTTCGCTGGCGTTGTCGTGCGACGCCGCCATGGCAAGTTCAGCGGTGATACTTGATCGTTATAGTCGGGCAATTATATCTCGATTCTTGCACCGCGTCGGGCCGGGTGTCGGTTAGGGCTCTTCCTCGCGGCAGCCACGATAGCACAGTGAACGCAATGCCATTCAAGAACCTGCGCGACGAAATCGATGCCACGCGGGCGCGCGACCCGGCCGCTCGCTCCTCGCTAGAGGTGGTGTTCTGCTACCCCGGATTCCAGGTGCTGCTGTTCCACCGCATGGGGCACTGGCTGTGGACGCATCGCTGTTACTTCCTCGGCCGGCTTGTGTCGCATGTCGGCCGCGTGCTGACAGCGATCGACATCCATCCCGGCGCCAAGATCGGCAAGCGCCTCTTCATCGACCACGGCGCCGGCGTGGTCATCGGCGAGACCACTGAGATCGGCGACGACTGCACGATCTATCAGGGCGTGACCCTGGGCGGTACGCGGCCCTCGAAGGACCAGACGGGGCACAAGCGCCATCCGACGATCGGCAACAACGTCATCATCAGCTCGAACGCGCAGGTGCTGGGGCCGATCAAGGTTGGCGACGGCGCGACGCTCGGTGCCGCGACCATCGTCCTGCGCGAGGTGCCGCCCGGCGCCGTCATGGTCGGTAATCCCGCGCGGCAACTCACCCGGCGCGCGCCCGGTGAGACAAAGCCGGCCTTCAACCCATACGGCATCAGCGGCGAGGACATACCCGACCCGATCGCCCGCGCGCTCTCCGGGCTGCTCGACGAGGTCGCTAGCCTGCGCGCCCGTGTCAACGAACTGGAGCGCGAAAAGGAAGCGGGGCCGTCCGGCCCCCCTGCGATCGCCGATGAAGCCGAAAGCGAGCGCTTGTCATGAAGCCAAAAGGCACGGGGATCGCCCGATGAGGCTTAGCACCAGGGGCCGCTATGCGGTGATGGCGATGGTCGACCTCGCGCAGCACAGCGGGGACGCCCCCGTGTGCCTGTCGGAGATCGCCCAGCGTCAGGAGATATCGCTCTCCTATCTCGAGCAGCTCTTCGCCAAATTGCGGCGCGGTGGCTTGGTTAAGAGCGTGCGCGGACCGGGCGGCGGTTATCTGCTGACATATGGGCGTGACGCGACCCGCATCGCCGACATCATCCTCGCGGTCGACGAGCCGATACGGGCGACTCGATGCAAGCCCGGCGCGACGCTCGGCTGCCGCGGCGACCGCAGCCGATGTCTGACCCACGATCTGTGGGAGGAATTGAGCAACCAGATCCATCTTTATCTAAGCTCGGTAACCCTTGGCGATGTCTGCGAGAAGAGGGTACTCGGCACCAGCGGCATCGCCTATCGGGCGCATGCCGCACAATAAGCGTTTTGTCAGACCGTGAGCCCTCGCAACACCTATCTCGACTGGAATGCGACCGCGCCGTTGCGCCCTGAGGCGGCGGCGGCGATAAACGATGCCTTGGCGCTTTGCGGTAACCCGTCCTCGGTGCATCGCGCCGGCCGCGGCGCGCGGCAGCTGATCGAACAGAGCCGCGAAGCGATCGCCACGCTAGTGGACGCGCCGGCCGGCAGCGTCGTGTTTACCAGCGGCGGCACCGAGACCAATCATCTGGCGCTGCTCGGCAGCGGCCGGGCGCGAGTGCTGGTGTCGGCCATCGAGCATTCCTCTGTGCTGCACGCCATCCCAGAAACCGATCGCATTTCGGTCGACAGCGACGGACTTGTCGATCTCGCCGCGCTTGCCAAGCTGCTCGACACGGACAGGCGCCCGACGCTGGTGTCCGTGATGCTCGCCAACAATGAGACAGGCGTGATCCAGCCGGTCGGCGCGCTGGCCGAAATCGCGCACGTCAAAGGCGCTTTGTTTCATTGCGACGCCGTGCAGGCCGCCGGGAAAATTCCCCTGTCGCTCGCCGAGATTGGCGCCGATTTGCTCACCCTATCGGGGCACAAGATCGGTGGCCCAGCGGGGATCGGCGCGCTGGTCATGGCACCGGGCGTCGAGGTGACGTCGCTTATCCGTGGTGGCGGCCAGGAACGCAACCGCCGCGCCGGCACCGAGAACCTGACCGGCATTGCCGGCTTTGCGGCCGCCGCCAAGGCCTGCGACCCAGCGGAGTACGACCGAGTGCGCGGCCTCCGCGACCGGCTCGAAGCGGCGCTGCCGCCTGACGCTGTTGTCATTGCCGGCGGCGTTCCGCGCCTGCCGAACACCTCGGCCATCGCCATGCCCGGCGTCCCGGCCGAGACGCAAATCATCGCGCTTGATCTGGACGGCGTCATGGTCAGTGCCGGCGCCGCCTGCTCGTCGGGCAAGGTGGGGCCCAGCCATGTGCTGGCCGCGATGGGCATCGCGACCGAGATCGCGAACGCGACGATCCGCGTCAGCCTCGGATGGTCGACAAGCGATGATGACATCGCCCATTTTCTCGATGCCTGGACGGCGCTTTTTCGCCGCACGCGAGGGCGGAAAGCCGCATGAACGACCTGACCCCGAACACGTTGCCAGTCTATCTCGACAACCAGGCCTCGACGCCGGTCGACCCGCGCGTGCTCGCGGCGATGATGCCGTATTTCACGATCGATTACGGCAACCCGAGCAGCGAAAGCCATGTCTACGGCCACCGCGCGATGGCGGCGATCGACGCTGCCCGCGAGCAGATCGCTGGCCTCATCCACGCCGAGCCGCGCGAGATCGTCTTCACCTCGGGCGCGACCGAAGCCAACAATCTGGCGCTCAAGGGCGCGGCGCATTTCGCCCACGAGCACCCCACGGCCGGCGCACCGAAAGACCACATCGTCACGCTGACGACCGAGCATAAATGCGTGCTCGAAAGCTGCGCGGCCCTGGAGCGCGAAGGGTTCTGCGTCACCTACCTGCCGGTCGCGGAAAATGGACTCGTCGACCTCGCGGCGCTCGAAGCGGCGCTGACCGAGCGCACGCTGATCGTCTCGGTCATGGCGGCGCATAACGAGATCGGCGTCATCCAACCTTTGGCCGAAATCGGCACGTTATGCCGGTCGCGCGGCATCCTCTTCCACACCGACGCGGCCCAGGCGCTCGGCAAGATCCCACTCGATGTCGAGGCGATGAAAATCGACCTGATGTCGATGTCAGGCCACAAACTTTACGGGCCGAAAGGCATCGGCGCGCTTTACGTGCGGCGGCGGCCGCGCGTGCGCCTCACCCCGCTGATTGACGGCGGCGGGCAGGAGCGCGGCATGCGCTCGGGCACCTTGCCGACCCCGCTTTGCGTCGGCTTTGGCAAGGCCTGTGCCATTGCCGCCGCCGAGATGGGTGATGAGGCAAGGCGCCTCAAGAGCCTGCGCGAGCGACTGCGCGCGAACCTCGCGGAACGCCTGCCGGGGCTTGTCGTCAACGGTGACATAGACCACCGCCTGCCCGGCAGCCTCAACATCTCGGTGCCGGGCACGACGGCACCCGACCTCATCGAGGCCTGCGCGTCGATCGCTATTTCCACCGGCTCGGCCTGCACGTCGGCCTCAGTCGAGCCGAGTTACGTGCTGCGCGCGCTGGGCCTTTCGGACGAGCGCGCCAACGCTTCGGTTCGCCTCGGGCTTGGCCGCTTCACGACCGAGTCCGACATCGACTTCGCGGCCGATGCGATCGCCGCCGCCGCCGCGCGGCTCAGGGTGAAATCCGGCGAGACTGCGACTACATAATGTGTACCTTACGATTGACGGCGACGATGGCGGCGGCAATATGAAGCCGGCTCAAGGAGCGAGACGATAGATGGTTTTGGCGCGACCCCCGGCTTTGGTGGTGACCGACGCGGCCGCGGCGCGCATTCAAGCGCTGCTCGCAAAGCGCGGCAAGCCGTCGGTCGGCGTGCGCGTCGGCGTGCGTTCGCGCGGCTGCTCTGGCCTTAGCTACACGCTCGAATACGCCGATGAGAAGGGCAGATTCGACGAGATCGTCGAGGACAAGGGCGTCACCGTGCTGGTCGACCCCAAGGCGATCATGTTCATCCTCGGCACCGAGATGGACTACGTCGAGGAGAAGCTCGAATCGGGTTTCGTGTTCCGCAATCCGAACGAAAAGGGACGCTGCGGCTGCGGTGAGTCGTTCCACGTCTGACGTGGCTGGTTTGACTTGAAGCTCTTTCAGATCGAAGAACCCGACGGCTCGCCCGCCGATCCCGATGCGCCGGGTACGGCGATCGGCATCGACGCGAGCGGCGAGTTGGCCACGGTCGCGGTGTCGGTCGGCGGCAATGCCGTTATCGTCGCCGACCGCGAGGGCTTCGAACAGAACCTAGCCGTCCCAGGGCCTGATGCGCCGCTATCCGCCTGGCAGACATTGTTCGAAGGCGCGCGGCTACGCGCCGAACGCGCCCTCGCCCGCCCGGTAACCCATGCAGTGCTCGTCTTCGCCGCACTGGACCCGGCGCTCGCCGCCGAGTTGCTGCGCGCAAGCGAGGCCGCCGGGATCGAGCTGATGCGCGTCCTCAGCCCCGCGGATCTGCCGGCCGGCGAGGCGCCGGCGGAAGCGGCTTCGGTCATCGCCGAAGAGACGGCGCCGCGCCCTCCCGGAAGCTGATCCGAGTCCCTATGCCGAAAATGACATTTATCGAGCGCGACGGCACGCACCGCGAGGTCGACGCGCCGCTCGGCCTGTCGGTGCTCGAGATCGCGCACCGCAACAAGATCGACATCGAGGGCGCCTGCGAGGGTTCGCTCGCCTGCTCGACCTGCCACGTGATTGTCGACCCTGACTGGTACGACCTGCTCAAAGAGGCCAGCGAGGACGAGGAAGACATGCTCGACCTCGCTTTCGGCCTGACGCAAACCTCGCGGCTCGGCTGCCAGATCATCATGACCGAGGAATTGGACGGGCTCACCGTGCGGCTGCCATCCGGAACGCGCAACATGATGAACAGCTAGTGGCAGGGCTTTTCGACCGCCTCGTCACTGCGTCAGGCCGCACCTGGTATTCCTACACGCGCCACGATTTCGTGCTGCGCCTCGCGGACGGCACGCTCCCCGAGGCGGCGTTTCGCCATTACCTGATCCAGGACTATCTGTTCCTATTGCATTTCAGCCGTGCCTGGGGGTTGGCGATCTACAAATCCGACACGCTCGCCGAGATGCGCCGCGCGCAAGCCTTGGTCGCCGCGACGCTCGATGTCGAGATTGGACTCCATGTCGAATATTGCCGCGACTGGGGCATCGATCGGGCGGCGATGGAAGCGGCGACCGAAGCGCTGGAGACGATCGCCTATACTCGTTTCGTGCTCGATCGCGGCTTGGCCGGCGACCGGCTCGACCTCGAAGTGGCGCTCGCGCCGTGCATCGTCGGCTATGCCGAGATCGCCGCCGAGCGCATGGCCGATCCGGCGACCAAACTCGCCGGCAATCCCTACAAGAGCTGGCTCGACATGTATGCCGGCGCCGAATACCAGGCGCTCGCCAGTGACACGAAGGCGGCGCTCGACGAGCAATTCGCCCGCCGTGGCGGCGCGGGCCGCTTCCCCCGGCTCGCGGCGAGTTTTACCGCCGCGACGCGCCTCGAAGCCGACTTCTGGCAAATGGGATTGGCGGCACCCATATAGGGCTCATGCAACTCTTTGTAGATCTCGACGGTGTGCTGGCCGATTTCAATCGACACCACCGGACGGTTTTTGGCCGCGTCGCCGATATCGCCGCCGATGATGTCGATTGGGACGCGGTGCGAGCAGTGTCCGGCTTTTACCGCGACATTCCGCCGATGTCCGACATGGACCTTTTATGGTCGCGCATCGAACGGCTTCGGCCGATCATCCTGACCGGCGTGCCGCGATCAGTCCCGGACGCGTCGGAAGATAAGCAGGCCTGGGTTCGCAATCATCTCGGCAACGGAGTCGAGGTACGCTGCGTCAAGTCCCGCGAGAAGTGCCGTCACGCCGCGGCCGGCGACATTCTGATCGACGATTGGGAGAAGTACCGGCATTTGTGGCTCGCTGCCGGAGGGATTTGGATTACCCACCGCAGCGCCGCCGAGACGATCGCCGCGGTCGACGGGCTGGGCTTATAGCCGGCGGTTTCTGACTCGCGTCGCTATGCTCGTTTGATAGCACGGATGACCGCGATCAAAATGACCGCGCCGACAAACGCCGCGATGATCGCACCGAGCAGCCCGCCGACGGCGATGCCCAGCACGCCGAACAGCCAGCCACCGATGATTGATCCGATTACGCCGACGATGACATCACCGATGAGCCCGAAGCCTCCACCGCTCATGACTTGACCGGCAAGCCACCCCGCAACCGCGCCGATCACCAAAAAAATCAAAAGACTCTCGATCGTCATGGCTCATGCCTCATGGCTTAATTCAATCGGCGCAAAGTTTAACACATTGCGCGGCAGGTGGCCGGTTCTGACGCGATAGTGCAAATCCACGTCGCGACCCTATATTCCGCGCCATGCCGTTGCTCGCCGATATCAACCTGCCCGGAAACCCGGCCGATCACCGCGTCGTCGTGGCGATGTCGGGCGGGGTCGATTCGTCGCTGACCGCGGCGCTGGTCGCGCGCGCCGGCTACGATGTCGTCGGGGTCACGCTCCAGCTTTACGACTATGGCGCGGCGACCGGGAAGAAGGGCGCGTGCTGCGCCGGCCAGGATGTGCGCGACGCCGCGAATGTCGCGCGGCAGCTCGGCGTTCCGCATTACGTCCTCGATTACGAGGCGCGGTTTCGCGCGGCGGTGATCGAGGATTTTGCCGACAGCTACGGCCGCGGCGAGACGCCGATCCCGTGCATCCGCTGCAACGAGCGGGTCAAGTTCCGCGACCTCTTGCAGACCGCGCGCGACCTTGGCGCGAGCGCGCTGGCGACCGGGCATTACGCGCGCCGCGTACTGGGGGCTGCTGGCCCGGAACTGCACCGCGCCGCCGATCTGGCGCGCGACCAGAGCTATTTCCTCTATCGGACGACAAGCGACGAGCTCGATTTTCTGCGCTTCCCACTCGGCGGCATGGCCAAGGACGAGACCCGCGAACTCGCCCGCGAGCTCGAACTGCCCGTCGCCGACAAGCCCGACAGCCAGGATATTTGCTTTGTGCCGCAGGGTTCTTATGCCGACATTGTGACGCGTCTGCGCCCGGAGGCCGGCGAACCCGGCGACATCGTCGACACGGCGGGCAATGTGCTCGGCCGGCATCGCGGCATCGCGCATTTCACCGTCGGCCAGCGCAAGGGGCTCGGCATCGCCGCGCCCGAGCCGCTTTATGTGCTGCGGCTGGAGCCGGCGATGCGGCGGGTCGTGGTCGGCCCGTACAGCGCGCTCGCCGAGACGCGGGTTCGATTGGCCGAGTTCAACTGGCTCGGCGCGCCACTCGCCTCCGGTGAGACACGCCCGGTCACCGCCAAGCTGCGCTCGGCGCAGCCGCCGGTGTCGGCGACGCTTCTTGCCGGCGACGACCGCGACACGGCCGAGCTGACGCTGACCGCGTCCGCCGGCGCGATCGCGCCCGGCCAGGCTGCGGTGATCTATGATGGCGGCCGCGTGCTCGGCGGCGGCTGGATCCGGCGATAGCAGTTTCGCGGCCTGCTTCTTGACCCTAAGGGGCCGATCTCCTATATGCGCGGTCTCTTGGGGCGGGGTAGCTCAGTTGGTCAGAGCAGCGGACTCATAAGCCGAAGGTCGGCGGTTCAAATCCGCCCCCCGCTACCAGATTTCATCAATGGTTATGACGCGAGCGCGAAGCCCTAAACGCCCATTGAAGCGAAACGTCTAACGAAAATTCGAGGGCCCGCGCGGACGCGGGCCTGGGCATTTGTCTCAGTCCCGTTGCCGGCCGCCGCCGGTTTTGACCCCTTGGTTCCGCGGGTCTGGCCGTTCATCATCCTCAACGGATTCGCCCGTTACCTGTTCCACCGCCTTGTTGATCAGCGCCTTGATGTACGCCTGGATCGCGCGCGTCGCTTCGGCTTCTATCTCTGCGAGATTGACGTCGGCCATGTCGGAGACCCTTTCAACGAGGGGGAACTCAAAACCGAGGCCTGGGATGCCCCCGTTTTGTCCCCACATTACCCGCTGTCGCCATCTCGGTTGCGGATATCGCCTAAAATGTGCGCGAAAGGCGAGTCATCGCGCCCATTCCATTACCACATCCGGTCAATCGCTCAGTGTAAGATAGTGGCGGCGTGCCGAGCCGCCGCTCGATCAGTTCGCACAAATCGCATATCGAACAGGTCGCGCAGGCGCGACCATCATCGTCCCGGCCGGCTTCGCGGCACACAGTGCGAAGCGTGCGGGTCGGGCGGAGGAGAAACGCGCTGACGTCTTGTGACGTATTTTCGTTTTTCGTCATGCAATCAATATGTAGAGAAAAAAGTTAAAATTTTATCTACGAGGCAACCCGACCGACGCGCGCCGCTTGCCCTTCGGCCGACGGACGGTTCAATCTAGTCGCGACCCGCCACCGCTCGCACGGGGGGCCGCCCATGGCCTTGAAGGATAAAATCGCATTCGGCATGTCCTTGCCGCACCGCTCGCCCGATCCGATCGACATGGCGGCGGTAAAGGCGGTCGCTCAGCGCGCCGAGGCGCTCGGCTTTCGCGACCTCTGGGTGACCGAGAACACGCTCAACGAAGAATCGATGTGCTTTGATCCTGTCGTGGTGTTGACCTACGCCGCGGCGGTGACGACGAAAATCCGGGTCGGCGCTTCGGTCGTCGTGCTGGCGGTGCACCACCCGGCGATGGTCGCGCATCAATGGGCGACGCTCGATTACGTCAGCGGCGGCCGGGCGATCCTCGGCGTCGGGCTTGGCCGCGACCATCATTATCGCCAGTTCGAGGTGCCGCACGAGGGCAAGGTCGCGCGTTTTCGCGAGGAGATCGCGCTGATCCGCGCGCTGTGGACCGAGGACCGCGCGACCTTCAAGGGACGCTATTACCAGATCGAGAACGAAGTGATGTCGCCGCGTCCGGTGCAGAAGCCGCTGCCGCTATGGATGGGGGTCGGCCACCCCAATGCGATCAAGCGCAGCGCCGAGCTGGCCGACGGCTGGATGGGGTCGGGCGGGTCGAGCATCAAGCAATTCGGCGAGTCGGTGCCGATCCTCAAGGATGCGCTCGCGGCGCGCGGGCGTAATCCTGAGAAATTTCCGATCTCGAAACGCATCTTCATGATGGTCGACGAAAACCCGGCGACCGCGCGGCGCCTGCTCGCGCGCTGGTTCGACGACGTTTACCACAACCCGCCGGGCACCGATTTCTGCGGCATTCACGGCACGCCGGAACAGGTGCGCGAGCGGCTCGAAGAGGTCGCGGCGATGGGCGCCAACCACCTGCTCCTCAATCCCGTCTCGAACTATGTCGAGCAGGTCGATGCGCTGGCGGAGGTCGTCGGCCTGAAATAGGAGGTGGGGATGCCTTCGGTGGATATCGTCAAACAGAACGTCGCCGCGCATTGGGGCCGCCGCGCCGCGCATTTCGACCAGGATTTCGGACACAGCATCGTCACCCCGGCGGAGCGCGCCGCCTGGGATCGCGTGTTTGCGCTGGCGCTGGGTGGGCGCGCCAAGCTCGACGCGCTCGATGTCGGCTGCGGCACTGGGTTTCTCAGCCTCGAGTTGGCATTACGTGGGCACAGGGTGACCGGCATCGACTTCGCGCCCGAGATGCTGGCGCTGGCAAAGGGCAAGGCAGCGAGCGCCAAGGTGCAGATCCGCTTCGAGCACGCCGACGCCGAGAACCTGCCGTTTGCGCCGGCGAGCTTCGACCTGGTGATCACCCGTCACGTACTGTGGACGCTGCCGCATCCGGACGCGGCGATCAGCGAATGGATCCGCGTGCTGCGGCCCGGCGGAAGGCTCACGGTGATCGACGGGCAGTCGCTGGTCGCGCCGGGCGAGGAGCAAGCGGCAAGCGCCCGGCGCAGCACCGAATACGCGCCGATCGGCGACCAGCTGCCCTTCCTCATGGGCAAGGCGCGCGAGGACATCGAGGCGCTGTTCCGCTCGAAGGGGCTCGTTTCGGTCGGCAGCGACCCGCTCGCCGACGTCATCATGGCGCAGAACGAACGCGCGGTCGCCGAGGGCGAGGAACTCCGCCCGCGCCGCCGCTACGCAGTATGGGGCGACGTGCCGGCGTAATGCCGTCGGTCACCGAACTCGAGGCCCTCGTCGCCGCGCGCCGGCAAACGCTCGGCGAGGCACATGCCGACACGCTGATCGCGATGCTCGATCTCGCCGAGGCGCTGTGGAACGAGGGCAGGCTCCACGCGGCACGACAATTGGAGGAGGCGGTTGTCGCCGGTCGCCGCGCGCTCTACGGCGCGGCGCATCCGGACACGCTGAAGGCGCTCGGCAAACTCGCCGTCTCGATCGGCCAGCAGGGCGATCTCGCCGAGGCCCGCCGGCTGCAGGAGGAGGTCGCCGCCGGTCTGCGCGCGCTTTACGGCACCCAGGGGCGCGATACGCTGCGCGCGGTCAACAATCTGGCCGGCACGGTCGCGGCGCTCGGCGATGCTGAGACCGCGCACGCTCTGCTCGCGGAGACCATCGACACGCAGGCCCGCGTGTTCGGCGAGGATGATCCCGACACGCTAACCTCGCTCGGCAATCTCGCTGCGCTCTTATGGCAGACCGGCGAACGCGAAGAAGCCTTCACGCTTCAGGAGCAGGTCGCGGCCGCGCTGCTTCGCATCCGCGGCGGCGACGACATTGCGGCGCGGAACGCCGAGGCCGTGCTCGATTCGATGCTGCGCGAGCTAGGGTTCTAGGCCGCTACTGTATCGGCACCGTCAGGTGGTCGACATTGCACGGATGGACGACGCTACCGCAGGCCGGGCCCAAGGCCGCGTAGACCGGGCGTGCGACGAATCTATGCACCCAGTGATGATGGACGGCGAGGTGTTTCACGGGCGGCGGACAAGTAGGCACTGGTCCATCTGCGAGCGCCGGGGCGGTGGCTCCCAATAGCGCGGCAAATCCGAATGCAAGAGCAAGATGACGGTTCATTGGCGGCTCCGCGACACGATCCTGCGCACAGCCTATGCCATCTCGAGTTAAAAAAGCGATGACTCCGAGCCTCTCTGGCGATCATGGCACCTTCCGCCACAGCGCGACAAAATCGTTGAGCTGTCCGCGCTCGACATCGGACACCGCCCAGAAGTTCATACCATCCGCGGTCCAGTGCGCGACGTTGTAGCCCTGGATCGAGGCGTCGCCCGCGAAGCGGGCCGGCGCGTCGCTCGCCGGCCAGACATAAAGGTCGATGATGTGCTTGTCGCGCTGATAGACCAGCGCCGCGACCGGCCGGTTGTCGAGATAGTCGAGGCGCCCGCCCCTGAGCGGAAAGCCATCGGCCGCGAAATCCCTGACCGGCGGCGCAAAATCGATCCGCCCGTCGAACCAGGGCTTCACCGTGTGCTGATCGGACGAGACGACGTCTTCGAGATGGCCCGGCTGCAGGGCGCGGATATGGTCGGCGACGACGGCGTTGGTCAGATCGCTGCGCTGGGGCAGCACGATGAGCAGCGAGATCGCCGCGGCGCAAGCAGCGCCGAGGCCGAAGCCGAGGCCCGGGCCGCGCAGCCAATCCCAGCGCGGCCGCGAAGGCTGCGGCGCGGATACAGCTTGCGGCAGCCCGACCTGCCGCAGCCGCGCCATCACCCGAGCACGCACGTCGTCCGGCGTCGTCTCGTAGGGCTCGGTGCGCAGCAGCGCCCGGGCGCGGAGCAATTCTTCCTGCGCCGCCTGACAGATTAGGCATCGGGCACGGTGTGCCTCGAGCGCGGCGGCCTGAGCGGCGTCGAGCTCGCCGTCGAGTTCGGCCTGCACCAGCAGCACTTTGTCGCAGGCCGGGACATGCTCACTCATGGCAGACCCTCCGCGGCCGCCGCCTGCGCCAGCAATTGCCGGGCGCGCCACAGCCGCGACATCACCGTGCCGATCGGAGTTTGCGTCGCCTCGGCGATCTCCTTGTACGAGAATTCCTCGAATTCGCGCAGCACCAGCGTCTCGCGCAGCTCGACCGGCAGCGCCGCGATCAGCGCGCGGACCTGGCGGCTTTCACGCAAGCGCAACAGCGCGACCTCGGGGTCGTCGTCGCCCGACACCAACTCAGCGGCCACCGGGGCGTCGCTCTCTCCGCTAATCGGCACGGTCTGCACTCCGCGGTTCAGCGCCATCGAGCCATAGGCCGTGTTGCGCACGATCTGCAAAAGCCAGGCCCGCGGGTTGACACCCCTGAAGCTCGAAAAATAGGTGAGCGCGCGCACCATTGCCTCCTGCAGCACATCCTCCGCCGCCTCGGGATCGCGCATCAGCCAGCGCGCGAGGTTGTAGGCGGCGTCGAGATGCGGCAGCACCACCCGCTCGAACGTGTCGTCACGCGATGAAGGGGGCATTCTCCTCACGAGCTCGAACCGCGAGCCGGCAAATGCTGCCAATGCCCGGTGACCGGGTCGCGACTGGTTTTATTCTCACGCCCGCAACAATTCGCGCCAAAAATTTTTCCGCTCGCTCGAATAAATCGCGGGACACGCCGGTCTCCCTCGCCGACAGCCAATTCACCTTGGCAACCCACGGGAGCGGCGACATGGACTCACGACGCGATTTTATGAAGTGCCTCGCCTGGGCCGGCAGCGGCATCGCCTGGAGCGTTGTCGGTGGCGTTCCGAAGGCGCTGCCGTTCGGCACGGGTCTCGGCGGCCCGGCGCTGGCGGCGGAAGCCAGCTTCACCTTCGTCCAGATCAGCGACAGCCATATCGGGTTCAAGGCCGACGCCAACCCCGACCCCAATTCCACGCTGCAGGCGGCGCTCGATAAGGCGGTGGCGCTGAAGCCAGCGATGATGGTCCACACGGGCGACGTCACCCATCTGTCGAAACCCGAGCAGTTCGACACCGCCGACCAGATCATCAAGGGCGCCAAGCTCGACGTGCACTTCGTGCCGGGCGAGCACGACGTGATCGGCGATGACGGCAAGATGTATTTCGACCGTTTTGGCGGGAAAGGCGCAGCACAAGGCGGCTGGTATAGCTTTGACCAGAACGGTGTGCATTTCGTCGCGCTGATGAACGTCATCGGCTTCGGTCCCGCGACCGGCGGCACGCTCGGCAAGGACCAGCTGGAGTGGCTCGAAAAGGACCTGAAGGGCAAGAGCGCGTCGACCCCTATCGTCGTCATGGCGCATATCCCACTGTGGTCGATCTACCCGCAATGGGGCTGGACGACCGCTGACGGCGACCAGGCGCTCGCCTATCTGAAGCCCTTCGGCTCGGTGACCGTGCTCAACGGCCACATCCACCAGGTTGTGCAGAAGGTCGAGGGCAAGGTCACCTTCCAGACCGCGATGTCGACCGCCTTCCCGCAGCCGGCGGCGGGCGCCGCGCCCAATCCTGGGCCGATGAAGGTTGAAGGCGATAAGCTCAAGACCGTCCTAGGCATCCGCGAGATCGCCTTCGCCCCCGCGACGGCGCCCAAGCTGACCGACCAGACGCTCGCCTAACCGGAGGCCCCACCATGATTTCATTCACTCGGCGGGCGCTTCCGCTCGCCGTGGCGGCGCTGCTCGTCTTGAGCGTCCCCGCTTTTGCCGCCGATGCCGACGCGCCGCAGCAGGTCGCGGCGGCGGAGGCGCCGGTCGTCACCATCGACAATTTTGCCTTTGCCCCGGCGCTGATGGTCGTCGCGCCGGGCACCAAGGTGACCTGGACCAACAAGGACGAGGAACCGCACACGGTCACCAGCGCCGATGGCGGCAAAACGTTCAAGTCCGAGGCACTCGACACCAACGACAAGTTCTCATTCACCTTCGACAAGCCGGGCACCTACAAATATTTCTGCTCGATCCACCCGCACATGGTGGGGACGATCGTCGTCAAGTAGCCGCCTCGAACAATCGGCCGCCCGGCATCGGCTGCGGGACACCGGTCGTCGTCGGCAGGCTCAAGGGCAGGCCTTTGAGCGAGCGGATCGCCAGATAGGCGAAGGCCTGCGCCTCGAGCGCGTCGCCATCCCAGCCAACTGCCTCGACGGGACGCATCGGCACGCCGAGCAACCGCGTCAACGCCGCCATCATCGCCGGGTTGTGCCGGCCGCCGCCGGTCACCAAAAACTCACGGGCCGGACGCGGGAAATGCGCGCACGCCGCGGCGACCGCGGCGGCAGCCATCTCGGTCAAAGTCGCGGCGCCGTCCGCCGCGCCGAGCCCCTCCGGCATAAAGCTGGCGAAGTCGTCGCGGTCGAGCGATTTGGGCGGCTTCTTCGCGAAATACGGCGCGGCGAGAAAAGCCGCGACATGCGACGCCGAAACCGTGCCGCCGCGCGCCAGAGCGCCGTCGAGATCGGCCGGCTGCCCGGTATGCCGGCGCACCCAATCGTCGAGCATCGCGTTGCCCGGTCCGGTATCGAAGGCGATAATGTCATCCCCCTCGCCAATCCATGTAACATTCCCGACGCCGCCGAGGTTCAGTACCGCAAGCGGCTTTGCAAGCTTGGCGGCAAGCGCGGCGTGGTAGAGCGGCGCGAGCGGCGCGCCCTCGCCGCCCGCCGCGACATCGGCGCCGCGGAAATCGCCAACCACATCGCAGCCTGTGAGGCGCGCCAGAAAATTGCCGTCGCCGATCTGCCAGCTGCGGCGGTTTCCCGGCTGATGCAGGATCGTGTGGCCGTGAAATCCGATCAGCGCAAACCGCGTCTGCCGGTGGCGACCGCGGAACCGCGCGATCGCGGCGGCATGGAGCCGGGTCAGCTCGCGCTCGACCCGATCGACCTCGCCGACCCCGCCCAATACCGCGCGCAGCCGCTCGCGGAACTCAGCCGGGTAGGCCATTGTCAACGCCGGGCCGGTCGCGACGCACGCCTCGCCGTCGCTCTCGATCGCCGCGACGTCAATACCATCGAGCGAGGTTCCGCTCATCAGCCCCAGCGCCGAGATCACATTTCCAGAGATCACATCGCTTGGCCGATTTGTGCTAGATGAACCCGACATGCCCGCCAAATCGCCCTTTCTCATCGCCGCTCACGAGCGCGGCTTTATCCACCAGTGCACCGACGAGGCCGCCCTCGACGCGCTATTGCTCGCAGGGCCGGTAACGTCCTATCTCGGCTATGATTGTACCGCCGATAGCCTCCATATTGGCCATCTTGTCGGGATTATGTTGCTCCGGCTCTACCAGAAGTCGGGGCACAAGCCGATCGCGCTGATGGGCGGGGGTACGACGCGCATCGGCGACCCGTCGTTTCGCGACGAGGCACGCCCGCTGCTCAGCGACGAGCAGATCGCCCGCAACATGGCGGGTATCCGTCAGACCTTCGCGAAATTCCTCACCTTCGGTGATGGCCAGACCGACGCGATCATGGTCAACAACGCCGATTGGCTCGACGAGCTCAAATACATTCCGCTGCTGCGCGATATCGGCCGTCATTTTTCGGTCAATCGCATGCTGACCCAGGATAGCGTCAAGCTGCGGCTCGACCGCGACCAGCCGCTGACCTTTCTCGAATTCAACTACCCGATCCTCCAGGCTTATGATTTTGTCGAGCTGAACCGGCGCTTCGGCTGCGTGCTGCAATTGGGCGGCTCGGATCAATGGGGCAACATCGTCGCCGGGGTCGATCTCGGGCGGCGGGTTGTCAACAAGACGTTGTTCGGATTGACGACGCCGCTGATGACCACCGCGTCGGGCGCCAAGATGGGCAAAAGCCTCGGCGGCGCGGTGTGGCTCAACGCCGACCGCCTGAATCCTTACGAATACTGGCAATACTGGCGCAACACCGAGGATGACGATGTCGGCCGGTTCTTGAAGCTCTTCACCGAATTGCCGCTCGGCGAGATCGCCCGGCTCGAAAAGCTGCGGGATAGCGAGATCAACGAGGCGAAGAAGATCCTCGCAACCGAGGCGACTGCTCTATGTCACGGCCGCGACGCTGCCGAAGCCGCGGCGAAGACTGCCGACGCGGTGTTTGGCGAAGGCGGCGCGGGCGATGCGCTGCCGCAAATCTCCGTCGAACGCGATGCGCTGTCGCGCGGGCTACCGGCCTTCGAGCTGTTCGTGCGCGCCGGACTCGCAACCTCCAACAGCGAGGCCCGCCGCCTCATCAAAAGTGGCGGCGCACGGCTCAATGATGCGGTCATCGCCAGCGAGACCCAGCCGGTCTCGCTCGGCGATCTCGACGCGGCCGGTCAGGCAAAGCTCAGTGCCGGCCGTAAGCGTCACGTGATGGTACGCGCGCTCTGACCATCAATGCGTCGTGTCCGAGGGCGGGGACGGCGAGGTGGTGGCCGTCACCGCTTGGGGCGGCGCCGCACCCGGTTGCCCGGGATTGCTGAACGGGTCGAACAAATGCCGCAACAGCCCCGGCGTCAGCGCCGAAAGCGGGTTGACCGTCACTGTCGGATTGTCGTTCGAGCCGCCAAGATGAAAGCGGGCGGCAAAAAGCCCCTGGCCTTCGCCACCCGTCAAGATCGACCCGAGCACCGGGAAATTGCCAAGCACCGAGTTGAGCGCATAAGCCGGAGCCAAGGTGCCGTCGATATCGATCTGGTCTTCGCCAGGATTGAGCCAGCCTTTGGCGCTGATGCCCAGCGCGCCGCCATAGGCGATCACCCGCTTCAGCGAGATCACGCCGCGCGAGAACCCGACCTCGCCGTGCAGATCGGTAAAGGGTATCCCAGAGCCCGACATCATCGCGGCAATGCCCTCGAGCGAGGTCAGCGACAAAAGCTGCGCCAGCGCCGGCGCGCGCGCCAGCCGGTAATCGGAACCATCGAGACGGGCCCGGATCACCTGATGCCCGTCGACTTCGCCGACCGTGCCGTCAACCGTGAGTTTGCCGCCAACGACATTGTCGGCGATCCCGAACAAGGCGACCGTCGCGCCGAGATCGTCGGACTCGAGATGCAGCTTGCCCGCGCCCGCCGCGCCGCCGAGGCTGAGCGCGACCCGGTGGCCATTGGCGTAGTGGCCATCGATGTCAATCGTCTGCCAGCTGCCGTGGTCGCGCAACAGCGTCGCGGTCACATTGCGTGCTTCGCGATGCGGCCCCAGCACCAGCTCGGCGACGCGCGCGCTGATCGCCAGCGGCGTTTCGCTGGTGGGGGCGCTGCCTTCGAGCGCGCGTTTCGCCGCGCGGTGAATGTCTAGCCGTGCACCGTGAATATCCGCCTGCCAGCCACCGCTCGGCCGCCGGCTCACCGTGCCGCTGAAGTCGTTATCTGCGAACACGAGACGGTGGATATCGACCCGATCGAGGCTGTGGTCATCGCGATTCAAGGCGACC
>DATHCK010000170.1:0-4692 GCA_035319545.1 Allostellaceae bacterium | reverse complement strand
CGACTACGCGGAGGGGGACAGATAAATCGTAGACCGACCCTTGAACGGAACATAATGAGAACTTACATCAGATGTCCGCTCCCGCATGGGCGCTTGTCCGATGTCGATCGCGTTCGTTCTACCCTGTTTCTTACCCTCGCTGTTGTGGGTCGTACTCTCGCGCATTTCCGATGGCTTGCGGCCTTGTCGCCTCCCGCTTCGCGGCGGCGCGGAAACTAGGCTCGGCCGACAAACATGAAGGCGACCGCACCGAGCAGACAAACAAACGCGCCGGCGTAGCGCCAGCCGACCGGGTCCCCGAGATACACCGTCGCGAACACCGCGAAGACGACCAACGTGATGATCTCTTGGATGATCTTCAGCTGCCCGGCGGTGAACTCGCCATAGCCGATGCGGTTCGCCGGCACTTGCAGGCAGTACTCGAAAAACGCGATCCCCCAGCTCGCCAGGATGACGATCCACAACGGCGACGCCCGGTATTTGAGATGTCCGTACCAGGCGCAGGTCATGAAGGTGTTCGATCCGATCAACAGCAGTATCGTGCGCATTGTGTTGCCCCAGCCGTTGTGTTTCGCGCTCCTAGCCGCGAACGCCCCGCGCGGCGAATTGGCGAGCGCCTCGCCGCGGATTATTCTGCGCCGAGCCGCTCGTATCAGGGAAAGAGGAGGGGCGCGATGCCCTATGGCGACACACCCGACGATAGCGTGACGGTCGCGCTCGGCGAAGATTACCCGGAGCTGCGCGAGTCGATCCGCAAGATCTGTGAGGAATATCCCGGCGCCTATTGGCGCAAGCTTGAGGACGAGCAGGCCTACCCGACCGAGTTTATCGAGGAGCTGACCCGCGGCGGGTTTCTCGCTTCGCTGATCCCCGAGGAATATGGCGGCTCCGGCCTGCCGCTGCGCGCCGCGGCGGTGATCCTCGAAGAGATCAACGCCTCCGGCTGCACCGCCAGCCAGGGCCATGCCCAGATGTACATCATGGGCACCTTGCTGCGGCACGGCAGCGCCGAGCAGAAAGAGAAATACCTGCCCAAGATCGCCACCGGCGAGTTGCGCCTTCAGGCCTTTGGCGTCACCGAGCCGACCACCGGCTCGGACACGACCAAGCTCAAGACCCGCGCGGTGCGCGAAGGCAACTCAGGCTACGTCGTCAACGGCCAGAAAGTGTGGACCTCACGCGCGCGGCACTCCGATCTGATGCTGTTGCTCGCCCGCACCACCCCGGTCGAGGAAGTGAAGCGCCGCACCGACGGGCTCTCGGTCTTCCTCGTCGATCTGCGCGAGGCGCTCGGCCACGGCTGCGAAATCCGCCCGATCGAGGCGATGATCAACCACAACACCACCGAGGTGTTCTTCGACAACATGAAAATCCCGGCCGACAGCCTGATCGGCGAGGAAGGGAAGGGGTTCCGCTACATCCTCGACGGGATGAACGCCGAGCGCATCCTGGTCGCGCAGGAATGCATCGGCGACGGCCGCTGGCTGCTCAACAAGGGCATCGGATACGCCAAGGAACGAGTGGTTTTCGACCGGCCGATCGGCCAGAACCAGGGGGTGCAATTCCCGCTGGCGCGCGCCTATGCCGAGCTTGAGGCGGCCGACATGATCTGCCGCCGCGCGGCGGCGCTGTTCGACGCCGGCAAGGAATGCGGCGCCGACGCCAACATGGCGAAGCTGCTCGCGAGCGAAGCGACCTGGCATGCCGCCGAGGCGACGATGCAGACGCACGGCGGCTTCGCCTATGCCCGCGAATACGATATCGAGCGCAAATGGCGCGAATGCCGGCTCTACCAGACCGCGCCGATCTCGACGAACCTTATCCTGGCCTATATCGGCCAGCACGTGCTCGGCATGCCGCGCTCATACTGAGCGGGCGCGCGGAAGCAGGGCGGCAACGCCGCCCTGCTTCTCAAATCACGGTAATCGGCAGCTTACTGCGGTTGCTCGACGACCACCTCGATGCGGCGGTTCTGCGCGCGGTCCTTGGCGTTGTCGTTCGGCGCGATCGGGTGCGTATCGCCGCGGCCCTTGGCCGAGATAACGGAGGGGTTGATGCCCTTCGAGGTCAGGTAGCGGACCACCGCGTCGGCCCGGCGCGACGACAGGTCGAGATTGTCGATGATGCCCCGCTTCTTGAGCGCGGCGCCGACCGGCCGGTCGTCGGTGTAGCCGTAGACGACAAGCTTGTCGTTTGGCCCCATGCCGCTTTGCAGCGTCGGCACGAGCTCGTTGAGCTTGGCGCGCCCCGTGCGTGTCAACGTGTAGCTGCCCGACGCGAAGGTTTGATCGGTGGCCATCGTCAGCAGCGTGCGCTCCGACATGGTCTGCGGACCGGGAATGGGCGGCGGTGGCGGCGGGGGCGCGGCGGGCGGCGGAGGCGGTGGTGACGAACACGCCGCGAGGGCGAACAAGGCCGCGAGGGCAATGGATCGGCTTTTGGTCATGGGTCGATCTCTCCTGAAGAAACGCGTTGTCGTTTTAGCGATAGTACCGGGAGCGCGCGAGCTGGTTGAACTGGATTATCCACTACTCCCGGCCTGCGTTCCACCGCATCGTACGGTTGGAGCGAGAAAATGGTTCAGATTCAACCTGAGCCCTTCGCCAGCTTCGCGATCCCCTCGGCGGCGGCGACGAATTCGCTCGGCATCATGATGATGGTCATGGTGTTCTGTTCGGCCCCGACCTCGGTGATCATCTGCATGCGCCGCAGCTCGAGACCGGCCGGGTTCTGCATGATGACCTCGGCCGCCTGACGCAGCTGCGCCGCGGCGTCGAGCTCGGCCTCGGCCTTGATAAGCCGGGCGCGCTTTTCGCGCAGTGCTTCGGCTTCCTGCGCCATCGCGCGCTGCATTGTCGGCGGGATTTCGACATTCTTCATCTGCACCCGCTCGACCTTGACGCCCCATGGCTCGGTCACGTCATCGATCGTCTTCTGCATCGTCTCGGTGACGCTCTCCTGCGTCTTGAGGATGTCGTCGAGCGTGTACTGCCCAAGCGCCGAGCGCAACGTCGTCACCGCGACCTGAACCACCGCCGTCGCCACATCGCGCACCTGGATCACCGCGCGCGCCGGATCGACGACGCGGTACCAGATCACCGCGTTGACCTTGATTGGCACGTTGTCGCGCGTGATGCCCTCTTGCTGCGCGACATCGGTCGTCACCACGCGCAAATCGAGGCGAAATTGCCACTCGATGATCGGCAATACGAGGTAGAGGCCCGGTCCGGCCGTACGACTGTACTTGCCGAGCCGGAAGACGACCCCGCGCTCGTACTGGTTGGCGACGCGGATGCTGCGCAGCAGGATGAGCGCTATGATAACGGCGATGGTGGGAACGATGTAGGAGGCGATGTCCAGCGGATACATGCGTTTTCCTCCCGGTTCTTCAAGGTGCGATAAGCGGCGCCGACCGCGCGGTGTTATCCGGCAGATTGAGCGGGTCGCTCGCCGATCTTGTCAACGATGGGGTCGTTAGCAAACGAAGCTGCTATTTCGCCACCAGTCTCGCGAGAGCTCCCACATCACTGACTGCGTCGAGCCCGGCGATCGTCTCGCGCAGCTCGTGCGCCCGTGCGGCGCCCATGACCGGCCGCGCGAGCGCGTCAAATTTCTCGATGAGGCGGCGGCCTTGCGCGGCGCTATCGGCCATCGGAATGCCGGCGTCAAAGCTCGCGCTCAACTTGCGGCCGTCCGTCAGCGCGATCTCGATCTCGGCGCCGGCTTCCGGGAAGTCCTCGCGGAAATCAAAATTCACCCGTTCGCGTAATCCGACCAGCGCCGGATCGGTCGCGGTGGCGACGCTGTAGGCGCCAAGGCTCGCCGTATCGACGCCCGACAAGGCCATCGCCACTGTCTGCCGCAGGCTGAATTTCGCCTCAAGCCCGTCGGTCGGCGCCGGGATGTTGCAGACGCGATCGGTCGCATGGTGCAGCTTGAGATTGATCGCGGCGATCTCGGCCGGCGCGACGCCCTGCTCGCGCAGCTGCCGGCCGCACTCGATCGGCGCGTGCGTCATGTAGCAGGCCGCGTGGTACTTGAAGAGGTTGTTGAAGATATGAAAGCCGCGCTTCGGCTCGGCGAGCGCCTTTTCCGGCACGAAATCGGGCGAATGCGTCGCCGCGAAGCCTTGTGCACATTCGATAAGGTCGGGTCGGCTCGAGAACCCGCGCGTCGCGAGCCGGGCGGCGAGCAACCCATTCTGCGCCGCCTTGCCGGCGTGGAACGGCTTGCACATCGTGCCGAACTGCGATTTGAGCCCCGCCGCCTCGGTGCCGGCGATGCCGAGCGCGGTTGCGGTCGCTTCCCCGCTGCATCGCAGCAGCCGGGCGCAGGCGGCCGCAGCGCCGAGGGCGCCGATCGTGCCGGTCGAATGAAACCCCAAATCGTAATGCCCCGGCCGCATTGCCGTGCCGATACGGCAGGCGGTCTCGTAGCCGGCGACAAAGGCGGTCATGACGTCGCGACCGCCGGCGCCTTCCGCCTCGGCCAGCGCCAGCAGGCCCGGCAAGATCGCCACCGACGGGTGGCCGGGCATCGCCATGTTGACGTCGTCGTAATCGAGCGCATGGCCGGCAGCCCCGTTGACCAGCGCCGCCGCCAACATGGGCAAGCGCAAACGACGCGCGACGAGGCTTGCCTGCGGCGCCCCGCCCGACTCCGCCATCTCGTCAACCAGAATGCGGACCAGCA
>DATHCK010000169.1:0-5331 GCA_035319545.1 Allostellaceae bacterium | reverse complement strand
CGCCGCGAGCATTTCGGCATAGGGTCCGCCGCCGGTCATCCGCTTCGACCAAGCCGAGTCGTAGAGCCGGCCGCCATGGCATTGCGCGACGAGCGAGAGGACATGCGCGGCCTTTTGCGGCGCATGCTCGTCGAGCCACTCCTTGAACAGAGCCTTCAATTCAAGCGGCAGGCGCAACAGCGTGTAGCCGGCGACGCTGGCTCCGGCGGCGCGGGCCCGGGCGAGGATCTCCTCCATCTCGTTGTCGTTGAGGGCCGGGATCATCGGCGCGGCCAGAACCCCGGTCGGCACTCCCGCCGTTACCAGTGCGGCGATCGTGTCGAGCCGGCGCTCTGGCGTCGCGGCGCGCGGCTCCATGTGACGCGCGAGATCGCGGTCGAGCGTTGTCACCGACACGGTGACGACCGCGAGCTTGTCGCGCGCCATCTCGCCAAGGATGTCGATGTCGCGCTGGATCAGCGCACCCTTGGTGACGATCGTCACCGGGTGGCGAAAATCGCGCAGCACCTCGAGGATCGAGCGCATCACCTCGAGCTTCTTTTCGGCCGGCTGGTAGGGGTCGGTGTTCGTGCCGATCGCGATCGGGCGGCAGGCATAGCCCTTTTTCGAGAGCTCGGCGGTAAGCAGCGCGGCGGCCTGCGGCTTGTAGAAGATGCGCGTCTCGAAATCGAGGCCCGGCGACAAGCCGAGAAAGGCGTGGCTCGGCCGCGCGAAGCAATAGATGCAGCCGTGCTCGCAGCCGCGATAGGGATTGATCGAGCGGTCAAAGCCGATATCGGGCGAAGTGTTGCGGGCGATGATCGTGCGCGTCGAATCGACAGACAGGCTGGTGTCGAGCGGTGTCGGTTCAGGCTCGGCGCCCGGCACGCCCCACCCGTCATCGAACGCGACGCGTTCCTCGTGCTCAAAGCGTCCGCTTGCGTTGCTGGCGGCGCCACGGCCCTTGCGCGGCAGGGGAGAGGCCGGCATATCCATGCAACCGAATCTAGTCGTCGTATAGGAACATTTCAAGAACAAAAATGCCTGCCGCGGTCAACGGTTGCGCGGTTCTAGGCGGCGTCGTGGAAGATGATGCCGAGCGTGAAGCGCTGACCGGAACGCAGCCGGCTGACGCCGTGGCGCATCGTCACGCGGTAAGAGCCCCGCGTGCCGACGACCGGGCGATAATTGACCGGGAAGATCACCGCGTCGCCTTGGCTGAGCGGCACGACCTCGCCCTTTGATTGGCGACGCGGACGCTGCTCGACGAGCAGGAACTCGCCGCCGGCGAAGTCCTGGCCGGGTCGCGACAGCAGCACCGTCGCCTGCAACGGGAAGACCAGCTCGCCATAAAGGTCCTGGTGCAGACAGTTGTAGTCACCGCGGCCGTATTTGAGGATCAGCGGAGTCGGTCGGAGCTGCCCGGCGGCGTGACAGCGCGCGAGATAGGCGTCGAGCGCATCGGGAAACGTCACCGCGCGGCCGAGCCGGCGCTCCCAGGCATTGGCGATCGGCGCGAGACGCGGATAAAGGCTGCGGCGCAGGTTTTCGACGATGCTCGGTAGCGGGTAAGCGAGGTATTTGTATTCACCCTCGCCAAAGCCGTGCCGCGCCATGACCACCCGGCTGCGGAACGTGTCGCGCTCGTCATAAAGGGCGACAAGATGGCGGCAGTCGTCAGCGCTGACGAGACCGGGCAGCACCGCATAGCCGTCGCGGTCGAGCACGGCGGCGAGATCTGTTTCGGCGATTATTCCTGTCGTCACGGCCGCTTTTCCCATCGCCTTGGCCGGAGTTGTTCCGTGGGCCTTCAGCCTGCGGGCATAGTCCCGTGGGCATCCATGAATAAGTGGAAGCTATTCGTGGACCCCCCGGTCAAGCCGGGGGAGGCAAATTCTAATTTGCGATGTTTAGCCCTACTCCGCCGCCGCGTCGGCGGTCACCGCGCCTTCGGCGGCGAGAAGCTTCTGCTTGCGCTCAACGCCCCAGCGGTAGCCGGCGAGATCGCCGTCGCGGCGCACGATCCGATGGCAGGGCACCAAGAGCGCGAGCTTGTTGGCGGCGCAGGCGGCGGCGACGGCGCGCACCGCCTTCGGCTGGCCGAGCGCCTGCGCGATCTCGGTATAGGTCGCGGTCTTGCCGGGCGGCACTTTCTGCAGCGCGCGCCAGACCCGCGCCTGGAACGCCGTGCCGCGAATGTCGAGCGGCAGGTCGGGCTGCTCGTGCGGGTCGGTCACAAAATGCACGATGCGCTCGGCCCACGAGGCGAGCTTCGAATCCGCCGGCCAGATCAGCGCGGCCGGGAAGCGGCGGCGCAGCTCGGTTTCGAGTGGCGCCTTGTCGTCGCCGAGCGCGGTCATGCAGATCCCGCGCTCGGTCGCCGCGACCAGCGCCCAGCCGAGCGCCGTCTTGACGCAGGTGAAGCGGATCGTTTCGCCGCGGCCGCCATGGCGCCGCGCGGCCGGGGTCATGCCCAAACCCGACGGCGCCGCCTCGTAGGCTCGCGAGCTCGCGCCGAACCCGGCGGCGTAGACCGCCTCGGCGACATGGTCGCCGGCGTCGAGCCGGTCGGCGAAGCGCTCCAGCCGGTGCGCCTTGCCCCATTCGCGCGGGGTCGCGCCGGTGATCTGCTTGAAAACGCGATGAAAGTGGTAGCGGCTGATGCGCGCGGCGCTCGCCAGTTCGTCGAGGCTCGGCAGACTGTCGCGCTCGCGGATCAGCGCGCAGGCGCGCTCCACCGCGGCGATGTGACGGTCGGCCTGGGAGCCCTCGTTCGGCCGGCAGCGTTTGCATGCGCGAAAGCCGGCGGCCTCGGCCTCGGCATTGGTCAAGTAAAACGCGACGTTCTTGCGCAACGGCTGACGCGAGGCGCAGCCCGGCCGGCAATAGACCCCGGTCGTCTTGGTCGAATAGACCCATTGCCCGTCCTGCGACGCGTCATGGCTGCACACCGCCGCCCAGCATTTCTCTTCGTTCAACATCGTCTCTCTCCTCGGCGTCGTCATGAGCGAGAAGATGGGGCAATCGCCGCGCTGTCTCTATCCGGCCATTGCTTTCTAATTCGTCGTCCGCGATTCGTCACCCCGCGCCGACCGGTTTGTCGCGGGAGCGGCAGACAAGTAACATGGTTGTGCGAGCGCGGGATGGCGAAAGCCAGCACGGAGGGCGGGGCATGGCGGCGAATTACAGCATCTGTCTCGGGACGGCCGGCTGGGGCGTGTGGCACAGCCCGGATTCCGGCGGGTCGTGGACGCGGCATCGCGCGCCGTTTCCGCTCAACAGCCGGATCCAGGCGCTGGTCGCCCACCCCAAGGAGGCGCACACCGTCTTCGCCGCCGGCGATACAGGGCTGTTCGTGAGCCATGACGGCGGGGCGAAGTGGGAGCGCCTCGGCACGCAGGGCGACTTGCCGACGGTGTGGTCGCTCACCGTCGACCCGGTCGATCCCGACATCCTCTTTGCCGGCACACGTCCGGCCGGGGTCTATCGCTCGCGCGACGGCGGGCGGCATTGGGAAAGGCTCGCCGTGGACATCGCGCCGGAATGCTCGATCGGCACGCCCTTCGTGACCGGCATCGTCGTCGACCCCGACGATCATCGGATGGTCTGGGCCGGGGTGGAGATCGACGGCGTCTTCCGCAGCGTCGACGGCGGCGACACCTGGACCCACCAAAAGACTGGCCTGTACGACCCTGACATCCATTCCGTGGCCATCGCGGCCACGCAGCCCAAGCGCCTTTATGCCAGCACGGCGCGGGAGGTGTTCGTCAGCGACAATCTCGGCGACACTTGGCAATCGCTGGAGATCAGGGAGAAATGGCCGCTGCCCTATGCGCGCGGACTCGCGGTCAAGGCCGACGATCCGGGCGTGTTGTTCGCCGGGTGCGGTGAGACGACGACGGGCGAGACCGGCTATGTGCTGCGCACCACGGATTATGGCCAGCGCTGGGAGGTCTTGCATCTCCCCAGCCAGCCCAACGCCACGATGTGGGGCCTGGCGACACATCCCGCCGACGCCAATCGGATCGTGGCGTTCAGCCTGTTCGGCGAGGTCTACGTCACCGAGGACGCCGGCGCGTCCTGGCGCAAGATCGGGCGCGAATTCGGCGAGATCAGGACCGCGGCCTGGGTGCCCAACTGATCGTCGCGCTTCAGATCGCCAGATAGCCGCCGTCAACCGTGACGGTGCTGCCGGTGACCCAGCGCGACTCGTCGGACGCGAGAAACAGCACCGCGCCAGCGAGGTCGTCGGGCTCGCCGAGCCGGCCGAGCGGGATCATCGCTTCGGTCGCGCGCCGCGCCTCGGGGTCGGTGTAGTTCGCGCGGGTCAGCCCGGTCAGCGTCGGGCCGGGGGCGATCGCGTTGACGCGAATGTCGTGCGGGGCCAGATCGACCGCCATCGCATGGGTCAGCGATCGCGCGCCGCCCTTTGAGGCGACATAGGCGGCGCGCTCGGGCCGCGCCACCTCGGCGAGCTGCGAGGTCACATTGATGATGCTCCCGCCGCCGCCTTGCTTGACCATTTGCCGCGCCGCCGCCTGCCCGATATGGAACATGCCGGTCAGGTTGACCGCGATCACGCGATCCCAGGTCGCGACATCGACCTCGAGAAAATCGAGCCGATGGGCGATCCCCGCCGACTCCAGCAGGATATCGAGCCGGCCGAATTCGCGCGCAACGGCGGCGATGGCCGCATCGACGGCCGCGCGGTCGCGAACATCAAGAGAAGATGCGGCCGCACGCCCGCCGGCAGCACGAATGCGAGCGGCTGTGGCCTCAGCGGCGACGCCATCGCTATCGGTGCAGAAAACCGCCGCCCCCTCTCGCGCCAGCGCCTCGGCACCAGCGCCGCCGATGCCGCCGCCCGCACCCGCGACCAGCGCCACCTTGCCCACGATCCGCCCCATGCCACCCTCTCGTTACGCCGTCAGCCGCGCCTGGTCGAAGCCGTAGACGCGCGCGGTGGTGCCGCCGACGATCTTGGCCTGCTCGTCGCAAGGCACGCCGGCCAGGATTTCGGAGAGGATTTTGCGCGACTGAGGGAATGTCGACTCGCTGTGCGGGTAGTCCGAGCCCCACATCATGTTGTCGACACCGATGACGTCGCGCAGGCGGATGCCGATCGCATCCTCCTGAAAGCTCAGCACGACATTGCGGTGAAAGAAATCGCTGGGGAGCGTGTCGCCGTTGAACCGGTAGAGCGCCTCGCCGTGACGCTCGCGATATGTGTAATCCATTGAGGAGAGCACATAAGGCACCCAGGACAGCTCGAACTCCACGATGGCCAGCATCAGGCGCGAATGCCGCTCGAAGACGCCCGAAAAGATCATGTCGCACATCGATAGCGCCGGG
>DATHCK010000168.1:0-6438 GCA_035319545.1 Allostellaceae bacterium | reverse complement strand
GCCGGTCGCCTCCATCAGCTCACGGAAGCTGCGCGCCGCGCCGGTGCCGATATTGTAGATGCCGCACTCACTGGCTTGGCGCCACAGCCATAGGACCGCGTCGGCGCAATCCTTGACGTAGACAAAATCGCGTTTCTGGTCGCCGTCGGCAATGCCCGGCCGGTGCGACTTGAAAAGCCGGATCGTCTCGCCCGCCGCGACTTTCGCGTAGTTCTTGGCCACGAGGCTCATCATGTCGGCCTTGTGATATTCGTTCGGCCCGAACACATTGAAAAATTTGAGCCCAGCCCAGAAGGGCGGCGCGTGTCCCTTCGCCGCCTCGCGCTGCGCCCAAAGGTCGAAGGCGTGCTTTGACCAACCGTAAAGGTTCATCGGCCGCAGCTCTTTGAGCGCCCCGTAGCCGCCGGCATCGTCAAAGCCTCGCGCGCCGTCGCCATAGGTCGCGGCCGACGACGCGTAGATGAGCTTCTTGCCGTGCGCCGCGCACCAACGCCACCAGCCGATCGACGAATTGAGGTTGGTGTCGATGATGAGGTCGGCATCGCGCTCGGTCGTCGAGGCATTGGCGCCAAGGTGAAACACCGCCTCGACGTCACTACCGTGCCGCTCCAGCCAGGCCGCCATGTGCTCGATGGTGAGAATTTCGAAGAAGTCGCGCTTCGCGATGTTGCGCCATTTGTCGTCGGTGCCGAAGCGATCGACGATCACCACGTCCGAGCGCCCCGATTCGTTGAGCGCCCAGACCACGACCGAGCCGATAAACCCGCCGCCGCCAGTGACGATCAGCATCGCTCAGCCATCGCCGGCGACGGTCGCGACCGGCCGCGCCGCGCTGCTCATCCTGCCGATGGTGCGTGTCGTGGAATACCCCTCGACGAGATCGATCAGCGCCACGCGACCGCCGCTTGCCTGCACTTCGGCGGCGCCGACGACGGTATCGATTGTGTAATCCGCGCCCTTGATCAGCACATCGGGCTTCAGCCGCGTGATGAGGTCGAGCGGCGTATCATCGTCAAAGCTGATCACCGCGTCGACCGAGGCAAGCGCGGCGATCACCGCCGCGCGATCGGCCAGCGTGTTGACCGGGCGCTCCGGCCCCTTGAGCCGGCGCACGCCGTCATCGCCGTTGAGCGCGACGATGAGCCGGTCGCATTCGAGCCGCGCCTTCGCCAGCAGGGTCACGTGACCAGGATGGACGATGTCGAAACAGCCATTGGTGAAGCCGACCGATAGGCCGCGCGCCTTCCACTGCCGCACCAGCGTCTCGATCTCCGGGGCGCCGTAAAGCTTGGCTGCCCCCAAATCGTGCTCGCGCGCATCGCGCGACAGTTCGAGGATAAGCTCGTCGAGCTCGACCGTTGCGGTGCCGAACTTACCGACGACGATGCCGGCCGCGGTATTGGCGAGCCGCATCGCATGGGCGAGCGAATGACCGCTGGCATGCGCCAGCGCCAGCACGGCGATGACCGTATCGCCCGCGCCCGACACATCGAAAACCTCGCGGGCGCGCGCCGGTTCGACATGCACCTTGCCTGATGCCTCGACCAGCATCATGCCTTTCTCCGAGCGCGTGGTGAGAATCGCCTCCGCCTGCGCGTCGCGTAGCGCGCGCGTCGCGGCGGCGATGACATCGGCCTCGCTCGCGACCGGCAGCTTGGCGGCCCGGCCGAGCTCGGCGAGGTTTGGCGTCACGCAGGTCACGCCGCGGTAGTGGCGAAAATCGTCCCGCTTCGGATCGGCGAACACCGGGATGCGCCGCGCACGGGCGCGGTTGATCGCCGCTGACAGCATCTTGCGGTCGAACACGCCCTTTCCGTAATCGGACAAGATCACGGCATTGACGCTCGGCAGCACGCGGTCGAGCGCCGCGATCAGTGCCTGCCGCTCGGCGGCGTCGAGCGCCTGCGTGCTTTCCTCGTCGACCCGCATGATTTGCTGGTGACCCGCGACATAGCGGGTCTTGCAGGTGGTGGGACGGCCGCCGCTTTCGACATGCGCGTCGACGAGCCGCGGCGTCGCGCGGATCAGCTCCCTCGCCTCATGGCCTGCGGCGTCGCCGCCGAGCACGCCCATCAGCACCGCCTCGCCGCCGAGGCTCGCGATGTTGCGCGCGACATTGCCGGCGCCGCCCAGCGAGCTGCGCCGTCCCTCGACCAACAGGACCGGAACCGGCGCCTCGGGCGAGATTCGCTCGATCGCGCAGTAAGCGAACCGATCGAGCATGATGTCGCCAAGACAGAGTATGCGCGCGCGCGAAAAATCCATGTCCGCTTAGTCCCCGCCCTCCACCAGTTCTATCATTGGGTCACCCGCTTGCCTATCAAACCATCACGTGATGCTTTGACGCCGAGCAAGATAAAGGGCACATGGACCGGCGGGCGACCGACGAGGCGCGCCCGTTATGCTTTATGTTGCAAAGTTGGCCGTCTACAATGCCGCGTGATCTTCTGACGACACCTTGAGAGCCCGTAGCTCAGCCGGTAGAGCATCTGACTTTTAATCAGGAGGTCTCGGGTTCGAATCCCGACGGGCTCACCAATAAAATCATATACTTAGACGATATATATATGGAAGATGTTGCAGAGGGATGGCAACGAGTTTCACAGTTCGATTTGCGCCTTGCCTCAGCTACTCCAGAAGGGCTTGTCCTTAAGCAGGTGATGCAGGTCATGTCGCCAGCGCGGTTCGTCCTCGGCAAGGCGATGTTTGTGCCAGGCGAGCACGCGGTTCCCGGCGTCGCCGATCCGCGTCGCGTGTGCGTCGCGGGCCGCCTGTGCTGCGATAATGTGGCGGCCGACCCTCACGTCGTTGATCTCGCCGAGACCGTCTTGTAGGCGCCGGAGCCGTTCGGTGAAACGCTCAGTCGCCGCGCGATCGTACAGGCTCTCGAGTAATTCGGCGGCGTAGCGCCATTTCTTCAGTGCGATCCGCAGCCGGTGACGCTGCGTGGCCGACTGTCTGGCAAAATGCTTGCTGTGCTTCTTTACCTGACGGCGGCATCGATCGAGCAGGACGGGCGCCAGCTCGCCAATCGGCCGCTGCAAATCATCAAGATCGCCGCAAGCGCGCCACCGGCGGTCCTTGAACCAGCGCAGCATGGCAAGCACCGATGCCTTGTATCGGGTTGAGCCAATCACCTCAACGACCGTTTCATGCGCGGCCTTTCGCGATTTTCCGGTAGCCATGGCAAGACGCTCGAAGCCGGCCGTGTCCGGTAGGGCGGCCCGCGCTGGCTGCAGCAAAGATGCGTCGAAAACATCAAGGTTGCGGGCTTTGCCGAGGATATCGACGAACCAGCGCAATTCATTCGATGCCCAGCGCCGGGGTTCCTTTGGCAGCAGCGGGGCAAACGCTGACAGGATCGCACGCAGCCGGCGCACCGCGACCCGCATTTGGTGGATCCCCTCAATGTCGCCGGAGAGCGCCGCCTCTTCGTTGTCCCGCATATGGTCGAGACAGGCCCGCCCGGCGCGTAATAACACTGCTTCGCCACTCAACCCCGGATCGAGGTGCAGCGGCGTTGCATGCACTGGCTTTGCAGCTGGCACCATCTCCGCAGACCCCGGTTTGGCCTCGCTGTGCCGTCCGAGGCGGCGCGGCGCGACATTATGGGGCCCGGTTGCGATGTGAGTTTTCAACGCGCGTCCCTTGCCGCGAGCCACTATTCGAGCAGGGTGTCGCCGAACACGTGATCGCGTAGTGTCAGGCCGGCGCGGGCCAGCGCGTCGGCCGCGGTTTCGATGTGCTGGGCAATGGTACGGAACAGAAAGAAGAGGCGCGGTTCGATCGGCGCAGCCATCAGCGCCACGAGCACGTCGCGCTCGATCGCATCGGTGCGGTGCTCGACTGTGACGAGCCCTTCCACGGCCGCGACAAAGTTCTCTACCGGCTCGCGCGCGCCGTGGTGCAACAACGGCGCGGCCGTGATCGCCCGCTCGTAACAGTCGGCACCCGTAACCATCAGCTCAGCCAGCTGGGTCAGCGGCGCCGTTGCCGGCGGGCGGTCCTCGTTCCCGACTTTGATCCCGCCAAGAAAGGCCGCATCCTCCAATTCGTCGGCCGCATCGTCGGCGATCTCGACCATCCGCTGAAAAATTTGCCCGCCGCCGATCCGCTGGACGGTCGAGCGCACCTTGCGGACGATCTCGTCGGCGCTGCTCTCAAGCTCCTTGGCGCGCCTCGCGTTGTCGAGGAAACCCTCGCCGCCAGGCGCTTCGCCGCGACGCAGCGCGTTGTGGAGGCCGTGCGCGATCTTAACGAGAATCGCCGCGTGCCGCGCCGCCTCGGCCAACAAGCGCTGCTCGGCCGACCGGAAATGACTGAACAGCTCGGCGCGAACGCGGTCGCGGATTGCCATTTCCGAATGGCCGTCGCGCAGCCCCGTCGCCGCAGTCTTGAGCACAAAACCGAGATAGTCGCGGGCATCCTCGATGCCGAGCATCTCGTGCAGCGGCTCGCCATAACGCAGCGGCGTGCGCACCGCCTGCTCCAGCGCGTCATAGACGAGGCGTTCGCCGCCGAGCTGCAGGAACGCGCGGTGCCCGATGTCGTTTTCCGCCGCGGCCACCAACAGTTCGACGGCTAGTGCGTTGGGCACCAGCTGGCCAAGACGTTTGCGCGCCTTGTTCCAGTCGATCAGGAACACGATGCGCGAGCCGAGCCGGTCGAGAAAGTCGTGCAGCGCCGCCTCGTCCGCCGCCACGAACTCGCCGATGGTTAAATAAAACAGGTCGCTATCGGCGAGATTGGGTACCTGGCGAGAATTCACCCCCTCCCAGTCGATACCGGCCGAGGCAAGCATGGTCTGAAAAAAGCGCAACCGCGGCAGATGCACATCGGTGTAGGTCAGGTGCACCGCCAAGCCATCGACGCGGATCATGATGACGTGCGCTTCGGTAGCACCGATATCGTTCTGGATGAGCAGCGTGTCTCCGGCGCGGGTCGCGGTGGTACCGAGGCCGGGATGATCGAATTTCAGCGGCGCGGTGCGCGCCACGCCCGCCATGAATGCCTCGATCAGCGGCCGGTCCTGGGCAGTAATGCCGTATGCCGCGGCACCGGCAACAGTATCCTCAGCGATCGCTGCCTGCAGCCGGTTCAGCTCCTTGTGGAGGTCCATTACCAGCACATGGACGCCATCGCCTGCTTCCGGCCGGCCGGAACTCAGCGCGGCGATGGTGTCGCCTGTCACGATGTCGCCGTCGAGCGAAGGGATGGCGGCCATCAGACGGCTCTTGCGCGCGGCGAGCGACTCGTGGTCGTCGATGCCGGCGAGCGCGAGCGGTGACAGCATCGCGTCGAGCGCTTCGCCGAGCAGCACCACGAGATGTGCCGCCTCAGGAATGTAATAACTCCCCGGGCCCAACGCCTCGCTGCGGGCGACCACGCGGTCGAGGTTCGCTTCGGCGATGCCGCAGGTCTCGCGCTCGGCGCGCAGGCTGGGCGCGGTCTGTGGGTCGGACCGGTCGGCGTTGCTCGCCGCGAGCTGCAGCAGGCCAAGAATGTATTTGCAACGCTCATTGGCGATGATCGCGGCGTTCAGCAATTCCGGCAGCACCAGGGCCTTTTCGCCCAGCAAATCGGCGACACGAGTCTTCGACATGGGGAGGCTCCTCTGACGAACCGCCACCCTTATAGCTGCGCTGCACCCGCGGAGCCTTGATCTCGATCAGTGCCAACCATCAATGGCGGCGCGGCGCCGGTCCGGCGGATTTCCGCGCTACTCATTGGTTCAGCGAATGGCGTCGCGACGCCCGGCTGGAGGAACCGGGATGATGACCGCTATCGATGCGTCTTGCGTGTCGCCTTGAGGTCAGTGAAAGTCCGCTAACGGAGCCCTGAGCGGACGTTTAACCCTGGCTGGGGCGGCTGCTCTTCATGTGCCATTTCAGACCCCGCGCTACGCGGCAAGTATTGCTCTTCGACAAGCTTCTCGCCCACGGCTCTGCGCGTCGACGCCGCTTAGACCGGGCCGCGCCCCCTGGATACTGGTCTTGAATGTCTTGGATTGGCCGCCACGGCTCCTTATCGCTGGCCCATGCCAGGCGCGTGCCGGTAGCGCTATCTTCCCGATCAATCGCCAGCGTCCGGGTGCCAACTGGTCGGGCACCCTTTGGCACTCTGAGCACAGGAGTTATCGGCCGTCGACTTCAGCCGACGCCGATATTCGGCAGGCCCGGCGTGTGATCGACGCTGAAGAGCGTGCCGGTGCCGCTGGCAGTCAGCGAGTAGTCGCTAGCGTTCACCGCGAACTGGTTCGCCGTCTGATTGAGCAGGTGCAGTGTTGTGGTCAAGCGGTCGACGCTGTCGGTCAACGTCACGTTGGTCGTCGTCCCGATTGCGCCGGTGCCGGTGACGGACGTGATCTTTGTGCTCGAGAACTTGAAGTCGGCGAGCTCGACCGAATCGAACACGGTCCGGCTCGTGCTCGCCATTCCG
>DATHCK010000167.1:0-12109 GCA_035319545.1 Allostellaceae bacterium | reverse complement strand
GGTGACGGTGGTGCCGGCGACCGCGACGGTCGAGGACATCATGCGCTTGAAGCCCGACGGCGTGTTTCTGTCGAACGGACCGGGCGACCCGGCGGCGACCGGCGAATACGCGGTGCCGGTGCTGCGCGCCCTCGTCGACCGCAACATGCCGCTGTTCGGCATCTGCCTCGGCCACCAGATGCTGGCGCTGGCGGTCGGCGGCAAGACGCACAAGATGGACAAGGGCCATCGCGGCGCCAACCAGCCGGTGAAGGACTTGGCGACCGGCAAGGTCGAGATCACCAGCCAGAACCATGGATTTGTCGTCGATCCCGACAGCCTGCCGGATTGGGTCGAGCCGACGCATCTTTCGCTGTTCGATCACAGCAACGAGGGACTCAGCATCAAGGGCAAGCCGGTGTTTTCGGTGCAGCACCACCCCGAAGCCAGCCCCGGCCCGCAGGACAGCCATTACCTCTTCGAGCGGTTTGTCGCGTTGATGGAAGAGAATGCCAAAGCGCACTGACATCCGCTCGATCCTCATTATCGGCGCCGGGCCGATCGTGATCGGCCAAGCCTGCGAGTTCGATTATTCCGGCGCGCAGGCCTGCAAGGCGCTGAAGGAGGAAGGCTACCGGATCGTCCTCGTCAACTCGAACCCGGCGACGATCATGACCGATCCGGGGCTGGCCGACGCGACCTATATCGAGCCGATCACCCCGGCGATCGTCGAAAAGATCATCGCGCGCGAGCGGCCGGATGCACTCCTGCCGACAATGGGTGGGCAGACCGCGCTCAACACCGCGCTGGCGCTATCACAAGAGGGGGTGCTGGCGCGCTACGGGGTGGAGTTGATCGGCGCGCGCGAGGCGGCGATTGAGAAGGCGGAGGATCGCCAGCTGTTCCGCCAGGCGATGGACAAGATCGGGCTCATCTCACCAAAAAGCCGGCTGGTGAAGAGCCTTGAGGAGGCGCAAGAGGCGCTGGCGATCACCGGGCTGCCGGCGATCATCCGGCCTTCTTTCACACTCGGCGGTACCGGCGGCGGCATCGCCTACAACACCGAGGAGTTCGAGGAGATCGTGCGCGGCGGCTTGCGCGCCTCGCCGGCGCACGAGGTGCTGATCGAGGAATCAGTGCTCGGCTGGAAGGAGTACGAGCTCGAAGTCGTGCGCGACAAGAACGACAACTGCATCGTCATCTGCTCGATCGAAAACATCGACCCGATGGGGGTGCATACCGGCGACTCGGTGACGGTCGCGCCGGCGCTGACCCTGACGGACAAGGAATACCAGCTGATGCGCAACGCCGCGATCGCAGTGCTGCGCGAGATCGGCGTCGACACCGGCGGGTCGAATGTGCAGTTCGCGGTGAACCCGACCGATGGGCGGCTGGTGATCATCGAGATGAACCCGCGGGTGTCGCGCTCGTCGGCGCTGGCGTCGAAGGCGACCGGCTTTCCGATCGCCAAGGTCGCGGCGAAGCTCGCGGTCGGCTATACGCTCGACGAACTCGACAACGAGATCACCGGCGTCACCCCCGCCTCGTTCGAGCCGACGATCGACTATGTCGTCACCAAGATGCCGCGCTTCACCTTCGAGAAATTTCCGGGCGCGCAGGCGACGCTGACCACGTCGATGAAATCGGTCGGCGAGGCGATGGCGATCGGCCGCAGCTTTGCGGAATCGGTGCAGAAGGCGCTGCGCAGTCTCGAAACCGGGCTCGACGGGTTTGACGAAGTGGCGATCGAGGGGATCGAAAGCGCCGGCAAGGAGGCGGTCAAGGCAGCGCTGGCGCGACCGTCGCCGGACCGGCTGCTGTTGATCGCGCAAGCCTATCGGCACGGGCTTTCGACCGCGGAAATCCACGCGGCCTGTCATTTCGAGCCGTGGTTCCTCGAACGCATCGAGGAGATCGTCACGACCGAGGAACGGGTACGCCGCGACGGATTGCCGGAGGACGCGACCGGCTTCCTGCGCCTGAAGCAGATGGGATTTTCCGACAAACGGCTCGGCACGCTCGCCGGGCTCGGCGAGGCCAAGGTCGCTGGGAAGCGGCGCAAGCTGGGGCTCAGGCCGGTCTACAAGCGGGTCGACACCTGCGCCGCCGAATTCGCCTCGCAGACCCCGTATCTCTATTCCGCCTATGAAGGTGACGGAATCAGCCCGCCCGAATGCGAGGCCGACCCGAGCGCGCGCCGCAAGGTAGTGATCCTCGGCGGCGGGCCGAACCGCATCGGCCAGGGCATCGAGTTCGATTATTGCTGCGTCCACGCCGCCTATAGCCTCAGCGAGGCCGGTATCGAGACGATCATGGTCAACTGCAACCCGGAGACCGTCTCGACCGATTACGACACGTCCGACCGGCTCTATTTCGAGCCGCTGACCGCCGAGGACGTGATCGAGATCGTGCGCGTCGAGCAGCGCCGCGGCGACGTCCTCGGGGTCATCGTGCAGTTCGGCGGGCAGACACCTTTGAACCTGGCGAAGGCGCTCGAAGCCGCCGACATCCCAATCCTCGGCACCTCGCCCGATGCGATCGACCTAGCTGAGGATCGGAAGCGCTTTCAGCAGCTCTTGCAGAAACTCGGGCTGCGCCAGCCGGAAAACGGCACCGCCCATTCCGCCGAGGAGGCCGAGGCGATCGCCCACCAGATCGGCTATCCCGTGGTGATCCGCCCGTCCTACGTGCTGGGCGGGCGGGCGATGGAAATCGTCCACGACACGGCCGGGCTGCAGCGCTACATCCGCAATGCGGTGCGGGTGTCGGGAACCAGCCCGGTGCTGATCGATCGCTATCTGCAAGACGCGATCGAGGTCGACGCCGACGCGGTCGGCGACGGTGAGCGCGTCTATGTCGCCGGGATCATGGAGCATATCGAGGAAGCCGGGATCCATTCCGGCGACTCGGCGTGCTCGCTGCCGCCCTATAGCCTCGCCCCCGACACCGTCGCCGAGATCAAGCGCCAGACCGTGGCGCTGGCTAAGGCGCTCAATGTCGTCGGGCTGATGAACGTGCAGTTCGCGGTCAAGGACGGCGATGTCTATGTGCTCGAGGTCAACCCGCGCGCCTCGCGCACCGTGCCGTTTGTGGCCAAGGCGACCGGTGTGCCGATCGCCAAGATCGCCGCGCGGGTCATGACCGGCGAGCGCCTTGCCGATTTCGTCGCCGACGACCGACCTCTGGCGAACGGACATGTAGCGGTGAAAGAAGCCGTGTTCCCGTTCGCCCGCTTCCCCGGCGTCGACCTGATCCTTGGGCCGGAGATGAAATCGACCGGCGAGGTGATGGGGCTCGATTCGGATTTCGGTCGCGCCTTCGCCAAGGCGCAGCTCGCGGCTGGCACCGACTTGCCGCAGTCGGGCGCGGTTTTCGTGTCGGTGCGCGACGGCGACAAGGCGGCGCTGGTCGAACCATGCCGCCGGCTTGCCGAATGGGGCTTCGAGCTGGTCGCGACACGCGGCACCGCGGCGAAGCTCGGGGAAGCCGGGCTTGCCGTGACGATCGTCAACAAAGTGCAGGAAGGCCGGCCCGATATCGTCGATGAAATGCGCAGCGGGCGCATCCAGCTCGTGTTCAACACCACCGAGGGCGCGCAGGCCATCGCCGACAGCTTCAGCTTGCGTCGCACAGCGTTAACCCACAACATTCCCTACTACACGACCGTCGCGGGCGCCCGCGCCGCGGTGCAGGCGATCGGGGCGCTGCGTAGGGGCAGTCTTGAAGTCGCCCCGTTGCAATCCTACTTCTAACCGCTTGTTTTCGACATCCGGGGTTAAAGCTGGTTATGGACAGGCTCCCGATGACCTCCGACGGCTACAGCCGGCTCCAGGAAGAGATCAAACGCCTTAAGACCACGGAACGGCCGGCGATCATCCGCGCCATCGCCGAGGCGCGCACCCATGGCGACCTGTCGGAAAACGCCGAATATCACGCGGCGCGCGAACGCCAGAGCTTTATCGAGGGTCGCCTCGCCGAACTCGAGGACAAGGTCGCTCGCGCCGAGGTGATCGACACCTCGAAATTGTCGGGATCCGTCATCAAATTCGGCGCCACGGTGACGCTGGCCGATGAAGAGACCGACGAGGAACAGACCTTCCGCATTGTCGGCGAGGACGAGGCCGACATCAAAGGCGGCCGCCTGTCGGTAACCTCGCCGCTGGCGCGTGCGCTGATCGGCAAAGGCAAAGGCGACAGCGTCGAGGTCTCGACCCCGCGCGGCGCGAAATCCTATGAGGTCGTCACCGTCGCATTCGGCTAGTCGGCGCGTTCGGTTAGCCGGCGGCGTTTTCGCTTTCGATCATCTTTTCTTCACCGAGCGGCACACCGGGCTCAGCTTTCGAGACGCGCAAGGTCATCGCCGATTTGACATGCGCGACATTGGGAGCCGAGGTCAGCTTGGTCGACAGGAAGCGCTGATAGCTGTCCCAGTCGGTCGCGACGATCTTGAGGATAAAATCGGCTTCACCCGCGAGCATGTGGGCCTCGCGCACCTCGGGCCAGCCGCGCACCAGCGCCTCGAACGCGACGAGATCGCTTTCCGCCTGACTGGCGAGCCCGACCTGGGCGAAGACCGTGACCGGAAAGCCGAGCGCCTCGGGCGCCAGCGCGGCATGATAGCCACGGATAAGGCCAGCCTCCTCGAGCGCGCGCACGCGCCTGAGGCACGGCGGCGCGGTGATACCGACGCGGTGGGCAAGCTCGACATTGGTCATGCGCCCGTCCGCCTGCAACTCCTGCAAGATGCGGCGGTCGATGCGGTCGAGTCTCACGCGTGGCAAGAAAATTCCCCTTTCCGGCGCATAAGCATAAGAGGCACGGCCTTGCCGCGCAATTTTATTGCGTGAAATGGCGGCGCACTTGCCCGGGAACGGGGGTTCTCGTAAACCCCAGGCGATGGTCGCCATGCCTCTCAGCATCGATGCCGCGACGCCATCGCCGCAAGGCGACGCGCAGCCAGTCGCCTGGGTACTGCATGACGGCAAGGCCGGCATGCGCAGCCAGGCCCTGGGATTGGCTGAGGCGACCGGGTTCCGAATTGTCGAAAAGAGCCTGACGGTGCGCGCGCCCTGGGCCTATCTGCCGCCGCAATTGTGGCTGGCGCCGCTTGCCGCCGTCCGCGATAACGGTCTATCGCTGCGGCCGCCCTGGCCAGATGTCGTGATCGGCTGCGGCCGCAACACCGTGCTGCCCGGCCTGGCGATCCAGCGCGCGAGCGGCGGCCGCACCGTCGCCGCGCAAGTGCAGGACCCACGGATCGGGCGCGACAGGTTCGATCTACTGCTCGTGCCCGAGCACGACCGGCTGGGCGGGCATCAAGTGATCACCTCGAAGGGCGCGCTTAACCGGGTGACGCCGAAGATACTTGCCGCGGCACGCGATCGTTTCCCCGAGCTAGCGGCGCTGCCGCGGCCGATTCTCGGCGTGCTGATCGGCGGCGCAAACCGCGCCTATAGCCTCGGTCTCGACCGTCTGGGGCAGATCGCCGATGCGATTGCGACAAGTGTCAGGGCGAGCGGCGGGTCGGTGGTGCTGACCCCATCCCGGCGCACCGGCGGGGCTGGCGTCGCGCTGCTGCGCGAGCGGCTCCAAGGATTGCCGGCGGCGGTCTGGGACATGACCGGCGACAACCCCTATTACACCTACCTCGCAGTCGCCGACGCGTTTCTCGTGACCGCCGACTCGGTGTCGATGGTCAGCGAGGCCGCGGCGACCGGGAAGCCGGTACACATCATTGAACTCGACGGTGGCGATGCGAAATTTATGCGCTTTCATGCGGCCATGCGGGAGGCGGGGATCACCCGGCGGTTTTCCGGACGCATCGAGAGCTGGACCTACCCGCCGCTCGACGACACGGCGCGCGCCGGCGCGACGTTGCGCGCGCTGGTGCTCGACCGGCTGAAGGCGCGCCGCGCGACATGATCCAAGGCATGAAGGGCCCGGCGATCTACGGCGCGGCGCTGATCGTGAGCCTGGTGCTGTTTTATTGGGTGCCGCAAGTCGACCTCTTCGTCAGCGGCTTGTTCTACAACCCGGCGCACGGGTTCACGCTCGCGGACTGGCCGCCAATCAGCGAGTTCACCCGGTCGATCCGCTGGATCACCTGGGCCATCTTGTTGATCGCGCTTACCGGCGCGCTGTGGCTGCGGTTTGTCGGGCGGCCGCTTTGGCATCTCGACCGCAACGCGGTGATCTTTCTCGTCGCGGCGCTGGCGATCGGCCCTGGCATCCTCGTCAACACCGTGCTCAAGGATCATTGGGGCCGGGCGCGGCCGTACCAGATCGAGGCGTTCGGCGGCCAGCGCCAATTCACCGCGGCGCCGCTGCCGGCCGATCAGTGCGACCGCAACTGCTCCTTTGTCTCGGGTCACGCGGCGCTCGGGTTCTCGCTTGTTATGTTCCCGTTTCTGATCCCCGTCGGCCGGCCGCGCGACATTGCGATGGCGGCGGCGCTGTCGTTCGGCGCGCTGGTCGGGCTCGCGCGCATCGCCGCGGGGCATCATTTCCTGTCGGATATCGTCGATGCCGGGCTGCTGATCGTCGGCGTGACATGGCTGTTGCATTGTTGGCTTGTCGCTCATGACGGCGCGACGCCGATCATCGCCTTTGTCGACCGGCTCAGCGAGACGACAGCCGGGCAGCGCGTGTTGTGGGTGGCGGCCTTTGTGCTTGCCGAGTTTGTTGCAATTGTCTGGATCGATCGCCCGATCGCCGATTTCTTCCATGTGGATCGCGGCGCGCTGCAGTCGTTTTTTGGCGAGTTGCAGTGGTTCGGCCTCGGCTACCCGTATCTGATCCTGACGGGGCTGGCGTTTGCGGTGCTGCGCTGGGGGGGCGAATGGGGGCGATTGCGATCGCGCGCCGAGGCGATGCGCGCGACCGCCTATATCCCCGGCTTTATTTTCGTGGCGGTCGCCGGATCGGGGCTCGTCGCCGATCTGCTGAAGATCGTCATCGGCCGCACCCGGCCGAAACTGCTGTTCGATGGCGGCGCCTACGGTTTCTCATGGTTCGGATTTCGCGCCGACCACTGGTCGTTTCCCTCGGGACATGCAACCACCATAGCGGCGCTGATGACGGCGCTCTGGTGCCTGTGGCCGCGTCCGCTCTGGCTTTACGTCGCGGCGGCGGTGATGGTCGCGGCAAGCCGGGTCATTACCGACCAGCATTATTTGAGCGATGTCATCGCCGGGGCGGCGATCGGGGTCGTGGCGACGCGCCTCATCGCCCTCTGGCTATTGCGCCGGCGCGAAGGCGGCCGCCCGGCGGCGCACGACGCCGCGCCCGCCGTCTGAATTATCGCGTAGGATAGGCGATGGCCTTGTGCATCGACACATTCGACAATGTCCGCGGCGGCAACGCGCTCTATAAGGCGCTGGCTCATCCGCTCGCCGCGGCGCCGGGCCGCGCGCTGATCGAACGCCTGAAGCGCTACGGCAAGGTCGCGATCGTCGATCCGCAAGGCGCGGCCGAGGGCTTCGCGGAGCTCTTCGATGTATCCGCGCTCGATATCGAAGCGGTTTACGTGCAGGACGTCGCGCGGATCGGCAAACCCGCGCTCGGCCGCGTCGCCGAGGGCGTGCCGGCGCTGGCGCGCTCGGCGGCGCGCGCGGTGCTGGTCGCCGCCTTCGACGCCGACCGGCTGATCGGCCAGCTAGCGCCGTTCATGCCGCCGAATTGCGATGTTTTCAGCCTCGACGAGATGCGAATCCCGACCGAGCGGCTGACTAACAAGACCAGCTATCTGGACCCGCTCAATTTTGCGACCAACTTCGTACTGTTCCGCGACAGCGGGGCGGTGCACACGCGGCTCGTCACGGCGAACTACTGGCCGGGTTATGGGTCGAAGGGCGTCACTTGCTGGCTGACCCTGTTCGACGGAGGCGGCAACATTGTCGCCGAATGGTCGGAAGCGCCGACCGCCGAGGCCGGCGCCATCGTCATCGACAGCGGCGCGGTGCGGCGGCGCTTCGGGCTTGGCGAGTTCGCCGGCCAGCTGTTCCTGCATGTCGCGGGCGCAGCGGGGCACGACATCGTCAAATACGCGCTCGACACCTACGGCAGCGACGACCGCGCGCTATCGTGCACGCACGACGCCAATGCCTGGCCGTCCGACCGCTATGCTGGGCTACCCGCGCCGGCTCCCGGCGAGCGGGTCTTGCTGTGGCTGCAGAATTCGCACGCCGCGCCGATCCCCGTCGGGGTGATCGGCCTCGCGGCGATGGGGAGCAACGACATCGCCCGGCTCGACGAGCCGATCGGCGGGTTCGCGACGCGCGTTCTTGATGTGACGGAGCTGTTGCCCGACCTACGCTGGCCAGGGCAGATCGAGCTCTTTGCGGGCAAGCATATGGTGCGGCCGCGCTACGAGGTGATCGACGGCGACAGGCGGCGCATCGCCCATGCCAATGTCGAGCGCGGCGATCTGAAGCCCAACCCGGAGCTGCCGCACCTCGCCGAGACGCTGGGCAAGGGCTATCTGCTGCCGGCACCGATCCTGCCGCGTGGCGAGTGGCAAAGCCTGCTGCTGCCGACACCGATGGCGGTCAGCCAGGCCGAGCTGCCGATCGCCGCGATCGTCTATGATCCCGACGGGCGTGAGGTCGCCCGGCACCGTTTCGGCCGGCTGCCGCGTGGGCATCGCACCGCGCTCGAGCTCGATGAGATCTCCGCGCCGCTCGGCGGGGGGTATGGCCATGTTGAGCTGACCTATGATTTTTGCGAAGGCGGCGATGGCGACGGCTGGCTGCACGCGCTCTTTCGCTATCGCCATCGCGCCAGCGGACATGCGGCGGAAACGAGCTTTGGCGCGCATGTCTTCAACACGATCCTCACCTATCGCGACGAGCCGCAATCCTATTCGGGCCGCCCGCCGGGACTGTCGACGACGCTGTTCCTGCGGCTCGGCGACAGCGATCACGACACGCTGTGCCACCTGATCTACCCGGCCTCGCTGCCGTGGCGGGCTAAAAGCGCAACCGAGGTGATTCTGCGCGACGAAGGCGGGGTGGAGATCGCGCGGCAATCCCTTGCGATTCCTTGCTCTGGCTCAGTGCTGTGGCGCTACCGCGAGCTGTTCGACGAAAAGACACGCAAGGCTGCCGGTCACCGCGCCTATGCGGTGATCCGCGACCCGACCTGCCGGCTCTTCGGCTATCACGGGCTCATTGGCCCTAACGGCGGGTTCAGCCTCGACCATATGTTCGGATACTAAGCTAGCTTATGAGCAATCTGGCTTATGATCGGGCTCGCAACCCTGTCGCGTGTCATAAAAATGGTATAGTACGCTGTCCCATCGATCGGAATTCGCGTGATGCCGGAGCATCATTACAGCAAGGTCTTGATTATCGGCGCGGGCCCGGCCGGGTTCACCGCGGCGATCTACGCAGCGCGGGCGAATCTGCATCCGCTTCTGCTATGCGGGCTGCAGGCGGGCGGGCAGCTGACCATCACCACCGACGTCGAGAACTACCCCGGCTTCGCGGACGTGATCCAGGGCCCGTGGCTGATGGAGCAGATGCAGGCCCAGGCCGAACACGTCGGCACCAAAATCATCACCGATCTGGCGGTAAAGCTCGATTTGTCGCGGCAACCGTTCGCGGTCACCGGCGATTCGGGCGACACCTATAGCGGTGACACGATCATCCTCGCCACCGGCGCGCAAGCGCGCTGGCTCGGCCTGCCGAGCGAGGACATTTATCGCGGCTTCGGGGTGTCGGCTTGCGCGACCTGCGACGGCTTCTTCTTCCGCGACAAGGAGGTGGTGGTCGTGGGCGGCGGCAACACCGCGGTCGAGGAGGCGCTCTACCTCACCAACCACGCCAGCCGCGTGACGCTGATCCATCGCCGCGACACGCTGCGCGCCGAAAAGATCTTGCAGGACCGGCTGTTCCGCAATCCGAAGATCGCGGTGGTGTGGGACAGCGTTGTCGAGGAGATCCTCGGCACGCCGGAACCGCCCGAGGTCACCGGCGTCCGGCTGCGCAACGTCAAGACCGGCACCGTGAGCGAGCGTACCTGCGAAGGCGTTTTTATCGCGATCGGTCACACCCCAGTCACCGAGCTGGTGGCCGGGCAGCTGCGGCTCGACCCAGAGGGTTACATCCTGACCAAGCCCGATTCGACCGCGACCGATATTCCCGGCGTGTTCGCCGCCGGCGACGTCAAGGACAAGGTGTTCCGTCAGGCGGTCACGGCGGCGGGAATGGGTTGCATGGCCGCGCTCGAAGCCGAAAAGTTCATCGCGGCGCAGGAAGACGCCGCGCCGGCGAAGGCCGCCGAGTAAGGAGCTAGGAGCGTCCCGATGGCGATGGATTGGGACAAATTGCGCGTGTTTCACGCGGTCGCCGAAGCCGGCAGCTTCACCCATGCCGGCGAATCGCTGAATCTCAGCCAGTCGGCGGTGAGCCGCCAGATCAGCGCGCTCGAGGAAAGCCTCAGCGTGCCGCTCTTCCACCGCCACGCACGCGGCCTGATTCTCACCGAGCAGGGCGAACTCCTCTTCCGCACCGCGCGCGAGGTGTTCGCCAAGCTGGCGATGGCCGAGGGCCTCATCTCCGAGTCCAAGGATCGCCCCAAGGGACCCTTGAAGATCACCACGACGGTCGCATTCGGCTCGATCTGGTTGACCCCGCGGATTCGCGAGTTTCTCGACCTCTATCCCGAAATCCAGGTGAGCCTGGTGGTCGACGATTCGGAGCTCGACCTGTCGATGCGCGAGGCGGATGTGGCGATTCGCATGTCGCCGCCGCGCCAACCCGATCTGATCCAGCGCCACCTGGTCAGCGTCCAAGTGCATATCTACGCGACCAACGAGTACCTCCAGAAATACGGCATGCCGCAGCGGCCGGAAGACCTCGAAGAGCATCGCATCATCGTCTATGGCGAGGATGCCCGTCCGCCCGTGCCGGGAGTCAACTGGCTGCTCGAGGTCGGCACCAGATCAGGGCAGGACCGCCGGCCAATCCTGACGGTCAACAATACCTACGGCATGTTGCGGGCGATCATGAGCGGGCTCGGCCTCGCCGCGTTGCCGGATTTTGTCGCCAACGAGCATAACGGCCTGGTGCGCGTGCTGCCCGAGGTCTCGGGCCCGCCAAACGAGGCTTATTTCGTCTACCCTGAAGAGCTGCGCACGTCGAAGCGCATCAGCGTGTTCCGCGATTTCCTGCTGCGCAAAGTGGCCGAAGGACGCCTCGGCGGATAGCCGCACAGGGAAATGCTACTGACCTTATGAGTTTGCCGCGGCGGAAGCCGTGGAAGATACTGACGATTTGATAGCATTGCTTTTTTTGCAGACGAGGCAGGACGATTTCCGGCTGGTAAGCCCACGGTTGGCGGCCCATCTTCAGGGCGTGCGACGGACGTCGCCGCGAGCTTTGGCGGGTGTGGTTTTGCCCGCGCGAGTTTCCCGAGACTCGTTCTCGGGAAAAGGGTCTTCGGATCCTACGTCTCTTAGACGTGAAGCCTCCCTGTTCAAACTTGGCCGGAACTTCGGTTCCGGCCATTCTTCTTTTTGCCGCCGGTGGACAGCCTTTCTACGTGGCGGTATCGCCCTGGTCGATGATCGTCACGCGCACCGCCTCAAGCGGGTCGTCGGCGATCGGCGACACGCATAGCTCGCCATTTTGCTTCGGCCCCACCACGCCGCCCTCGAAAAACGAGCCCTCGTAGGTGATCTGCAGGCGCTCGCCGAGATCGGTCGCGGGACGGACCGCAAACCCGGTCAGCGGCAGGTTGCGACCGCGCGTGCCGGCGTAGTTGCCGTTGCTGACCCAGGCCGTCGCGCGTCCCTCCTGGGCAAAGACGCGGAACTCGACGGCGCTCGGCGCCAACGCGTCGCGCGGACGAATGCTGAGCGCTTCGATCTGGCGCTTGCTTCCGGGATTTCCCGCCCATCCGGGTTCGACATAGCGCCGATCACCCAAACCCATGATGTGTAGCAGTATCTCCGTACCGACATCCTGCGGTCCCGCCGCCGGCTGTTCGGGAACCGGCTCGGGTTCGGGTTCTGGTTCGGGCGGCGGAGGTGCCGCGACGACCGGCTCCGGCTCGGGCGGCGGAGACGCCGCGACGACCGGCTCCGGCTCGGGCGGCGGAGACGCCGCGACGACCGGCTCCGGCTCGGGCG
>DATHCK010000166.1:0-8871 GCA_035319545.1 Allostellaceae bacterium | reverse complement strand
GGTCGGTTATGGGCGTGGATACCGCGTACCCTGACCTCGATCCCGCGTGGGCTGAGCAACAGCCTATCCCCCGGCGCGACACCGCCGCTGGCGGCGGTGCCGGTCGCCACCATGCCGATCCCCGGCAGCGAAAAGACGCGGTCGATCGGCAGCCGGAACGCGCCTTCGGGCGGTGTCGCGGCGCGGGCCGCGTCGGCGAGCGCGGCGCGTTCGGACAAATGCGCGGCGAGCGCAGCAACGCCCTCGCCGGTATGGCTCGACACGGCGAGGATCGGCGCGTCGCCATAGCCCGCGTCGGCGAGCAGCGCGGTCACCTCGGCGATGACCGCGGCGCGCCTGGCGGCATCGACGCGGTCGATCTTGGTGACGACCCCGGTCACCTCGGCAACGCCGATCAGGCCGAGGATGTCGAGATGCTCGAGGGTCTGCGGCTTTGGCCCGTCATCGGCGGCGACGATCAGAAGCACCCGGTCGATCGACAGGACACCGGCCAGCATGTTCGGGAGAAAGCGCTCGTGGCCCGGCACATCGACAAAGCCCAGCTCGGTGCCGTCGGGCAGCGTGATGTAGGCGAAGCCGAGGTCGATGGTCAGCCCGCGGCGTTTTTCCTCCGGCAGGCGGTCGGCGTCGACCCCGGTGAGCGCGCGCACCAGTGACGTCTTGCCGTGATCGACATGACCGGCGGTGGCGAGGATCATGCCGGCCTGAAGTTGGCGACGAATCCAGCCTCGTCCTCGAGGCAGCGCAGATCGAGCACCATCGCACCCCCGGCGATATGGCCGATCACCGGGATCGGCAAGTCGCGCAGCCTTTGCGCCAGCTTCTCGACCGCTTTCCCGGACCCGCCCACCGGGCGCAGCGCCAGACCCGCGCTCGGCAGCAGCGACACCGGCAGCGCACCGCTGCCGATCTGGCTCTTGGTCTCGACGATCTCCACCGTGGCTATACCGGTAAGTGCGGCAGCGACCGGCGGCGCCAGGTGTTGCGCGAGCGCAGCGATCGCGCCCGCCGGACGTACCAACAGCCGCAGCGTCGGCAGCCGGGTAGCGAGCCGGTCGGGGTCGGCATAAAGCCGCAGCACCGCCTCGAGCGCCGCCAGGCGGATCTTGTCGAGGCGCAGCGCCCGTTTGAGCGGATTACGCGCCAGCATGGCGATCAGATCGGCGCGGCCGACGACGAGCCCCGCCTGCGGCCCGCCAAGCAGCTTGTCGCCGCTAAAGGTCACCAGGTCGGCGCCGGCGGCGAGCGCCTCGGCGACGGTCGGCTCGTGCGGCAGCCCCCATCGGTCGAGATCGACCAGCGTGCCGCTGCCCAAATCCTCGACCAGCGGCAGATGGTGGCGGTGCGCCAGCGCCACGAGCTCCGATGTCGGCGCCGCGGCGGTAAAGCCCTGGATTTCGTAATTGCTGGTGTGAACCTTGAGGATGAGGCCCGTCTGCGGCCCAATCGCGCCGGCGAAGTCGCGCAGATGGGTGCGGTTGGTAGTGCCGACCTCGCGCAAGCTCGTCCCGGCCCGCGCCATGATGTCCGGCAGGCGGAAGGCGCCACCGATCTCGATCAGCTCGCCGCGCGAGACGATCGCCTCCTTGCCGGCCGCGAGCGCGTTGAGCGCCAGCACCAGCGCGCCGGCATTGTTGTTGACCGCAAGCGCCGCCTCGGCGCCGGTGAGGCGCCTCAGCCAGCCCGCGACATGATCGTCGCGCTCGCCGCGCCGGCCGCCTTCGGTCTCGTATTCGAGCGTCGTCGGCTCGCGCATGGCCTCGGCCGCGGCCGCGATCGCCTCCTCCGGCAGCGGCGCGCGGCCGAGATTGGTGTGCAGCACCGTGCCGGTGAGGTTGAAGACACGGCGCTGCGATGGCCGCATCGTTTGGGCAACCGAAGCCTCGGTCTCGGTCAGGATGGCGTCGATACCGGCCGCCGCTCCGCGCTCGCGATGCGCGGCGAGCACGTCGCGCACCGCCTCGGTGACGAGCGCCCTTCCGTGAGCTTCGATCAACGCGTCGGCCGCGCGCAGCACACGGTCGACCGACGGCAGCGCCGCGCGTCCCCGTCGTTGAATCGCTACGCTCGTGTCTTGGGCGGCAGGTTCGGTTGTCGGGCCAATGGACGGCATCGCCGCCCACTATGCCCGAGCGCCTGCGTTAGGCCAAATTCACGAAATGCTTGAAGTGCGCAATGGCGCGCCGATAGAGGCCGACGCGCCATTGGTCATCGGCGCTAGCGGTTGGTCGTGCCACCGGGAGCGGTGCCCGTCGGCCCATTTTGCTGCGCCGGGTTCTGCGTACCGGCCGGGCTGGACGGTGTCATACCCTGCGTCGGCGCCTGTTGGTCCGGCTGCTGACCGCCGCTGTTCAGCTGGCTCAGCGTCTGCTGATCGAGCTGCGCGGTTTCCGGCAAGCCATGCTCGCGCTGAAACGCCATCACCGCCTGCTGGGTTTGCGGCCCGTTCACGCCGTCTACCTGACCGCGGTAGAGGCCCTGCGCCTTCAGCTGCTGCTGGGCCTGCTGGATCTCGGATTGCGAGACGGAGGCCTGCTGCATGTTCTGGTTTCTGGTTGCCTGCGGCTGCGTGCCGCCGCCCGCCGCACCGGAGGGCGACATGGCCGTCGTGTCCGGCGCGCCCATCGGCTGGTTGGTCGGCGCATTCGATTGCGCGTGGGCCAGTCCGGCCAAGCCGAGGCCGGCGGCGAGCGCCACTGCGGCGGTCAGAGTGCGATACATCGGGGTCTCCCAAAACTGTTCCAACGGGACGAACCGCTGTATGCGGCTCGTCTTGCCAACAAGCCCGATGCTGTCTTGTTCCCCCGATGCGCTTCGCGAATGTATCGGTAACCCGTTGATTCTAAACTATTGATCGAACCCACGCCGATCCAGTGCGCGGGCTCGGCGTGACAATTCCGACAAGCTTCAACGGCTTAGGGGCATGCGGCCCAGCACCCGCCGGTCAGGCGTGAAAATCGAAGCGGTAGGCGCTCCCGTGACGCTTGATGTGACCGCAAGTCGGGGCCGGGAAATGGGCCGGCAGGATCATCGCATCGCTTTCGGCATAGGTCTCGATGAGCCGGGTGCGGCTCACCCGCGAGCGCTCCGCGTCGGTGCAGGCAAAGGTTGACCATTCCGGTTTGATGCATTGCAGCGGGTGGTGCAGCACGTCGCCGATAAAGACGCCCCGCTCGCCGCCCGATTTGGCGTGGATCACCACATTGCCGGGCGTGTGGCCGGGGTACGACTCAAACCACAGCCCGTCATCGAGCGCGTAATCGTCGCCGACCAGCAACGCCTGCTTGGTGCGAACGACCGGGAGGACGCTGTCCTCATAGGCCCGGGCATGCGGGGAATCGACGCCGCTGGCGTGAAAATCCTGCCAGTGGTCGTGCTCCTTCTTGGCCATGACGTATTTGGCGTTGGGAAAGGTCGGGACCCATCTGCCGTCCTTGAGCCGCGTGTTCCAGCCGACATGATCCCAGTGGAGATGGGTGCACATCACATAGTCGACCTCCTCGGGCTTGACCCCGAGCCGGGCGAGATCGGCGATGAACGGCGTCTGCATATGGTGGAATTGCGGCCGGGTCGGGCGCTCCTTGTCGTTGCCGATACAAGCGTCGATGAGGATCGTGTGGCGGCCGGTCTTCACCACGAAGCTGTGGAAGCTGAACATCAGTTTGCCGGTGTCCGGCTCGAGCAGTTTTGGCCCGAGCAGCGCGGCATTTTCCTCGACGACGGCGGGGTCGAAATCGGGGAAGAATTCGTTGGGTGCGAAAAACGGGCCTTCGTAATCGGCGATGCGATTGATTTCGAAGCTGCCGATGCGGGTCGCCTGCATGTGTCTCCCTCCGAGCTTTGAACCCAGTCTATCGCCTGCTAGGCTTCGTGCCGAAACTTTCCGCTGTTCCTCGTGCAAGGAGCATCGCGATGCCTGACGACGTCAAAATCCTCAGCCAGACCGCCGGTCTTCCGGTGACGATCACCGGGCTCGACCATGTCGTGCTGCGGGTCGCGGACATGGACCGCGCCATCCAGTTTTACGGCAAGGTGCTCGGCTGCCCCGTCGAGCGGCGCCTCGAGTCGATTGGCCTCGTGCAGCTGCGCGCCGGCACCTCGATGATCGATCTGGTGCCGTGCGGGCCGGGTGAAAAGCCCGGGCGCAATGTCGACCATTACGCGGTGCGCATCGCCAAGATGGATGTCGACGCGATCACCGCGCATCTCGAAAAGAACGGCGTCGCCGCCGGCCCGGTGCAGCGCCGCTACGGCGCCGAAGGCTACGGCTCGTCGATCTACATCACCGACCCTGACGGCAACACCGTCGAACTCAAGGGCCCGCCGGAAGCCTAGCCGAGCTTCGCCTTCAGAAACGCCGCCATGCGGTCCCAGGCCTGGGTCGCGCAGGCGACGTCGTAGGCGGCGCTGCGCTCGTTGAAAAACGCGTGCGCCGCGTCGTAGCGGTAGATTTCCGGCTTCGACCCCTGCATCGCCGTCTCCAGCGCGTCGACCGCCGCGGGGGTGCACCAATCGTCCTGGTTGGCGAAATGACCCTGGAACGGCACCGTGATCTTGGCGGGGTCGGCGAATTCCTTCGGCGGGATGCCGTAAAAGCAGACACCCGCGGCGATCTCGGGGATGTGCACGGCCGAGGCGACGGTCAGCGCACCGCCCATGCAGAAGCCCATCACCGCGACCTTGCCGCACCCTTGCGATTTGAGATGCACCACCGCGCCGCGCAGATCCTGATGCGTAGCGTCCAGGAAATTTAGGTTCGACATCAGATGGTTGGCTTCGTCGGGCACGGCCGTCAGGCGGCCCTTGTAGAGATCGGGCGCCAGCGCGGTGTAGCCCGCGCGCGCGAAGCGGTCGGCGACGCCGCAAATCTGGTCGTTGAGCCCCCACCATTCCTGGATGACGACGATGCCCGGCCGGTTATTGCCTTCCGTTGTCGCCAGATACCCTTTGGTCCGGCCGTGGTCGGGTCGGGAAAATTCGATCATCGCGCCCATTTGTACCCTCCCCATCAAAAGTAGCCGATATCGTGACGTTTAGCCTGCTTCTGCTGGGAATCTGCAGGCCGCGCCCATTGCATCATCCGACCTTGAGGATGAAGCTGCCACGGGATTGTGGCGAATTTATCGGCGGAGAAATACCCGCACGAGATGCTCGCAGCCGGCCTGGTCCTCGGCATCGAAGCGCGCGAGGCTTGGGCTGTCGAGGTCGAGCACGCCAGTGACGCGGCCGTCCTCGACGAGCGGTACGACCAGTTCGGATCGCGAGACCGGGTCGCAGGCGATGTGACCGGGAAAGTCGTGCACGTCGGGCACCAGCACGGTCTCCGCGCGCGATGCGGCGGCACCGCAAACGCCATTGCCCCAGGGGATGCGCACGCAGGCCGGCTGACCCTGAAACGGCCCCAGCACCAGCTCGGCCCCTCGGGTGAAATAGAACCCGGCCCAGTTGAGATCGGGCAGACCGTGATAAACGAGCGCCGCCATATTCGCGGCATTGGCGATACGGTCGCTTTCGCCCTCGATCAGCGATGCGAGCTGCGCCGCCAGATCGCGGTAAAGCTCGGCCTTACGCATACGGCTTGTCGCCGGCGATCTGCACCCGGCGCATCACGCGCAGATAGGGGCCGGCGTCGTGGATCGCCAGGTGCTTGACCGCGCGATTGTCCCAGAACGCGACCGAGCCTTTCTCCCAGCGGAAGCGGCAGGTGAATTCCGGCCGATTGCCGTTCTCGAGCAAATAGTCGAGCAGCGGCTTCGATTCTTCCTCGGTCATCCCCTCAAAGCCGACCGTGTAGGCCTTGTTGACATTGAGGAGCTTGCGGCCGGTTTCGGGGTGGGTGCGCACGACGGGATGGGTATTGATCGTCTCGCGCCAATCCGGCCCCTGCCGCACCTTGGTGACGCGATAGGCGTTGCGGTTGGCGACCGGGCCGGCGACGAGCCGGTCGGTGTGCACCGCGCGCAAGCCCGCGAGCATCTTCTTCATGCCATCCGACAGCGTCTCGTAGGCGAGATACTGGTTGGCGAAGAGCGTATCGCCGCCATAGGGCGGCACGTCGAGCGCGTAGAGGATCGCGCCCATCGGCGGCTCTTCCATCATCGTCGTGTCGGCGTGCCAGTCCTCGCCGACAATGTGCTGGTCGCCCGGTTCGCGGCGGATCATGACGATCTCGTCGTCCGCCTGCATGCCGCGGTAATTGGGATGGACGAAAATCTCGCCAAAGCGGCGGGCGAAGGCCTTGTGCTGATCGGCGTCGAATTCCTGGTCGCGGAAGAAGATGACGCCATGCTGGTTGAGCGCCTGACGGATGTCCGCGATCACCCCGTCATCGACGTCGGTGGCGATCTCGGCGCCGTAAATCTCGGCGCCGCACGCCCCGGCGATGGGTCGGACGTCGATCCGGCTGTTGCGCATGGATGGGCTCCTCATTTCAAAGAAAATTAGCACCATCCCGACGCAGGCTGGGACCCATTTATCCGAGCCCCGACCATGCTGAAACATGGGCCCCGGCCTGCGCCGGGGTGGTAGGCTCAAACGGTGATCCTGCGACGGACGATCCTTGCCGCACTCGCCGCCCTGCCCTTGCCGGTATTCGCCATGAGCCACGCCGATCTCGTCTACGAAAAAGGCGTGCTGTCATGGCCCGGCGGGTCGGCGCGCGCGGCGTGCGGCAAGGCCGGCATCGTCGCCGACAAGCGCGAGGGCGACCATGCCAGCCCGGCCGGCGCCTTCCCGCTGCTGCGCGTGTTTTACCGCCCCGATCGGCTCGTCGCGCCCCGGACCGCGCTGCCGCTCGCCGCGCTGTCGCCCAAAGACGGCTGGTGCGACGACCCGGCCGACCCGAGCTACAACCAGCTGGTCGCACTGCCCTACCCCGCGAGCCACGAGGATTTGTGGCGCGACGACGGGCTTTACGATGTCATCGCCGTGATCGGCTACAACACCGATCCCATCGTGCCGGGCAGGGGCAGCGCCATTTTTCTGCATTGCGCCTCACCCGATTTCGCCGGCACGGAAGGATGCCTCGCGGTTGGGCATGAGGTGTTGATTTCATTGTTGAGCTTGCTCGGGCCGGGCAGCACGATAACGATCATCAAATAGACCGCGCCTCCGCGCGGTCTGCGGCTCCGGCCGAAGGCAGCACGGATGTGCCGCCGCACTTGGAGAGGAGACCATCATGGGTCTGGCGGTGGCGATCCAGATGGATCCGATCCACACCATCAATATCGACGCGGATTCGACCTTCGCGCTCGCCGAGGAAGCGCAAAAGCGCGGCCATGCGCTGTTCCATTACCTGCCGACGGCGCTGACCCTGCGCGGCGGCCGGCTCTTCGCCAAGGCCCGCAAGCTCGAAGTGTTCCGCCGCTACGGCGACCACCACAAATTCGGCGACGAGGAGGAACTCGACCTCGAAGGCGTCGACGTGGTCCTGATGCGTCAGGACCCGCCCTTCGACATGGCCTACATCACCGCGACGCATCTGTTGGAGCTGCTGCCGCCCGAGGGGCCGCTTGTCGTCAACAATCCGACTTCGGTGCGCAACGCGCCGGAAAAACTCTTTGTGCTGCGCTTTAAGGAGCTGATGCCGCCAACCCTCCTGTCGCTCGACCGCGACGAGATCAAGGCGTTCTGGGACGAGCACAAGGAAATCGTGCTGAAGCCGCTCTTCGGCAACGGCGGCGCGGGGATCGTCCATTTGCGGCCGGGCGACGACAACCTCAGCTCGCTCCTCGAAATGTACCAGCAGATGTATCGCGAGCCGGTCATGGTGCAGCGCTACATTCCCGAGGTGCGCCAGGGCGACAAGCGCATCGTGCTGGTCGACGGCGAGGCGGCGGGCGGCGTGCTGCGCGTGCCGGCGGAGGGTGAGGCGCGCGCCAATCTTCATGTCGGCGGGCGCGGAGTGAAGACCGAGCTCACCCCGCGCGAATTGGAGATTTGCGCGGCGATCGGCCCGACGCTCAAGGAGCAGGGGCTCGTCTTTGTCGGGATCGACGTGATCGGCGACTACATGACCGAGATCAACGTCACCTCGCCGACCGGCATTCAGGAGATCGGCCGCCTTAACAATGACAATCTCGCCGCCAAAATCTGGGACGCGATCGAAAAGCGGCACGGCGAGCGGAAGCCGGCTTAAAGGAGAACAGGATGCCCGATGCAGGCGGTTACGACCCCGGGCGGCGGCAGGCGCCGTCGAAGAATGTGCTGGGCGAGACGCTGACCGAATGCTGCGCCAAGCCGCTGACCGGCTTCTACCGTGACGGCGCGTGCAACACCGGGCCCGAGGATTTCGGCGTGCACACGGTGTGCGCGCAGATGACCGCCGATTTTCTCGCCTTCTCGAAAGCGGCGGGCAACGACCTGTCGACCCCGGTGCCGCAATTCGGCTTTGACGGGCTGAAGCCGGGCGATTGCTGGTGCCTCTGCGCGGCGCGCTGGAAGGAGGCGTTCGACGCCGGCAAGGCGCCGCGCATCCGCTTGCGGGCGACCCATGAGGCGACGCTCGACATCGTGCCGCTCGACACGCTGAAGAAATATGCGATCGATATAAGCTGACGCGTCATGCTCGCCGGCGTTAGCGTGACGAGCGTGCCGCGTGGCGGCATCAAGCTGTGGCGCGAGGCCAGCGCACGATGAAGATCACGATCTGCGGCATTTCCGAACTGGGCGAGCATTGCGAAGCCGGGGTCACGCATGTGCTGTCGATCCTCGATCCGCATTGGCCGGACCCCGTGGCGTTTCTCGATTTCCCGGCGCATCGCCGGGAGTCGCTGCGCTTCAATGATGTGATCACGCCGGGACCCCGGCCCGAGATCGTCGCTCCGGACGAAGGGCATATCGAGCGGCTGCTCGCCTTTGGCCGCGATGTCG
>DATHCK010000165.1:0-6656 GCA_035319545.1 Allostellaceae bacterium | reverse complement strand
TGGCACTGGCGCACGAAATCGCGGCTCACCGTGTAGACGAAGTCGGCGCGCTCGCCGCGGTACATGTTGCTGAGGAACTTGTCGACTTGCGCCATCGTGATATCGGGACGGCGCGCACACAACTCGGGGCCCCAGCCCTTCATGTTGTTGTTGTAGGACAGCTCGGGCATTTCGTGGCGATAGCCGCTCGGCTGCACCGGCACGGCGGCGACGATCCGGTCGCCGGCCCGCTTCAGCAGGTTCCAGATAAACGGGCCGCCGATGCAGAAGCCGAGCACCATGAACTTGCCGATGCCGAGATGGTCCATCAGGCCGAGGTGGTCGTCCGTATAGGCCTCCCACGGCCGCTCAGCCTCGAGCGGCCCTGTCGACTGACCGCCCTTGGCATTGCGCAGATCGGCGGCGATGACCCGGAACTCGTTGCTGAACTCGGTGAGCGGATTGAATGGGTGGGTCTTCAACCCCTCCACGGTCGAATTGAGACCGCCGCCCGGGATGACCAGCAGCGGAAACCCGGACCCGGCCTCTTCGTAATGGATGCTGACGTCGCCTCGTTGATAGGTCGGCATGGCTACCTCCTTACTGCGCGGCCGCGCCCATGGGGACGTTCGCCTTCAAGAAGCTGCGCACCTTGGCGATCATGCGCTGCCGCAGCTCTTCCGGCTCGCGCCACGGGAACACCGTGATGTCGGAATTGGGCGCCAGCGACGCGACGTCGATCGAGGTCTGCAGCGGATGCGAGGGCGTGTCGTCCGGCAGCACCAGGATCGGCGTGTGGCAATTGCGGATAAAGTCGCGCGACACGCTGTAGAGAAAGTCCGGCTGCGCTTCCCAAAGACTGTGGAAGAACTTGTCGATCGTGTCTTGCGACACCTCGGGCCGACGCTTCTTGAAATCGGGCAGCCAATTATCAGTGCTGTGCCGGATCATGACGCCCGGGTCTTCCGGCCGGTGGCCGACCGTCTGGTGGAACACCGCCGCGACGACGCGGTTTGGCGCACGCTGCAACAGCTTCCCGGCAAAGCAGCCGCCGATGCAGTAGCCCATGTAAAAGAACTTATCGATGCCGAGATGGTCCATCAGCCCGAGCTGGTCGTCGGCATAAGCGTCCCATCCGTTCTCGGTCGGTACCGGGCCAGTCGACTCGCCGCCATTGGCGTTGCGCTGATCCATGGTGATGCAGCGGAAATCGTTTTTGAATTCCTCCATCGCGTTGATCGCGGCGGTCGGCCACATGGCGACCCGCGAATTGAGCCCGCCGCCCGGCGTCACCAGCAGCGGAAAGCCGGAACCGGCCTCTTCGTAGCGAACGCGGACATTGCCTTTTTCATAAAACGGCATCGGGGGTTCCTCCTTACCCAGTTAGCGGGACTTCAGCCCAATTCGCGCGGCTGCGCAACCTATGCCGCCAGCCTTTGCTTTGCCGCGGCCTTGATCGCCACCGCGCCCTTTTCGGCGATCATGATGGTCGGTGCGTTGGTGTTGGTCGAGGTGACCGCCGGCATCACCGAGGCGTCGATGACGCGCAGGCCTTCGAGCCCGTGAACCTGCAGCGCGTCATTGACCACCGCTAGCTTGTGCTGCCCCATCATGCAGGTGCAGCTCGCGTGGTAGCAGGTGCCGCCATAACTGCGCGCGTAGTCGAGCAACTCGTCGTCGCTCTCGACCTGGCGGCCCGGCAGGGTCTCCTCCCGGCAGAATTTCTGCAGCGCCAGCGTGTCGAACAGCCGCCGCGCGAAGCGCAACCCGCCAATCACCGCGCGCCGGTCGCTCTCTTCCGACAAATAGCGCGGGTTGATCGCCGGCGCGTCGCCCGGCTTGTTGGTCTTGGCCTCGACGTAGCCGCGCGACAGCGGCCGCATCTGCCAGGCGCCGGCCGAAAGGCCCGGCGTCTCTTCCAGTTCGCCGATCTGCCCGCCCTTGAAGCTGCCAGGCGCGAAGGTGATCTGCATATCGGGCGTGGCGGATTCCTCCAGCACTTTGACCGAGGCGGCGACCAGCGACGGACTGTAAGTCAGCATGCCCTTGCCGGTGAGCAGCCAGCGGATCACCTCGCCGGCGAGCGGCAGCCCGCGCGAGCGCTCGTTGGCGGTCTGCGCGCCGACGACCGAATAGGCGACGCGCGCCTGGAAATGGTCCTGCATGTTCTTGCCGACGCCCTTGAGCTCGTGCGCCACCGGCACGCCGATCCGGCCGAGATGCTCGGGGTCGCCGACACCCGACAATTGCAGGATATGCGGCGAGCCGATCGCGCCCGCTGACAGAATCACCTCGCGCGCCGCATCCGCCTGTTCAACCTGCCCGCCGCGCGAGAACTCGACCCCGACAGCGCGCTTGCCGTCGAACACGACGCGATGCACCAGCGCGTGCGTCACCAGCTGAAGATTGCCGCGCTTCAGCGCTGGCTTCAGGTAGGTGCGGGCGGCGCTGGCGCGCCGCCTGCCGCCGCGGGTCTGCTGGCACCAGCCGACACATTCGGCGGCGCCGGGGGTGATGGAGTTGACGTCCTCGCGATATTCGAGCCCCAGCTCCTCGCCGGCCTCGACGACGCTGGCGCAGATCGGCAGGCGATCCATCCGCGAGGTGTAGAGCGGCCCGTTCTTGCCGCGCACCGCCGTCTCCTCGCCCTCCCAGCGCTCGGCCTCGCGGAAATACGGCAGGCAGTCGTCCCACGACCAGCCGCGATTGCCGAGCTGCGACCAGTGGTCGTAATCCTCGGGTTGGCCGCGGATATAGATGAGCCCGTTGATCGACGATGAGCCGCCCACCACCCGGCCGCGGGTGTAGACGATCGAGCGGCCATTAAGGCCTGGGTCGGGCTCGGAGCGGTATTTCCACGTCAGCGTGCCGTGGTCGAGCATCTTGAAGAACCCGGCCGGGACATGGATCAGCGGGTTCCAGTCCTTGCCGCCCGCCTCGATCAGGATGACCCGCACGCTCGGATCCTCGGTCAGCCGGCTGGCCAAGACGCAGCCCGCCGACCCGGCGCCAACGATCACGTAATCCGCTTGCATATCGCCCTCCCCGAGCGCATGACCGACCATGGCCAGACTGCTTCTTGGGGCAGTTTAGCGCATCGAAACCGTACGGGAAGGCAGCAGCGCCGGGGGCACTGTCTCACTTTGAATTTCGGCCTTGGCTAGGCCGCGGTCATTCAATCTGACAGGCTAAGCGACTGCTCGGCGCCGCAGGTGGACGTTCTGACGGCTCAATGAGGGTGGTTATTGTATTGTATGGCGACGATCACCGCGAGCAATAAGGCAACGACGGCCGGCACTGAAGCAAACAGGAGCCCAATTCTGGGCCGGCGAAAGGCCCAAAGCACGAACCCAGCGGCAGGCCCTCCGATCAACGCGACGAGCGCGATTGACCGTACTGCCACGTCCCAAGGGCTCGTCACCCCGATCACCAGCCACGCAAACAGACCGTCGACGACCGATAGAAGGATCAGGCCAATCAGGGCGATCAGCATGGGGGCTCACTGCTCAATAAAGGGCGCTTGCGCGATGGCACGGCAACGCCGCCGAATGCCGAAAGTTTCCAGCGCGTCGGTTCATTCCGGAGCATCGCATCTGCGACCAAGACCCGCAAAGGGACAGTAGCGGAAGATCGTTCGCGCGTCGTTCCAGGCGACCACGCGCCCCGACCAAATTATTCGCTTTCGGCGACAACGTTGCGCAAATAGGCACCGTAGCCATTCTTGTCGAACCGGGCGGCGGTGCGCAGCAGATCCTCGGTGGCGATATAGCCCATGCGCCAGGCGATCTCCTCGAGGCAGGCAATCTTCCAGCCCTGGCGGTTTTCGATGGTGCGGACAAATTCTGCCGCTTCGAGCAGCGAGTCGTGCGTGCCGGTGTCGAACCAGGCATAGCCGCGGCCGAGCTTTTGCACCGCGAGCTTGCCGGCCTCGAGATAGGTGCGATTGACATCGGTAATCTCGATCTCGCCGCGTGCCGACGGCTTCACCGCGGCCGCGATGTCGACGACCTCGTTGTCGTAGAAATAAAGCCCGGTAACCGCCCAGTTGGAGCGCGGGCGCGCCGGCTTCTCCTCGATACTGGTCGGGCGTCCGTCGCGGTCGAACGCGACGATCCCGTAACGCTGCGGATCGGTCACCTGATACGCGAAGACCGTGGCGCCGGTCTCGCGCTGCGCCGCCGCCGCCAGCACTTCGCTCAAGCCGGCGCCGTAAAGCATGTTGTCGCCCAGCACCAGCGCCACCCGGTCGTCGCCAACGAATTCGCGGCCGACGATAAACGCGTCGGCGAGGCCGCGCGGCTCGTCCTGCACCGCATAGCTCAGCGACACGCCCCACGCCGCGCCATCACCCAGCACCATCTGAAACTGCGCCTGGTCGTGCGGCGTGGTGATGACGAGGATGTCGCGGATGCCGGCCAGCATCAGCACCGATAGCGGGTAATAGATCAGCGGCTTGTCGTAGACCGGCAGCAGCTGCTTCGACACCGCGAGCGTGATCGGGTAAAGCCGCGTGCCTTTGCCGCCGGCAAGGACGATGCCCTTCATCAGAGCGCACCTTCCGTCACGGCGGCGCGCGGCGTCGCGGCGAGAAGCTCGTCGAGGACGGCCGTCAGCGACCGCTCCCATGGCGGCGCGACGATGCCGTAGACGTGAGCGATCTTGCCGCAATCGAGCACCGAGTTGCGCGGCCGCGCCGCCGGGGTCGGATAGGCCTCGGTCGTGATCGGCTCGACGAGGCGCGGCGTCTTGAGGCCGCGCGCGGCCGCCTCGCGGAAAATCGCGCGCGCAAACCCAAACCAACTCGTCGTGCCGCCGCCGCGAAGGTGGAAGACGCCGTAACCGTCGTCCTTGCCCGCCGCGAGCGCCGTACACACGGCGATCGTCGCGCCGGCGAGATCGGCGGCGGATGTCGGCGAGCCGTGCTGATCGTCGACAATGCCGAGCCGGTCGCGCTCGGCGCCGAGGCGCAGCATCGTCTTGACAAAATTTTGGCCGATCGCGCTGTAGACCCAGGACGTGCGCAGGATCGCATGACGGTCGAGCCGCGCGGCGACCGCCGCGTCGCCCTCGGCCTTGCTCGCGCCGTAGACCGAGAGCGGGCCGATCGGGTCGGTCTCGACATAGGCGCCGGCCTTGCGCCCGTCATAGACGTAGTCGGTCGAGAAATGGACCATCGCGGCGCCGATTTCGCGGCACGCCTCGGCGATGGCGGCCGGCCCGTCGCGATTGACCGCGAAGGCGGCGGCGGGATCGCTCTCTGCCGCATCGACCGCGGTATAAGCGGCGGCGTTCACGACGATGGCGGGCCGCGCGGCGATGACGATATCGCGGGCCTCGCGAGTGCGCGTCAAATCGATCTGCGGGCGCTCGACAAACTCGACCTCGGACCGGGCGGGCCACCGGCCGCGATGCAGCTCGTGGCCAATCTGGCCGATCCGGCCGATGACAAGGATTTTACGGCTCATGCCGGGAGTGTGCCCCACGGGGCTTAGCATAACATAAATCCCGGCCGATCCTCGGCCGTCGCTCAGTACCCCCTGGCGCGATCGACGATGTTGAGCAGCGGCGCGCCGCTCGCCAGGCGGCGGATATTCTCGACCACGTCGCGCGCGGCGATCTCCGGCACCGCGATCGACGCGATATGCGGCAGCACCAGCACATTCTCCATCCGCCAGAACGGGTGCTCGGGCGGCAGCGGCTCGGTCTCGAACACGTCGAGCGTTGCTTCGGCGATCTGCCCGTCCTCAAGCGCCGCCAGCAGCGCGTCCTCATCGACCGTGCCGCCGCGCCCGCAATTGACAAGCTTCGCGCCGCGCGGCAGCCGGTAGAGCACATCGCGATTGACGATGTGCCGCGTCTCGCGGGTTAGCGGCAGCAGCGAGACCAGAATCTCCGTCCGCGCGAGGAATGGCGTCAGACCCTCGGCGCCGTGAAACGTCTCCATCCCCTCGATCGTGCGCGGCGAGCGGCCCCAGCCCGCGACTGGGAAGCCGATCCCCTTGAGCATGCGCGCGGCCGCGCCACCCAAGAGGCCGATGCCCATGATCCCGACCGGCACATCGTATGAGGCGCGCGGCAGCTCGTAATGCCAGCGGCTTTCGCGCTGCTGGCGCGCATAGCGGCCGAGCTCGCGGTAGTGGCGCAGCACGCACATCGTCACGAACTGCGCCATCATCTGCGCCATCACCTCGTCGCCGAGCCGCGCGACCGGAATGTGCTTGGGGATCGTCTCGTCGGCGAGGATCGGGTCGACCCCGGCGCCGAGATTGGTAATGAGTTTGAGGTTGGGCAGCGAGGCCAACTCGCCCGGCGGCGCCTTCCATACGAGCGCGGTCTCGATATCGGCCGGATCGCCGAGTTCGGGCGAGACCCGCACGTCGAGCTCCGGCATCTCCGCCTTCAATGCCGCCGACCACGCGACGGGATCGTCGAGGCGACTGGAAAACAGCAAGGCGCCGGGCATTTCGATACCCCCACAAAAATTTTGCCTTGGCCGGGCTTGACCCGGCCATCCACGAATTGTTTCTGGCTATTCGTAGACCCTCGGGTCAAGCCCGAGGGAGGCGATTTGCGGCTTTTGATGGCGATCCTCACCCCAATTCCCGATGATGAACTCGACGACGCCCTCGACCGCTTCGCGGCGCGGCTCGGTGACCCGGCGGCGCGCGCGGCCTTCG
>DATHCK010000164.1:0-6950 GCA_035319545.1 Allostellaceae bacterium | reverse complement strand
CGAGCATTACATCTATGCCGAGGAGCAGGGCGTCGAAGGCTTCATGCTGAACGAGCACCACAACGCGCCGTTCTGCATGCAGGCAAAATGCAACATCTTTGCTTCGATCCTCGCGGCGGTCACCAAGAAGGCAAAGATCGTCCTGCTCGGCAACCCGCTGCCCTTGGCCGAGAACCCGGTAAGGCTCGCCGAAGAATTGGCGATGATCGACATGATTTCGAAGGGCCGCTTGGTCCCCGGGATCGTGCGCGGCGGCGGTCAGGAATCGCTCGCCGCCGGTGTCAACCCGGCCTACAACCGCGAGCGCTTCCAGGAGGCGCATGATCTGATCGTCGCGGCGTGGACGCGCGAAGGCCCGTTCCGCTGGGAGGGCACGCATTACCAGCACCGCGTCGTCAACCCGTGGGCGGTGCCACTGCAAAAACCCTATCCGCGCGTCTGGATCCCCGGCGTCTTGAGCCAGGAAACGATCATCTGGGCGGCGAAACAGCGCTATCCCTATATTGCGCTTAACACCTCGATCGAGGCGACCAAGAAGATCTGGGAGCTCTACGACAAGATCGCGCTCGAGACCGGCTATGAGTCGGGGCCCGAAAACCGCGGCTATTTGCAGCAGGTCCATGTCTCGGACAACGAGGAGAAAGCCGAGAAGAACGCCCGTCAGTTCCTCTGGATGCAGGGCGAGTTCACCGGCCTCGCGCACCCGGTCTGGGCCAACCCGTCGGGCTATTTCTCACCGTCGCTGCGCCGCAACTTCGTCGAGTTCGCGGTCGGCCGGGCCGAGAATCCGCGTGGCCGTCCGACCTTCGAGCAGCAGGTCGCCGACGGCCGAGTGATCTTCGGCACGCCGAAAACGGTCATTCCCAAGCTGCGCCGCGTGCTCGAAGAGACGAGGCCGTCGATCTACGGCATCTGGGGTAATGACGGGAAGGTCAGCGACGCCGATGCGCGAACCTGCATCCGGCTCCTGGGGCAGGAGGTCATGCCGGCAATGCGCGAGATCGGCAAGGAGCTGGGCCTCAAGGACCCGTTCGAACTCAACGCGCCAGTGCATCTCAAATACGCGACCGACGTGAAGCCGATGCCGCAAGCCGCGGAGTAGTTACTCCGCTGCTTTTGCCGCGGGCCGCCGGTGGCGGCTCTCGGCGCGCAGCAGGTAAAGCCCGGTCAGGGTCACGATGGCGGCGCCGACGATAATTGACGGCGTCGGCCAATCGCCCCACACGACCACCCCGATCATCGAGCCCCAGATGAGGCCGGCGTAGTTGAACGGCGACACCGCCGCGGCGGGTGCGTGGCTCAGGGACAGTGTCGCCATGTATTGCGAGACACCGCCGATCAGCCCGATCGAGCAGAACAGCGCGAAATCGCCTAGGCTTGGTGTCACCCAGTAGAACGGCAGCGGCGGCAGCGCCATGAGCGTCATAAAGATCGCCGTCCAGGTCACGATCGAGGCCGAGTGCTCGGTGCGGCAGAGGTCGCGCACGGTGAGCGTGCCAACCGCGTTGCACACCGCGCAGGTGATCGCGCCGGAGACGCCAATCGCGTTCTCCGCGCCGCTCGGCCGCGCCATCACCAGGACGCCGACAAACCCGACGCTGACCGCGATCCAGCGCTCGCGGCTCACCCGTTCCTTGATGATCGGATAGGAGAGCGCGGTGAGGAACAGCGGCGCGGCAAAGGTCAGCGCCACCGCGTCGGCGATCGGCAGATAGTGGTAGCCGAAAAACGAGGCGACGTTCGAGGCGCCCCATATCACGGAACGGCCGAACTGCCCGGCGAGCCGGTTGGTGCGCATAACCCGCAACCCGCCCGCGCGCATCACCAGGATAAATGACGGCAGCAGCGCGATAAAGCTGCGGAAGAACACCAGCATCGGGATCGGGTAGCTCTGCGCGAGCCACTTGCCGATCGCATTCTGGATCGAGAACAGAAACACCGACGCGACCATGTAGAGAATGCCGAGCCGGATATTGTCGATCCGCGGCGGCGCGGCGGTGGTCATGCGCGCGCCTTACAGCGCGTCGGGGTCGAAATCGACGACTGTGGTGCCGCCCTTGATCGCCGGCAGGAAACCCGGCGCGGCGGCAAGGACGTGTTCGGCATAAAAGCGCGCCGTGGCGAGCTTCGCATCGGCGAGCGGATGGTTCACCTGGCGCGCGCCGACCGCGAGCCGCGTCATCAGATACCCGCCGATCACCGCGCCGAATAGGTTGAGATAAGGCACCGAACCGGCCGCCGCGGCCGCCGGTTCCGCTTCGACCAGGTACGCGGTTGCAATCTCCAGCGCTGCGAGCCCGTCGGCGAGCGGCTGGCGCAGCGCCACGAAGCCTCCGATGAGGTCATTGAGACTCGCGCCGATTTCGGTGAACAGCTCACGCGCTGCCTCGCCCTTGTCGCGCCCCAATTTGCGACCGACCAGATCGCCGGCCTGGATGCCATTGGTGCCCTCGTAGATCGCAGCGATCCGAGCGTCGCGATAGAACTGCGCGGCCCCGGTCTCCTCGATATAGCCCATGCCGCCATGAACCTGGATGCCGGTGGAGGCGATCTCGATCCCCTTGTCGCTGCACCAAGATTTGACGACCGGGATCAACAGATCGGCACGGCGTTGCGCCTTCGGGTCGGCATGCCCCGCGTCGATCGCCGCGGCGGCATAATAGGCAAGCGCCCGCGCGGCCTCGGTCTGCGCTCGCATCGACAGCAGCATGCGCCGCACATCCGGGTGGTGGATGATCGGCGGTGTCGTGTCGCCGCGCGGCATCCCGATGGGTTGGCCTTGCACCCGCGCCCGGGCATAGGCGAGCGCTGTCTGATAGGCGCGCTCGGCGATCGCCACGCCTTGCACGCCGACCAGCAGCCGCTCGCTGTTCATCATTGTGAACATTGCTTCGAGTCCACGATTGGCCTCGCCGATACGCCAGCCGATCGCGCCGCCATCCTCGCCAAACGACAACACGCAGGTCGGCGAAGCGTGGATGCCGAGCTTCTCCTCGAGCCGCAAGGTGCGGACATCGTTGCGCTGTCTGGGCTCGCCATCCGCGTCGACCAGGAATTTCGGCACCAGGAACAGGCTGATGCCACGGCTGCCCGGCGGCGCACCGGGGAGCCGCGCCAGCACCATGTGGATCGTGTTGTCGGTCAAGTCGTGGTCGCCGTAGGTGATAAAAATTTTCTGCCCGGTGATGCGGTAATGTTCGCCCCAGCGCGGGTCGCTCGCCGGCACGGCGCGGGTGCGCAGCGCGCCGAGGTCGGAGCCGGCCTGCGCCTCGGTCAGATTCATCGTGCCGGTCCATTCGCCCGACACGAGTTTCGCCAAGTAGAGCGATTTCTGCTCCGGCGAGCCGTGCGCGCTCAGCATCTCGATCGCGCCGTGATTGAGCAGCGGGCACAGGGCCCAGCCCATGCAGGCCGAGTTCCACATCTCGGTGAGTGGCACGGCGAGCGCCTGCGGCAGGCCTTGCCCGCCGGCCTCGACTGGCGCGGAAAATCCGTTCCAGCCACCGTCGATATAGGTGCGATAGGCGTCGCGGAACCCCGGTGGGGTGCGCACCACGCCGTTTTCGAGGACGCTGCCGATTTCGTCGCCGACCCGATTCAGCGGCGCCAGCTCGTTCTCCGCGAATTTCGCCGCCTCGTCGAGCACCGCGCCGGCGATCTCCGCGGCGTCTGCCGAGAGATTGCCGAACGTATCGAGCACCAGGCGCATATCGGCGAGTGGGGCGGCGTAGGTCATCGGCGTTTTCCCGAAACGTGCCGCGCCAGCATAGCGGATCGCCGCCGCGCGGCTATCGCGCGGATGAGATGCTCAACGCTACTGAGATTCCCGCGCGTTGGTGTACGGGTAGATCAGCTCGCCGGTCTTGTATTGGTCGGGCGCGAGGATCGACACGGTTTTGGGCTCGCGGAACTGGTCGACGTCGTGCCCCTTGACGTCGTGATACTGCACCCAGATCGGCCGTCCCACCGTCCACTCGCCGTCGGGGCCAAAGGCGATATCGCCCTCGATCGTGTGGAAAGTGGTTTTGTGCATGTAGTCGGCGAGCTTGTCCTCATCCAATGAGCCGGTCGCCGCGATCGCGTCGCCCAAGATCTGCAACTCGGAATAAGCGAAAGGCGGCAGAAAATAGCCGAGCGGATCGACACCAGCGTCGCCGGCCTTGGCCTGATATTCCTTGATGAAATCCATAACGCCGGGGAATTCCATAGCCTTCACCGGCTCCCAGAGCTCGACATTGACCACGCCGTTCATCAGCGGGCCGAGCTGGGTCTTGAGCGCCAAGGTCGGCAAGCCGACAAAGGCACCGCCGAGCATGTTGGTCTTAAGGCCAATCTCGCCGACCGCGTGGAGAATGCCGACCGTGTCCGGCGGGTACGATGCGACATAGACGATGTCGGGGTTGGTCGCCTGCACCGCGCGCACGATCGGTGTGAAGTCGACCGTCGAGGGCGGGTAAGCCTTGTCGTAGACGACGTCGAGTCCGGCGGTCTTAGCGTTTTCGCGAACGCCGTCCGACGCGTTGCGCGAGAACTCGGCGTCGGCGGCGACGATCGCCAAGGTCTTCGGCTTTGGCGTCTGCGCCATCGCCAGGGCGAAATAGCCCTCCGAAAAAGCCTTTGTCGGGTTCGGCCCGAAGGTCAGCATCGAGAAATATTTGGGATAGCTGAACTGCCGATTGGCGGCGAGTGCGAACAGCCCGAAGAATAGCCGGTTGTGAGAGATCGCGACGGGCATCGCCGGCACCACGAGGTTGGTGCCGTAGGACGAGATCAACAAATCGACCTTGTCGACGCTGATCAGCTTTTCGTAGATGCCCGGAACATTCGACGGGTTCGACTGGTCGTCGTAGTACACGAGCTTGACCTGCCGGCCGAGCAGCCCGCCCTTTTTGTTGATGTCCTCGGCCCAGATCTGGAAGGCGAGGAGGCCGGTCTTGCCGACCACCGCGAGCGGCCCGGTCAGTTCCATCGAAAAGCCGATGGTGATCGGCGGCTTGTCGTCGGCGCGCGCCATAATCGGCGCGGTCCCGAGCGCCGCCATCACGAACGCAATCCCCAAGAGCTTGCGGATCATTCGACCCTCCCTCCCCGAAACATTTCTTGCCGATACGTTAGGGCCTATCGGGGCGTCGCGATAGCCCGGCGTTACTCGCCGCTTGGTCTCAGCTCAGCAGTTCGGCGACTTGCGCCGGGGTCAGGAAGCGCGTCTTGGCCCCGCGCAGCATCAGATAGAGTTTGGCGGTTTCCTCAAGCTCCTCGACCGCGTTGACCGCGGCGTCGAGGCTCGACCCGGCGACCACCGGCCCGTGATTGGCGAGCAGCACCGCGTGGTGCCTCGACGCGAAGCCGCGCACCGCCTCGGCCAGCGCCATGTCGCCGGGCTTGAAATACGGCACGAGCGGCAATCGACCCACCCGCATCACATAATAGGCGGTGATCGGCGGCAGCACGTCATGCGGGTCGACCTCCGCGAGGCACGATACCGCGACCGAATGCGTCGAATGCAGGTGCACTACCGCGGCGGTATTGTCGCGCTCCTCATACATCACGCGATGCAGAAAGCTTTCCTTGGTCGGCGGGTCGCCGCCGACGAGCTTGCCGCTATCGTCGAGCTTCGACAGCCGCGCCGGGTCGAGCCGGCCGAGCGACGCGTTGGTCGGGGTCATTAGCCAGCCGCCCTCGACCCTAACACTGATATTGCCCGAGGAGCCGGCCGTGAGGCCGCGCTCGAAGATCGAGGCGCCAAGCGTGCAGATCGCCTCGCGGGTCTTGGCGTCGCTCATGCCGTTGCCTCTTCCAATGCGGTGAAGGCGCGCAGGAAAAAGTCGGGCGCGCCAAAATTGCCGGATTTGAGCGCCAGCGCCAGCGCTGGCTCACTTAGGCTCACCGTCCACGGCACACCGGGATCGATCTGCCGGCCGATGCGCAACCCGGTGACCCCGAGCGTTTGCACGACAGCGCCCGCAGTCTCGCCACCGGCGACCACCAGACGCCGCACGCCGCGCGTCACGAGGCCGCGCGCGATCTCGGCCATGACACGCTCGATGAGCGCCCCAGCCGCCTCGCGGCCGAGCTTTGCCTGCACCGCGGCGACCTGATCGGGCGGCGCGGTCGCGGCGATGAGGACCGGCGCATCGCCGAGCCTGTCGCTGGCCCAGGCGAGCGCCTCCTCGGCGACCCGGCTACCCGAAGCCGCGGCCAGCGGATCAATCTGAAAGACCGGCGCGCGCTCTTTCATATAGGCGAGCTGGGCCAAGGTGGCCTGGCTGCACGAGCCCGACAGCACCGCCGCCTTGCCGCCGATCCTCGGCAGCAGATCGGCGTCGCCGCCGTCGCCGATAAGCCCGGCGCGGCGGAAATTCTCCGGCAGACCGAGCGCGATCCCCGAGCCGCCGGTGACAAGCGCAAAATCCGCCGCCGCCTCGCCGATCGCTTCGAGATCGTGATCGGCGATCGCGTCGACGATCGCGTGGCGATACTCGTCGCGTTTCAGCGCGGCGAAGGCTTCGGCGATCGCCTCCGTCCCCTGGGTTACGGTCGCGTGCTGGACGAGCCCGACCTTGCCCTTGCTCTGGCGCTGCAGCACGCGCACCAGCGAGGGGTCGCGCATCGGCGTCAGCGGATGGTCCTTCATCCCCGACTCCGACAGCAGCACGTCGCCGACAAAAAGATAGCCCTTGAAGATCGAGCGGCCGAGCGTCGGGAAGGCCGGACAGAAGAGGGTGAAATCGGCATCCATCGCGTCGAGTAGCGCCTCGGCGACCGGGCCGATATTGCCTTCGTCGGTCGAGTCGAAGGTTGAGCAGTATTTAAAGATGATCTGCCGCGCGCCTGCTTGTCTGAGCCAGGACAAAGCCTTGAGGCTCATCGCCACCGCGTCGTCGACCGGGATGGTGCGGCTTTTGAGGGCGATGACCACCGCCTCGGCGTCGGGGGCCGGCGTATTGCCG
>DATHCK010000163.1:0-3300 GCA_035319545.1 Allostellaceae bacterium | reverse complement strand
CAGCGCGAGGGGCTCCGCGCTCGAGGCGATCAGGCCGACCAGTCCCTCGCCGGGCTCCATCGTCGTCAAGTGCACGGCCTCGCGGTTGAGGCCTTCCGTCGCGAAGAGCTCCATCGCGCCGTCCGCCCGCACGACATAGAGCGAGCAGACCTCCGCCACCATGTTCGAAGCGATCAGGACGACGATGCGGTCGAGACGCGCCTGCGCCGTGACGGGCTCCGCCATGACCTCGCGGAGCCGCCGCAACAACAGACGGGGTCCGCCCGGCGCGCGCATTCAGGGTCGTCCTCTTCTCTCGCCGGACGGTACGTCGGCGTCCTAAACCATGCAATCAATGGGCCGGGAAGGAGCCTCCATGCGAGCTCAGCGCTCGTCTTCCTAACGCTCGCGGTATAAGAACGATTGGATGGACCGGCAAGGGCGGTCGGATCGTCTTGAGCCGGATATCCCGGCCGCGGCATTTCGTTCTGCAGGAAAGTCAGTCGGGACGTCTCGTCGATCCGTTTCCTACGGCGCGCGCATGTAGGCCGCGGTCGCGGCGGCGCACCGGGCCCGCTTCGCCAGGACTTCATCCAGCCAGTCCGGGCGCATCTCGGGCACCGAGGAGAGCAGGAGCTCGGTGTAGGGGTGATAGGGCGGCGCGAACACGCTCGCCGTGTCGCCGCTCGCCACGACCTTGCCCTTGAGCATGACAGCGACCTTGTTGGCGATGCGCTTCACCGTGCCGAGGTCGTGGGTGATGAAAAGATAGGCGACGCCGAGCTCGTTTTGCAGCTTCTTGAGAAGACGCAGGATTTCCTCGCCAACGAGCTGATCCAGCGCGGAGGTGACCTCGTCGCAAATGATAAGGTCGGGCTCGGCGGCGAGCGCGCGGGCGATCGAGACGCGCTGCTTCTGTCCGCCGGACAGTTCGCTTGTCTTGCGTGTAATGAAAGACTCCGGCAAGTCCATTTGCCGCAACAGTTCGACGACGCGCGCGCGCGCTTCCTCTCGCGAGCGGTTGAAGTAGAAGGATACTGGCCGGCCAATCGTCTCCAAGAGGGTATGCTGCGGGTTCAGCGCCACGTCGGGCATTTGGTAGATCATCTGCACGCGGCGAAGCTGGTCTCTCGAACGCTGGCTGAGACGCGGCGGCAGGCTGGCGCCATTGAAGCGGACATCCCCGGCGATCCGCGGCAGGAGCCCGGTCACGACGCGCGCTAAAGTCGACTTGCCGGAGCCGTATTCGCCGACGACCGCGACGGTGTCGCCTCTGCGCACGTCGAGGGTGACGTCGTCGATGACTTTGGGCTTGCCGGGATAGCTTGCGGTCACATGTTCGATCGCGAGGATCGGGACCTGGTTCACTCCGCCGGTCTCGACGAACGTATGCCCAGCCACGCGCTCGCTGACCAGGCGGCGCGTGTATTCCTCTTTCGGCTGTTGCAGGATCTGCCTCGAATCGCCGAATTCGATCATCTTGCCGTGTCTGAGCACCATGATGCGATCGGCGATTTGGGCCACGACTGCGAGGTCGTGAGTGATGTACAGGGCCGCGGTGCCGTGCTCGTGGATCAGTTTGCGAAAAGCGGCGAGGCATTCGACTTGCGTCGTCACGTCGAGGGCGGTCGTCGGCTCGTCGAAGATCAGAATGTCCGGCTTCGCGACCATCGCCATCGCCGCCATCACACGTTGCAGCTGTCCGCCGGAAACCTGGTGCGGATAACGTGACCCGATCGTCTCCGGACTGGGCAGATCGAGCTCGCGAAACAGCTCGATCGCGGCTGCGCGGGCCTCAGCGGCGGTCAAGACGCCATGGCGGACCGACGCCTCGCAAACCTGCTCCATCAGCGTGTGGGCAGGGTTGAACGAAGCGGCCGCGCTTTGGGCGATATAGGCGATCTTGGGTCCGCGCAACGCCCGCCGACGATCGGGACTGATCGTACGGATGTCCGTGTCGCCGTAGATGATATTGCCGCCGACGATAAAGCAGTCGCGGCGCGTGTAGCCCATCGACGCAAGCCCGATGGTCGATTTGCCCGCGCCCGATTCGCCGATGAGGCCGATGACTTCGCCGCGGCGAAGCTGCAGCGACACGTCGTCGACCAGCACCGGTCCGTCGCCGATATCGGTGCGCACGGCGACGCGCATGCCTTGAACGTCGAGGATGACCGAGTTGTTCTCGACTCGAGAGCCGCCTTGCATCTCTCCGCTCATGCGCCTTCTCCCTGGCCGCGGGAATGAATTGACAGCATCCAGTCGACGACGAAATTGACGCCGATGACCAAGATCGCGATCGCGGCCGCGGGATAGAGCGGGGCGGCCGAACCGAAGTTGATCATGTCTTTATAGTCCCTGACCATGCTGCCCCAGTCGGCGTCGGGCGGCTGGACGCCGAGGCCGAGGAAGCTCAGCGCTGCGATGAAGAGGAAGGTGAAGCAGAAGCGCAGGCCGAACTCGGCAGTGAGCGGCGGGATCGAGTTGGGCAGCACCTCGCGCGTCACGATCCACCACCACCCCTCGCCGCGCATCCGCGCCGCCTCGACAAATTCGAGGCTCACGATGTTTATCGCGACCGCACGCGCGAGGCGAAAGACCTTGGTCGAATCGAGGATCGCGATCGTGACGATGAGCACCGGCAGCTCCGAACCGAGCACCGAAAGGATGACGAAAGCGAAAATGAGCGTCGGCATCGAGAGAAGCAGGTCGACGAGGCGCGACAGCACCTGATCCACCCACCCTCCTGCGACCGCGGCGGCGAAGCCGGAGATGATGCCGATGACAAACGAGAGCGCGGTGATGACCAGCGACAGGCCAATCGACATCCGCGCGCCATAGATCAGCCGGCTCAGGATGTCGCGCCCGAGATTGTCGAGCCCCAGCCAATGTTGCCCGTCCGGGTCGGCCCATGCGTCGCCGACCGGCGCCGCCTGGTCAAACGGCGCGATGAGCGGCGCGAACACTGCAATGAGCACATTGATGGCAACGACGAGGATGCCGATCTGGGCCGTAACGCTGAGTTTATGGCCTAGAATGCGCATGGCGTTCTTTCTCGTTCAGCGCCGGCCGAGGCGGCCTCACCAGCGCGGGTGACTAAGCCGCGGATTAGACACAATGGCGAGGATGTCGGCGGTCATATTAAGCAAAATGAACGTCGCCGCGAAGATCAAACCGCAAGCCTGAACGACCGGCACGTCGTGCTTGGAGACTTCGTCGACCATCAGTTGGCCGAGGCCGGGATAGACGAACACGGTCTCGACGATGACGACGCCGACAATCAGATAGGCCAGATTGAGCGCGACCACCGATATGATCGGCGCG
>DATHCK010000162.1:0-3882 GCA_035319545.1 Allostellaceae bacterium | reverse complement strand
CAATCTTGATCGCGCCCTTGTCGCTGGTGATCGAGGCGAGCGCATGCGCCAGGATCACGCCGGGGTTGGCGAGCAGCCCGCCCCAATTCCCCGAATGGTGCCCGCCCTCGCGCAAATCGACGACGAGGTCGAAGTTCATCGCGCCACGCGCTCCGAGAAAGATCGTCGGCCGCTCCGGCGCGAGGCGCGGCCCATCGGAGGCGATCAGCACGTCGGCGGCGAGCCGCGCCTTCTCCTCGCGGCAGATTTCGCGCAAGCCCGGGGAGCCGATTTCCTCACCGGTCTCCAGCAACAGGATCGAGTTGAAGCCGAGCCGGCCGCGCGTATCGAGAACGGTCTCGAGCGCGGCGATGTTGATCGAGTGCTGGCCCTTGTTGTCGGCGGTGCCGCGACCGTAAAGCCGATCGCCCTGGCGGGTCAGCGTCCAGGGGTTGAGGCCGTCGCGCCATTGCGGTTCGAGCCCGCGGATGACATCGCCATGGCCATAGCCAAGAACGGTCGTCGCCGCGCCCGCCTCGCGCCGCTCGGCGATGAGGATGGGTCCGCCGCGCACCGGATTGTCAAAAATCGTGCTCTCGAAGCCGAGCCGCTTCAGGGTCGGCGCAATCTCGTCACCGAGATAGGATTGCAGCACCTCGCCGCGCCCTTCGACCTGGCTTTCCGTCGGGATGGCGACACGGCGCGCGAGATCGGCGGCGAACCCGCCATGGTCGAAATAGGCTTCAACGGCGGCGATAGCGGCAGCGCGGGTCATCGAGACCTCCATCGGCGGGCGACGCGGCACGCTAATGAAATCATCCAATCTCCGCCATAGTTTGCGGCATAATGCGCGGGGGAATTGGGCGTTTAGGGTGCGTGCGGGGGGTCCGGAGAATGGACGCGATAGGGACTGTCGGCAGCGTTTCGGCGGGCGGCGATGGCTGACCGGCCGTTACGCGTCGACCCGAGTGATCGCTCCTCCCCTTCGGCCGCGCGGGGCCAGCGCCCTCCGCCAAAGCACGGGCGCGGCCGTCGCTGGTTTCGCGGCTTCTGGAATGTCGCGCTGCTGCTGTTTTTGTGGGCAGCGATGCTCGGCGGCGGGGTTATCGGCTATTTCGCGCTGACCCTCCCCGACACCAATCAGCTGACCGTCGCCGAGCGCCGGCCGAGCGTCACGATCCTCGCCGAGGACGGCAGCATCATCGCCACGTTCGGCGATCTGTTCGGCCAGCCACTGACCTTGAAAGAGATGTCGCCCTGGCTCCCAAAGGCGGTGGTGGCGACCGAAGACCGTCGCTTCTACAGCCATTTCGGGATCGATCCGGTCGGGCTGATTCGCGCCGCCTTTACCGACCTGCGCTCCGGCCATGTCGTGCAAGGCGGCAGCACGATCACCCAGCAGCTCGCGAAGACGGTGTTTCTCTCGCCCGAGCGCAGCGCATCGCGCAAGATCCGCGAGGCGCTCTTGGCGCTGTGGCTCGAACACCGCTTCACCAAAGACCAGATCCTCGAAATCTACCTCAACCGGGTCTATCTCGGCGCCGGGACCTATGGCGTCGATGCGGCGGCGCACCGCTACTTCGGCAAGTCGGCGGCCAAGCTCAACCTTTATGAAAGCGCGGTGATCGCCGGGCTGTTAAAAGCGCCGACCCGCTTCAACCCGACCCGCGACAAGGAAAAGACGATGGCGCGCGCGACGCAGGTGCTCGACCTGATGGTCGAGACCGGCGCCATCGACCAACAGCAGGAAGCGGCCGCGGAAAAATCCGGCACCGAATTGAACCGCGTCGCGCTCGCCCAGCCGGGCGCGCGCTATTTTGCTGACTGGATCGCCGACCAGGTGCGCGACTTTGCCGGCACCACCGACCGCGATCTCACGGTGCGCACCACGCTCGACCCGCGGATGCAGGGCCTGGCCGAGAGCGCGATTACCGATGCGCTCGTCCGCGACGGGCTCAAGGACGCGGTCAGCCAGGGCGCCCTCGTCGCGATGACCCCGGACGGCGCGGTGCGCGCGATGGTCGGCGGCCGCGATTACAACGAAAGCCAGTTCAACCGCGCGACCCAGGCCGAGCGGCAACCCGGCTCGGCGTTCAAGCCGTTTGTCTACCTCGCCGGGATCGAGGCGGGGCTCAGGCCGGACGACCATTTCACCGACGCGCCGATCCAGCTCGGCAACTGGCGCCCGCACAATTACACCAACCGCTATCTCGGCGACGTCACCGTGGCCGAGGCGATCGCCGAATCGATCAACACGGTCGCCGCCCAGGTCGCGCAGCGCGCCGGCATCCCGCAGGTGATCGCGGTGGCGAACCGGCTCGGCATCACCTCGGACCTGACCCGGGACGCGAGCATCGCGCTCGGCACCAGCGACGTGAACCTGTTGGAGCTGGTCTCGGCCTATGCGCCGTTCGCGAATGGCGGCACCGGCGTGCTCGCCTACGGTATCAAGGAAATCACCGACACCAGCGGCAAGGTCATCTACCGCCGCACCGGCTCGGGGCCGGGGCAGGTCGTGCCACCCGACGAGGTCGGGATCATGAACCAGCTGTTGACCGGGGTCATCGCGCACGGCACCGGCAAGGCGGCAGCGCTGCCCCGCGCCGCCGGCGGCAAGACCGGCACGACCCAGGACTACAAGGACGCCTGGTTTATCGGCTACACCGCCGACCTCGTCGCCGGCGTCTGGTTCGGCAATGACGACAACACGCCGATGAACAAGGTGACCGGCGGCACGCTGCCGGCGCCAGTATGGAAGGGCTTTATGCTCGCAGCGACCCAGACTATGCCGACGAGGCCGCTGCCGAGCGCGCCGTTCCAGGCAGCGTCAGGCGGCACGACGCTGAACCCGCTCTTCGGGCAGGTCGGCGCGCCGGTGCCGCTGGTTTCACCGTCAGGGGTGATCCCGGTCGGTACGGTTGTCCCGGCGCCACGGGAGTAGCGCCACTAGTGCTTGGCGCCTCGACTTTTATCGCCTCCGCCGGGCTTGCCCCGGGGATCCATGGTTAACTTTCTACTTTTCGCCTTGGCCGCTTGGCCGGGTCGGGCCCGGCCAAGGCGACAGTAGAGTGTCGATCTAAAACGATACGCCTAATGCAACGGCGAGAAGGCCGCCGGGATCACAAACATGTTCTCCTGGCGGACGAACTGCCCGCGGGTCGCCGGCGGCCAGGCGCCGGTCGCCTGCGCTTCGGCGCGGATCTTGAAGCGCTCGGCGGCGTCCTTGTAGGCCCAAACATGGATCCACTGGTTGAGCCCGCCCAGTTCAGTCGAGCCGCAAAACGCCAGCGGCGACAGCTTGGTGCGGCCTTCGATGCGCTCGGCCCAGCGCTCGGTGACGGTCGGCAGCGCGCCCGGCAGCATCGTGTAGGTGCGGATTTCATAGATGCCGCCGAGGCCGCGATCGCCGAGCTTAGGCGAGAACGGCGCGAGATTGATGATCTTCGACTCCATCTCCTCGATGAACTCGCCGATCGGCGGCGGCCAGCCCTGCAGCTTCATCGCTTCGGCGCGCAGCTTTTCGCGCGCGGCCAGGCTCTCATAGGGCCAGCAATGGATGATGCGGTTCAAAGGCCCGACCTCGGTGTGGAAAAAGCCTCCGAGCGGCGCGACCTTGTTGCGACCGGATTTTTCCAGCGCCTCGCCAAACCGCTTGACGACTTCGGGGATCGAGCCGGGCTTGACCCGGTAGGTGCGCATTTCGACGATCGACATCGTGCATCCTCCCACTCGCGGATTGATGGCGACATTCTAAAGGGCGATCGGCGGCTCAGCACAAGCAAGATCAGGAAAAGCGCGAAATCCGTTCGGTCAGCAGCGCGTAGAGGCCGTCGGCATCGACCGTGTGCAGCACATTGGCGTTGACGGGCCGGCCGCTCACGCCGCGCCAATCGACGACCGTCA
>DATHCK010000161.1:0-2245 GCA_035319545.1 Allostellaceae bacterium | reverse complement strand
CCTTTGTCAATTTCTGGGTGCATAACGGCTTTCTCTCGGTCGACAGCACCAAGATGTCGAAATCCTTGGGGAATTTCGTCACCGCGCACGAGGTGCTGAAGGAATGGCCGGGCGAGGTGGTGCGCCTCGCCCTGCTGTCGTCGCATTACCGCGACCCGCTAGACTGGACCGAACAGCGGCTGGAGCAAGCACAGACAAGCCTGCTCCGTTTCTACTCAGCTCTCGCGGACGATCCGTTCAGCCATGTCCCGTTTGAGTTGCCGATAGGCGCTCAGCCGCCTGCCGACTTTATCGAGGCTCTTGAAGACGACTTAAACGTCCCGCTGGCGATCACACGGCTTCATGCCTATGCAACTGCCATTCGTCACGCTTCGAGCGACGAAGAACGCGACACCGCTCGTTGCGCTCTCGCTGCCGGCGGGCGACTGGTGGGTTTATTGAAAAAGACGTGGCTGGATATCCAACCACTTCCGGATCCAAAGGCTGTGTCGAAGGAGCTGATCGAGGCTGACATCGCAGCGCGGAACTTGGCTCGCCAGGAGCGGCGATTTGGCGACGCCGACCGCATCCGCGACGAGCTGGCAGCTAAGGGTATCGTCCTCGAGGACGGGCGAGACGGCACGACCTGGCGGCGCGGCTAGCGTGCGGTCGCCGCTAAAAAAGCCATAAAGTTGCGTTGGAATGATCAAAGCGCATGAAACGCAGGGTTGCGCGCGGGTCGAAACGGATCAAGCGAAAGATTGGTTTGTTCAACCGGAAGTTCCAATCCGCCTGCTGATTCTCAGCAGATGCAGGCTCTATCTTCGCGCGCATGAAACCGTCGGTTGGGCCCACTGCGCGAGGCGGGTGAGGGTTGGCCGGAACCGATCATAAAAAGCCGCTGCTGACCGGCGGGCCGGCGATCATCCTCGTCGACCCGCAGCTCGGCGAGAATATCGGCACGGCGGCGCGCGCCATGCTCAATTGCGGGCTCGGCGATCTGCGCCTCGTCAAACCGCGCGACGGCTGGCCCAACCCCAAGGCCATCGCGGCGGCGAGCGGCGCGGACAGCGTGCTCGACGCCGCGCGGCTCTACCCCACCTTGCGCGACGCGGTCGCCGATCTGCGTCATGTCTATGCCTCGACCGCGCGCGACCGCTACATGGTGAAGCGCGCGGTGACGCCGCGCCTCGCGGCCGGCGAAATCCGCGCCCATCTCGCGGCCGGCGAGAAGTGCGGCGTCGTCTTCGGCCCCGAGCGCACCGGTCTCGTCAACACCGACATCACCCTTGCCGACACCGTGTTGAGCGTTCCGCTCAACCCCGGCTTCTCGTCACTGAACCTGGCGCAGGCGGTGCTGATCGTCGGCTACGAGTGGTTCATCGCCCGCGAGGAACCGCCGGCCGAGACGCTCCATACCGGGCATAGCCGGCCGGCGACCAAGGCGGAACTCGTGCGATTCTTCGATCACTTCGAGGAAGCGCTCATCGAGAGCGGGTTTATCCGCCACCCCGACAAGCGACCGAGCCTCTTCCGCAATCTGCGCAATTTCTTTCAGCGGGCCTACCCGACAGAGCAGGAATTGCGCACATTGCATGGCGTCGTGACCTCGTTCATGGGGCCGCGCAAAGGAGCCGGCGACGACGCCGCATAGCCCCCTCCCGCGGGCGGACTCGTCCGCCGCCAAAAGCTGAGTCAAAATCTGTCCCATGCGGGTGCTCTATCACTCATTGCTGTCGGCCACCTCGCGCAAGGTGCGCGTCGTGCTCGCCGAAAAGAACCTCGACTTCACGATGAAGGCCGAAAAGCCATGGGAGCGGCGGCCGGAATTTCTCGCGCTCAACCCGGCCGGCGAAGTGCCGGTGCTGATCGACAATGACGATGTCATCGCCGGCACCGAGGCGATCGTCGAATATCTCGATGAGATGTATCGCGAGAAGATGCTGATCGGCATCAATCCGCTCGACCGTGCCGAGGTGCGCCGGCTCGTCGCCTGGTTCGACGACAAGATGAACCGCGAGGTGACCGAGAACCTGATCGGCGAAAAGATCATGAAGCGCCGGTTCGGCGAGGGGCAGCCCAACTCGCAGGCGATCCGCGCCGGACACGCCAACCTGCCGCATCATCTCGACTACATCAGCTACCTTGTTGATCGGCGGCGCTGGCTCGCCGGCGACTTCTTCTCGGTCGCCGACATCACCGCCGCGGCGCACCTCTCGACGCTCGACTATCTGGGCGATGTGCCCTGGGAAGAGCACGAGCTGGC
>DATHCK010000160.1:0-2522 GCA_035319545.1 Allostellaceae bacterium | reverse complement strand
ACCAGGGTGGCGTGAATGGCCGCAAGCTCACCTGGATTTCCTACGATGACGCCTATTCACCGCCGAAGACGGTCGAGATGACGCGCAAGCTGGTGGAAGACGACGGGGTTCTGTTTCTCGCCGGCTCGGTGGGGACTCCGACCAACAGCGCGGTTTGGCACTACCTGAACGAGAAGAGCGTGCCGCAACTTTTTGTCAGCACCGGCGCCACGAAGTGGGACGATCCCAAGGGCCACCCGTGGACCATGGGCTTCTTTGTCAGCTATCAGGCCGAGGGGCGCATTTATGCGTCGTATATCCTGAAGGAAAAGCCCGACGCCAAGATCGCCGTCCTCTATCAGAACGACGATTTCGGCAAGGACTATCTGAAGGGGCTGGTCGACGGGCTCGGCGACAAAGCGGATGCGCTGATCAAGGTCAAGTCATCCTACGAGACGACCGACACCACCGTGGATTCGCAAATCGTCGAGATGAAGGCGGCGGGCTGCGATGTCCTCGTCACCATCGCCATTCCCAAATTCGGCGCCCAGGCGGTCAGAAAAGTGGCGGAAATCGAATGGCATCCGCTGCACATCCTGAACGGGATCGCCTCGTCCGTCGGAGCGACCTTAAAGCCCGCGGGCCTCGAAAATGCCAAGGGCATCATTTCCGACAATTCCTTCAAGGACCCCACCGATCCTCAGTGGGCAGACGATGCGGGTTACAAAGCGTGGCTCTCGTTCATGGACAAGTACTATCCAAGCGGCGACAAGAGCGACCAACAGACCGTCTACGGTCAATCGATCGCCGCGACGACGGTACAGATGCTGAAGCAGTGCGGCGATGACCTGACCCGCGAGAATGTCATGAAGCAGGCCGCCAGCCTGCATGACTTCGAACTGCCGATGCTGCTGCCCGGCATCGTGATCAACACCGGCGCGACAAATTTCGCGCCGATCCGGCAGGCCCAGATGCGGCGTTTCGACGGCGAGCGCTACGTGCCCTTTGGTCCCGTCCTCAGCGGCGCGGTCGGCTGATCCGGGACACGGTTGCGGCGGCGCCCCGCCAGAGCGCCGCCGCAACAGCAACACTGTGAACGACATGGGCATAACACCTTGGGAGAAGCCAGGATGCACCCGCTCCTCGAAGAATTCCTCGACAAATGGGTGTGGCCGACCATGCCCGGCGCGCCCGGCGCCGAGTTCCGGCTGAAGCTCACCCGCGAGAAATGCATCAAGGGCTGGGAATTGAACCTCGCCCGCACCCTCGCCGATATCGAGGAAGAGCTGAAGACCAACGACGAGGCGTGGAAAAAGGCGCACGCGCTGCGCGGCTACGCCGCCGAGGGCGTGCACATGTCGATCAAGCAGATGTCGGCACAGCTGCTGTCGGTCGATATCGCAAGCCAAGAGAAATACATCGAGCTGCAGCGCATGCGCGCCCGCCAGATCTGGGACGAGTGCAAGCACTCGAAGTTGCACGCGGACGTGCTGCTCGGCAAAGGCTGGGTCAAGGACGAGCGCGAGCTGATGGAGATCGCCGACGCCAATGTCCAGCCGCTGCCCGCCTATTTCGGGCTCTCGATGATGTTTCCGCACATTCACCCGCTCGCTCGCGCGGCGCAGAATTACTACACCGAGGCCAATGCCTGCCTCGGGATCACGGCGTATCTGCACCTCGTCGACGATCCGCTGGTGCGGCACGAGCACCTGTCGCAGCAGGACGAGGAGCTGATGCACTTCATGGAAGGCAAGTTTCAGCTCGACTTCTACTGCACCGACGAAGCCTCGCAGCGCCATGTCGAAGACGCGCTCGGCTATCTGCTCTACCAGATCGGCGGCATTGCCGAGAACGCGCCGCAACCCATCACCACGGCGCGATGAAAGTCCGTATCGAATTTCCGCCGTGCAATTCCTGCGGGCTGTGCCGCGAGGTGTGCGATTACGCGGCGATCAGGCCGACGCTGCTCGAGCCGCGCCACCTCTACGAGGTGATCGCGGAGAAATGCACCGGTTGCGGCGAGTGTCTCGACTATTGCCCCGCGCCCGGCGCGCTGGTGGAATACGCGGCGTGATCTGACACGAGGAGACCAGCGATGGCGCGGCAATATAAATTGATGTCGTCGGACGGGCATCTCGAGGTGCCGCCCGAGCGCTGGATCCATCGTGTGCCCGAGAAATACCGCGATCGCGCGCCACATACGGTGCATCTGCCCGATGGCGGCGACGCGCTGATGATCGAGGGCCAGCCGCTGCTCGAAGCCAATTTCCTCGATCTGCGCGCCGGACGCGCCGAAGGAACCTGGACGCCCTTCGGCCTCAAGGTCGCCGATGCCGCCGGCACCGGCAGCCCCGAGCAGCGCGTCAAGGAGCAGGACCAGGATGGCATGGACGCCGAAGTGCTGTTCGCGGCGATGGTCGCGGGACCGGTCTTCTGGCGCAACATCGCGCATGACGACGTCTACAAGGCGGTCATCCGCGGCTACAACGACTGGCTCGGCGAGGAATATTGCGCGGTCGCACCCGACCGGCTGATCGGCATGG
>DATHCK010000159.1:0-7090 GCA_035319545.1 Allostellaceae bacterium | reverse complement strand
CGGCTATATCTGCCCCTGATTTGTATTAATTTGCAACTGACGGCCGGGAAATTCGCGCGTATGGTAAAACCAGCGGCGCGCCGCGCCGGTTCGACCAAAAACCACTCCATACGCGAGGCGACATATGACGAAGGTTCGTTTTGCGGCCGTGTTCGCCGCGGTCTTGGCGTTCGCTGCGCCGGCGTTCACGCAGGAGGCCAAGCAGGATTTCAAGCTGATCAACGCCACCGGCTACGAATTGAAGGCGCTCTACGTCTCGCCATCGAAATCCGACGAGTGGGGCGACGATATCCTGGGCCAGGACGTCCTCTCCGACGGCCAGGCGGTCAATGTGCATTTCAGCCCCAAGGTCCATACCTGCAAGTGGGACCTCAGGGTCACTTATACCGACGACAATTCGAACGCGGTGTGGAGCGACATCGATCTGTGCACGGTCGAGAAGATCACCATCCACTACGACCGCAACAACGATGTGACCCGAGCGACATTCGACTGACGCCTTAGCCTAGGTCAGCGCCCGCCCAGCACGTGATCGACCATCGCCTGGGCCGCGCCCAAATAATTCGCCGGGTCGGTCAGCGCCTTCAATTTCTCGGCGCCGAGCGGCCCTGCGACTTCTTTGGTTTCCAGCAGCACGTCATAAAGCGGGCGGTTGCGTTCGATCGCCTTGCTGCAAGCGTCGGTGACGAGGTGATGTGCCTCGTTGCGCCCGATCACGGGCGCGAGCCCCATCATCACCGCCTCGGCGACGATGAGACCGTGGGTGAGGCCGAGGTTCTTTTCCATCCCGCCGCGATCGACGATCAACCCGCCGGCGAGAAAATTTGTCTGGTTAAGCGCGCCGGCCGCGTAGCCGAACGCCTCGGGCACCGCGATCCATTCGAGGTGCCAGGCCGCGGCGTTGCGCTCGAGGCTGTTGACCATCGCGTCGAGCGCCAGCCCTGCCTGTTGGCGCAGCGCCCGCGCAGCGGCGATGATGATGCCGCACGAGATCGGGTTGCGCTTTTGCGGCATCGTCGATGACGAGCCGCGCCCCTCGGCAAAGGGCTCCGAGGCCTCGCCGAACTCGGTCGCTGACATCAGCATCACGTCGTCGGCGATCTTCGCGAGGCTGCCGCCGAGAAGCGCGAGGAATTGTACGGTCTCGGCGACGGTATCGCGCGCGACATGCCAGGTGATGGCCGGCTCGCCCAGCCCCAATTCGCGCGCCAGCTCGCCGACCGTGGCGAGAGTCTCCTTGCCGCTGCCGAGCGAGGCGAGCGTGCCGACCGCGCCGCCGAACTCAGCCACCAGCACCCGCTTTTTCAGCTCTTCGAGGCGCTCGGCATGGCGGTCGAACGACGACAGCCACACCGCCGCCTTGTAGCCAAAGGTGATGGGCAGGGCCTGCTGGAAGAAGGTGCGGCCCGGCATCGGCGTGTCGCGGTGCTTTTTGGCGAGAGCGGCAAGATTGCCGCGCAGCGTCGTCAGATCGTCCTCGATTAGCTTCAGCCCGTCGCGGATTTGCAGCACCACCGCGCTGTCGACGATGTCTTGCGTCGTGGCGCCCCAATGAAGATAGCGCCCGGCCGCGCCCGTATGCTCGGCGAGCTGGCGTACCAGCGGCAGGATCGGGAAGCCGACATTCTCGGTCTCGCGCTTGAGCCGCGCGAGGTCGAGCGGCGCGTGGCCGGCAAGGATAGCCTCGACCGCCTTGGTGATCGCGTCCGCCGCTTCCTGCGGCACGATCCCGAGCCGCGCCTGGGCGCGCGCCAGCGCCGCTTCGACGACGACGCAGTTGTTGATGAACGCGAGGTCGCCAAACGCGTCGCGCATCTTCTCGGTGCCGAACATGTCGGCGAACAGGGCTGATTGCAGCAGGCCGATGGTCACCGCTCCGCCTTTACGGGATGCGCTTCGCCCATGGCCTAAGACATCCGCAAGGATCGATGCACAAGCCGATTTATATCCACCACCGCTCTCGCCTTTGCCTGACGTGCCTCAGGGCTTGCCGTCGGATTTTGTCGTAACCACTCGCGTAGCTCGTTCGCCGCTTTGGCGGACTTGCGCCAAAAGACCGGCGGCTTCGGATATTGCGCGTATTTACCTACTCCGATCCCGGCACGCACCAGCAAGTCCACTATTTCGTCTCCTTCCGGCCCCAAGTCGCGCCTTTTGAGATACATGTCTTCGAACTCAACAGGCGTTATTTGCAGCTCAGTCGTGGCATCGGCGGTAGCCCGAAGGCCAAATTTATCGAGAAGCCGTCCAGCTTCGGCAAGTCGATCGTCTTTCGTTGCCTGCGGATTTTGGCGTAGCCACCCCTCCATTTCCTCAGCCCATATCCCACGTGCCATTTGAGCCAACATAAGCCTTTCACGGCGGGCGCGGCGTGTCGTCACAACGATGGCGACCAACTTAAACATCACAAAGAAGGCAACGAGTCTCCAATACCAAGTGATTGGTAGGTTCCAAGCGACGACTGCGGGCACACCTACTTGAAAGGCGCGCACTACCGCGTCTTTTGCGCTCCTGATTTCTGCGTAGGCTTGTCCCTGTTCAAAAGACGCACGCAATTCTTGAAGGATGCTCACGGATGGCCTCCCCCACGGGGAGACAGATATTGCAGTCGATATGCCTTACGGATCGTTACAGTCGCGAATCCCTCCCAGGGACGGCATTAACCTGGGCTTTGCTTCGCTCGCAATGCCGACGCTAAATGCGCACCCAGCCCGATGGCGATAGGCGCTCGATCGCCGGAAAGCGGGCCTTATAAGCCATTTTTGGGCTCTCGCCGATCCAGTAGCCGAGATAGACGTAAGGCAATCCTTGCCGGCGGCATTCGTCGACCAGCCACAAAATGCTCCAGGTGCCAAGGCTGCGCTTTTCGAGCGTCGGATCGTAGAAGCTGTAGACCGCCGAGACGCCGTCATCGAGCCGATCGATCAGCGAGGCGGCAACGAGCGTGCCGGCGGCGTCGCGAAATTCGGCGATCACCGTACGCAGCGGCGTGTCCTCGACCATGCTGCGGTAGTCCGCATAGGTCATCGCCGCCATGTCGCTGTCGCGATGCCGCGAGCGCTGATAGGCGACAAAGAGCTGGAAATGTTCCGGTGTCGCGCGCGCCATGACGAGGCGCCCCGAAAGCCCGCGATTGGCGTTGCGCACGCGACGCGTCGAGCGGCTGTGCGCGAATTCCTCGACCGCGATCCGCACTGGCACGCAGGAGGTGCATTGCGGGCAGGCCGGACGATAGGCGAAACCCTGGCTGCGGCGAAACCCGACGCGTGACAGTTCGTCGTAGAAATCGGGTGCCGCGGCGCCCGTCAGCTCGACGATCAGCTTGCGCTCGGCGCGCCCGGCGACATAGGGGCAGGCGACCGGGCCGGCGGTGAAAAACTGCCGCAGCGGGTGCGGCCCGGCTGCATTCTGCAGGGAGCGCGGCTCCGGCCAGGACGGCCCTAGGATCGACCTGCCGCTCCCCGTGCCGATTTCCATGCCGCCCCCATAGCGCACGCCGTTGCCATCACAGCGCGTGTCTAAAGCATGCCAGAGGCTGTCGCCGCAGACAACGCCGGCTCACAATGCGGGCCCATGTTGCTGGCGCCGGCCCATCAACCACAGCGAGCAGCCCTGAATCGCCAGCGCGACCACGGTCGCGGCGGCGAATGATGCGGCGATGCCGATGCGCTCGATCGTCGATGCCAGCACGGCGAAGAACCCGATAAACGCGTAGAGCCCGATCAACAGGCCGCGCAGCACCTGAATCGCCGCGGCGGGGCCACGCCCGTGATGGCTGAACGCGGTCAGCACCGCGGCAAAGACCGGGTAGGTCGCGAGGAGGCCGCTGAGCCGCCCGCCGACATAGGGGGCGAGCGCGGTCAGGCCGAGCACCAGCCCTGTTGCCACGGCCATCCGCGCCGCGATGTCCCAGCGCGGCCGGCGGGGTAGGGTGGCCCGGTCATCGGCGAGCCGCGGCATCAGCCTCAGCGCCGCCGCTAGGGCCGCGGCGGCTGCGGCCACGAGCGACCACAGCGGCAGCGCGGCCTCACTGAATGCGGCGCCGCAGACGGCAAAACCGAAACTCGCGGAAAGGATCGCCGGCTTCCAGCCGAAATGCCGCGCGACGATGCTGTAGCCAAGGCTGAATCCGGCTTCTGACGCGGCGCCGGCGAGGCAGCCGAGACTCACCGCGGCCGCGAAACTCATCCCCTGGTCGAGCGCGAGAAAGAAGCACACCGGCGCCGAGGTCAGCGGCAGACCGACCAGCCAGCCGCCGACGATCTCCCCCCAGCGCCGGCTGACGAGGCTCGCTGTGAGGATCAACAGCGGCGTTACCGTGAGCTTGAGGGGAAGGGTGTCCATGTCCGGATCAATTTAGTCGTCTTTCCCGCGAAGGCGGGAAACCAGGGGCGGGCGATGTGACGGTTGCTCTGGACCCCCGCTTGCGCGGGGGCGACGAAGAGAGAGCTTCCCGTTATTACGCTGGCGCGGGCTCGTCGGCCCAGGCCTCGGCGCTGGCGCCGGCGAGTTCCTGCACCCGCGCCTCGTCGGCGCGCAGTTCCGCCGCGCTGCCTGAATAGACGACATTGCCATCGTCGAGCACATAGGCGTTGTCGGCGATCTCGAGGCTCATCCGCGCGTTCTGCTCGACGAGCAGCACCGAAATCCCTTCGGCACGCATGCGGGCGACGACGTCGAACACCTCGCGCACGATCAGCGGCGCCAGCCCCTGCGACGGCTCGTCGAGGATCAACAGGCGCGGGTTGAGAATCAGCGCGCGGCCGATCGCCAACATCTCCTGTTCACCGCCCGAAAGCTGCCGGCCGCGATTGCCTCTGCGCTCAGCGAGGCGCGGGAAAAGCTGATAGACGCGCTCCTCGCTCCACGGCCCGCTGCGCGCCACCGGGACGCGGAGGTTTTCGGCGACGGTGAGGTTGGGGAATACCCGGCGGCCCTCCGGCACATAACCGACGCCAAGCCCGGCAATGCGAAACGGCGCCCAGCGTGTCGTGTCGCGGCCGAAAATCTCGACTCGGCCCTGGCGCGGCGGGGTGAGGCCCATCAGGCTGCGCAGCGTTGTCGATTTGCCCGCGCCGTTGCGCCCCAGAAGGGCGGTGATCCGACCTTCCTCGACCGCGAGGCTGACGCCGTGCAGGATGTGGCTCTTGCCGTAATAGGTGTGCAGGCCCTCGGCGCGCAGCGCTTCGCTCATGCCCGCCGCCTCACGCAGCTTGGCCCAGATAGGCAGCCTGGACCGTATCGCTGGCGGCGATTTCGCTCGGCGTGCCCTCGGCCAGCACGGCACCCTCGGCCAGCACCGTTATGCGTTCGGCGAGGTGGAAGATCACCCGCATGTCGTGCTCGATGAGCACGATCGTCAGCTTCTGATCTCGGTGCAGCCGGCGAATCAGCTGGGTGACGTCGTAGGTTTCCTGGTCGCCCATGCCTGCGGTCGGCTCGTCGAGCAGCAAGAGGCGCGGCTTCAGGGCAAGCGCCATCATGATCTCGTTGGCGCGCTGGTCACCGTGGCTCAATTCGCCGACAAGGCGGTCGCGCGCCGGGCCGAGCCCGCCCATGCCGATCAGCTCATCGACCCGTTCGGCGACCTCGGCGCTCCGTGCCCGCGAGATCCACGGCCGCAGCCGATAGCCGGCGGCGACCTCGACTGCGATGCGCAAATTCTCGCGCACTGTCAGCTCGGGAAATACTTCGGTGATCTGGAAGGTGCGCGAGATGCCACGCCACACGCGCCGCGCCGGCATGAGGGCGGTAATGTCTTCGCTATCGAAAATGATGCGGCCGGCGCTCGGTGGCATAAAGCCGCTGATCAGGTTGAAAAAGGTGGTCTTGCCGGCGCCGTTGGGGCCGATCACCGCGCGCAGTTCGCCCGGCTCGACCGCCATCGACACGTTGTCGACCGCGATCAGGCTGCCAAAACGCCGCGTGACATTCTCGACCTGAAGCAAGCTCATGACGCAGACCGGCGCCGCACGAGGCCGAGCACCCCGCGCGGGAAAAACAGCACGATCAGCACAAAGAACAGCCCGATAAACGACATCCAGTTCTCGGTGTGGCTCGAAATATAGTCCTGCAGCACGAGGAAGATCGCTGAGCCGATCAGCGGCCCCCAAAACGAGCGCATCCCGCCGAGCACCGCCATGATCACGAAATTGCCTGACTGGTCCCAGCGCAGCGCGCGCGGATCGACAAAATTGTTCATCAGCGCGAAGAGCGCGCCGGCGACGCTGACAAAAAAGCAAGAGATCAGCCACGAAAGCCAGATATGCCGATCGACCGGGATGCCGAGAAAGCGCGCGCGCCGTTCGTTTTCGCGGATCGCCAGCAGCGTGCGGCCAAACGGTGAGCGCAGCAGGAACGCCATCAGCCCGACGCACACCGCAAACACCGTGAGCACGAAGAAATAGAACGCCTTGGGGTTGTTGAGGATGTCGATCCGCACGACGCCGAGATCGAGGGGCATGCGATGCCAGGCGCTCACGCCGTCGTCGCCGCCGGTCGCCGAGCGCCATTGGAAGGCGATGAAGTAAAACACTTGGCCGAAGGCAATCGTGCACATCGCGAAATAGACGCCGCGTAGCCGCACGATCATCGGCCCGATGATCGCCGCGGCGAGCGTGGCGACGATGATCCCCATGAGCATCCCCAGCCCGGTGCTCGGACAGAGGTACTTGATGGTCATCGCCGTGCCATAGGCGCCGAGTCCGAAATACGCGGCATGGCCAAACGACAAGACGCCCGTGTAGCCGAGCAGGAAATTGAGCGCCATCGCCGCCAACGCGTAAACGACGACATGGGTGGCGAGCTCGATATAGCTGCCCGACAGCGGCACCCACCACGGCGCGGTCAACAGCAGCAACCAGATCAGGATGTCGCCGGCGCGCTTGTCGAGTGGCGGCATCAGAACCGGCCCTCTTCGCCCAACAAGCCGCGCGGCCGCACGATCAGCACCGCCGCCATCATCACATAGATTACCGCCTCGCTCGCCGATGGGAAAAACACACTGGTGACGCCCGAGGCGACACCGATCAGCAATCCGCCGGCCAGTGTCCCTGGTAGGCTGCCGAGGCCGCCGACAATGATCGCGATA
>DATHCK010000158.1:0-7896 GCA_035319545.1 Allostellaceae bacterium | reverse complement strand
CGATCGTCGGCGCGCGCAACGCCTCCGCCAACGGCAGGCGGCTCGCGCATGATTTGGCCGCCGGACTCGGAGAGGCTGGTGTCGTGGTTGCCTCGGGCATGGCCCGTGGCATTGACGCCGCGGCGCATGGCGGCGCGCTCGCGACCGGCTCGGTCGCGGTCGTCGCCGGTGGGATCGACGTCGTCTATCCGCCGGAGAATCACGGGCTCTACGATGCGCTAGCGCGCGACGGCGCCATCGTCGCCGAACTGCCGCTCGGCATCGAGCCGCAGGCGCGGCATTTCCCGCGCCGCAACCGCATCATTTCGGGCCTGTCGCTTGGTATCGTCGTGGTCGAGGCGGCGGCGAAATCGGGCTCGCTGATCACCGCCCGATTCGCATTGGAGCAGGGCCGCGAGGTTTTTGCCGTGCCGGGTTCGCCGCTCGATCCGAGGAGTCGCGGCTGCAACGATCTGCTGCGCAACGGCGCGACCTTGACCGAAACCGCTTCCGACATCATCACCCAGCTGGGGCCCCTGTTGCAGGGTGCGCCGCTGCCGCCGCGCGCCGTGCGAAGCCAGCGCGATCCGCCGTTGATCGCCGCGCCTTTGCCGGGCCCCGCGTCGGCGACGATCGACGGCGAGGCTGGTCTCGAGCTGATCCTCGAAAAGCTCAGTCCGACGCCCGTCGCGGTTGACGAACTGGTGCGCCAATGCCAATTGTCAGCCGCCGCCGTCGCTACCTTGTTGCTCGAACTGGAACTCGCGGGGCGCATTGAGCGTCATCCCGGGAACTTGGTATCGCGTCGCTGAACGGAGCTTCGGCCTCGCCACAGAATCGGATCCATGAACGTCGTCATCGTCGAATCGCCGGCCAAAGCGAAGACCATCAACAAGTATCTCGGGCGCGACTACAAGGTCGTGGCGAGCTACGGTCATGTCCGCGATCTTCCGGCGAAAGACGGGTCGGTGCTGCCCGATTCCGATTTCGCGATGTCGTGGGAGGTAGACGGCAAATCCGAAAAGCACGTGCGGGCGATGGCCGAGGCGGTGCGCGGCGCCGAGCGGCTTTATCTCGCCACCGACCCCGACCGCGAAGGCGAGGCGATCTCTTGGCACATCAACGAGGTGCTGAAGAACCGCCGCGCGCTGAAGGGCGTTGACGTAAAACGCGTCGTCTTCAACGAGGTCACCCGCAACGCCGTCATCGACGCGTTTACCAAGCCGCGCGAGATCGACATCGAGCTGGTCGATGCCTATCTGGCGCGGCGCGCGCTCGATTATCTCGTCGGTTTCACCCTGTCTCCGGTGCTGTGGCGTAAACTGCCGGGCAGTCGCTCGGCGGGGCGCGTGCAGTCGGTGGCGCTGCGCCTCATCTGCGAGCGCGAAGCCGAGATAGAGGCGTTCAAGGCGCGCGAATACTGGACCGTCGAGGTCGAGTTCGCGACCGAGAAGGGTGAGAAATTCACCGCGCGACTGACCCGTCTCGACGGCAAAAAGCTCGATCGCTACGACCTCGACAGCGAGGCCAAGGCGCGAGCTGCCGCCGCGGCGATCCTCGCCGCGCCCGGCTTCTCGGTCACGTTGATCGAGCGCCGGCAGACTCGCCGCAACCCGTTCCCGCCTTTCACCACCTCAACCCTGCAGCAGGAAGCCTCGCGCAAGCTCGGCTTCGGCGCGAGCCGCACGATGCGTTTGGCGCAACGGCTTTACGAAGGCGTCGATCTCGGCGGCGATACGGTGGGCCTCATCACCTATATGCGCACCGACGGCGTTGCCATCGCGGGCGAGGCGATCGCCGCCGCGCGCGATCTGATCACCCGCGAATTCGGCGATCGGTATCTCCCGAAAAGTCCGCGCGTCTATCGCAGCCCGGCGAAGAACGCGCAAGAAGCGCACGAGGCGATCCGACCGACCGACATGATGCGCAAGCCCGACGAGGTCGCGCGCCATCTCGACAGCGATCATCGCCGCCTTTACGAGCTGATCTGGAAGCGTACCGTCGCGAGCCAGATGGAGTCCGCGCTGCTCGACCAAGTGGGCATCGATATCGCCGACCCCTCCGGCCACCTCGGCTTGCACGCAACCGGCACGACGACATTGTTCGACGGCTTCCTCAAGCTCTACCAGGAAGACCAGGACGACGCGGCAGAGGACGAGGACAATCGGCGGCTGCCGCCGATGCGCGAGCAGGAGCGGCTGGCGCGCGGCGCGGTCAATCCGAGCCAGCATTTCACCCAGCCGCCGCCACGCTACAGCGAAGCGAGCCTCGTCAAAAAGCTCGAAGAGCTCGGGATCGGACGGCCGTCGACCTACGCGTCGATCCTCCAGGTCTTGCAAGACCGCAACTATGTCCGGCTCGACAGGCGGCGCTTTGTGCCGGAGGACCGCGGCCGGCTGGTGACAGCCTTTCTCACCAGCTTTTTCGACCGCTATGTCGAATACAATTTCACCGCCGATCTGGAAAACCAGCTCGACGACATTTCCGGCGGGCGGATCGACTGGAAAGAGGTGCTGCGCAAGTTCTGGCGTGATTTCTCGAACGCGGTGAACGGCACCAAGGACCTCAAGATCGGCGATGTGCTCAAGGCGCTCGATGAGGGGTTGGGTCGGCACTTCTTCCCCGATGACGGTTCCGGCCGCGACGTGCGGCTTTGCCCCGTCTGCGGCGAAGGCAAGTTGTCGCTGAAGCTCGGGCGGTTCGGCGCGTTCATCGGCTGCTCGAACTACCCGAATTGCCGCTACACCCGCGCGCTCGGGCTCGATGCCGAGGGCGACGCCAAGGCGCCGGCGACTCCGGATACCGAGCTGGGCTCCGACCCGGCGAGCGGGCTTCCGATCTCGCTGAAAAAAGGACCCTATGGTCATTACATCCAGCTCGGCGCGGGCGAAAACGGGGACAGACCGAAACGCGTGGCTCTGCCGAAGGGTCTGGAGCCGGCGGGCGCCAATCTGGACATCGCCATCAAGCTGCTGGCGCTGCCGCGCGAAATCGGTCGCCATCCCGACACGGGGGAGCCGATCACCGCCGGCATCGGCCGGTTTGGGGCCTATCTCAAGCTCGGCAACACCTTTGCGTCGCTCGGCGCCGATGACGACGTACTCAATATCGGCCTCAATCGCGCGGTAACGGTGCTCGCCGAGGCTAAGGCTGGCGGTCGTCGCGGGCCTCAATTGCTGCGCGAGCTGGGCCCACATCCCGAGGGCGGGACGGTCGGGCTTTATCGCGGGCGCTATGGCCCTTATGTCAGCCATGACGGGCTGATCGCCTCGCTGCCCAAGGCCGCCGACCCGGACAAGTTCACCCTGGCCGAGGCGCTGCCGCTGCTGGCCGCACAAAAGGCCAAGGGCAAGACCCCGCGCAAACCGCGCGCTGCGGCTGCAACGACCAACGGCGCCGCGCGCCGCGCGGCGAAGAAACCGGCGCGAAAGGCCGGACCAGGCAAATCGCCCGCAAAAGCGAGACGCACCGCATCGCCCCGCCCAGAAAGGCCATAGGCCGCGAGGCCATCGGCCGCGTTGTCGGCATTTTTCGCCGTATCCATGACGGCGGCCGCGTCGCTCCCGCCGATCGCCGCGATCGCACCGAGTATTTCGTCGATCTCACGCATATCGACGGTGCGCTCGATGGCGAGTTGGTCGCCGCCGAGCCACTGCCGGCGCGGCGCTACGGCCCGCCCCGGCTGAGGATTGTCGAGCGACTAGGCTCGCCGGACGCACCGGGCGCGATCAGCCTCATATCGATCGCAAATTTCGAAATTCCGCACGTCTTCCCGACCGCCGCGCTCGCCGAGGCCGCGGCAGCAAAGCCCGTCGACGCTGCGGGCCGCGTTGACCTCCGGGGCCTTGACCTGGTGACAATCGACGGCAGCGACGCGCGCGACTTCGACGATGCGGTGTGGGCCGAGCCCGATCCCGACCCGCAAAATCCCGATGGTTGGCATCTCGTCGTCGCGATCGCCGATGTCGCGCATTACGTCGCCCCGGGCGGCGCGCTCGACCGCGAGGCACGCGGGCGCGGCAACTCGGTCTATTTCCCCGACCGTGTCGTGCCGATGCTGCCCGAGGCGTTGTCGAACGGGCTGTGCTCGCTGAGGCCGAAGGAGGACCGCGCCTGCCTCGCGGCGCATTTGTGGATCGACCGCGACGGCCGCAAGCTGCGCCACCGCTTCGAGCGGGCGATCATGTGCTCGGCGGCGCGATTGACCTACGACGAGGTGCAAGCGGCGCGCGATGGCGGCCCTGTCCTGTCGATCTCCAAGACGCGGCTTGATGCGCTCTACGGTGCGTTCACCGTGCTCGACCGTGCTCGCAGCGCGCGCGGCGCGCTGGCGCTCGATCTCGTCGAGTATCGCGTGGTGCTCGACGCACAGAACAACCCCCTCGCTGTCGAGCCGCGCCGGCGGCTCGACAGCCATAAACTGATCGAGGAATTCATGATCCTCGCCAATGTCGCGGCCGCCGAAGAGCTGGAGACGCGCCGCCGCCCGAGCCTCTACCGGGTGCATGATGCGCCTGATCCCGACCGGGTCGATGCATTGCGCCAGGCGCTCGCCGATATCGACGTCCCCGGCCTTGGCCTGGCGAAGGGTCAGGTCATCCGGCCCGAGCTGTTCAACCGCGTGCTGGCGAAGATCGCCGGCCGACCGGAAGCGGCGATGGTCAACGACCTGGTACTGCGCGCCCAGGCGCAGGCCATCTACAGCCCGGCCAATATCGGCCATTTCGGACTGGCGCTGCCGCGCTATGCGCATTTCACTTCGCCGATCCGCCGCTATGCCGACCTCTTGGTGCATCGCGCGCTGCTCGGCGAAAGCGTTCCGCGCGACGCGCTCGAGGCGATGGGACAACACGTCTCGACGACTGAACGGCGCGCCACCGCCGCCGAACGCGCGGCGCTAGAGCGCTATCGCGCGCGGTTGCTCGGCCGCCGGATCGGCGAGACCTTCGCCGCGCGGGTCAACGGCGTGCAGCGCTTTGGTCTGTTTCTGACCTTGCCCGACAGCGGCGCTGACGGTCTCCTGCCGATCGCCAATTTGCCGCCCGATTCCTATCGATTCGATCAGCAGCGCCTGCGGTTCAGCGGGCGTCATTCAAGCCGCAGCTTTGGCCTCGGCGACGTGCTTGCGGTGCGGCTTGCCGAGGCCGACCCGATCGGCGGCCGGCTGGTCTTCCGGCTCGACGAAGCGGTTCCGGAGCGCCCGCGATCCGTCGCGCCTCGACGCCGCAAGCAGCAAGCGCGACAGCTTCGCCGGCGGCGTTGAGGTGGCGCGATGCCGGCCCGGTTGATCGCGAGGCGGCAAGAAACTAGTGTGGGCGCCGCCACGATCAGGCCGTCCATGCGTCTACGCGCCGCGATTGGCGAACCAGAGGGAACCAGGATTGCCGACTGAGGCGCGTTTATTGTCGTGGTTGCGGCAGCCCGTTCGCCTTCGCTGGCTTGGCTCTCTGCTCGGCTGCCTGCTGCTGGCCGCCTGCGGCACGCACGCGACAACATCCGGGGACAGTTCCACCGGCGAGTTGTTCGCGCGCGGAATCGATCAGATCACCGATCTTTATATCGAGCCAATCTCAAGCCAGACGTTGGTGGTTGTCGGCGCCCGGAACCTGGCGAAGCTGGACCCGCGGTTCGCCGTCTCGTTCGACAACGAAGCCCTCGGCCGCAGCACGCTGACCCTCACCTATGACGGCACCGTCGCCGGCAGCTACGTGGTGCCGGCCGATATCGACGGCAACGCTGGCGGCGAGATCGTCGCACGGCTCATCGCCGCGGCAAAAAAAGCTTCGGCGCGTGTCCAAGCGCTTCCGGAAGAGGCGGTCGACAAAGCCGTGTTCGAGGGCATGACCGGCGCGCTCGACCGCTTCTCGCGCTACTCCTCGCCCGACGAGGCACGCGACCAGCGAGCGGCGCGCGATGGGTTCGGCGGCATCGGGGTGACAGTCGAAACCGCCAACAGCGATTTCAGCATCACCGCGATCAGCGAGAAAAGTCCGGCCGAACGCGCCGGGCTCAAGGTCGGCGACAGAATCGCCGCGATCAACGGCACGCCCGTCGCGGGCCGTCAGGCGAGCGAGATCATCCGCGAGCTGCGTGGGCCGATCGGCAGCATCGTCGGCTTAACGGTCGCGCGCACCGGCATCGACGGCACCCGCGACTTCAGGATCGAACGGGCGCTCGTCGTCATGCCGACCGTGACCGCGTCGCGCGACGGGAACATCGCGATCTTCCATGTCGCGAGCTTCAATCAAAGCACCACCCAGCATGTGACCGAGGGGATCATCGAGGCGCAGCGGCAAGTGCCGGGCGGGAAGCTCGGCGGTATCGTGCTCGACCTGCGCGGCGACCCCGGCGGATTGCTCGACCAGGCGGTGAGCCTTTCCGATCTGTTCATCAGCAAGGGGCCGATCATCGCGACGACCGGCCGCCATCCGGCGAGCCATCAGTATTTCGCGGCCACCGGCCACGCCATCGCGCCATCCACCCCGCTTGTGGTGCTGGTCAATGGCGGTTCCGCGTCGGCTTCCGAAATCGTCGGCGCGGCGCTACAGGATGTCGGCCGCGCGGTTGTCATCGGCAGCTCGAGTTATGGCAAAGGTACGGTCCAGACTGTCATGCGGCTGCCAAACGACGGGGAGCTGACGCTCACCTGGGCGCGGCTCGTCACGCCGTCGGGCTATTTCTTGCAGCAACACGGCGTGGTGCCGACGCTGTGCACGGCCGGGGTCGGCGATACCGACAGCGCGCTCGATACGCTGCTGCACCGCCCGGTGGACACCGACACGTCGCGGCCGCGCGCCGCGCTCAACGAGGATGCCTGGGCGGCGCTACGCCGCAGCTGCCCGGCCGAGACCGCCTCGCCAGAGGTCGACGTGAAAGTCGCCGAGCGGGTGCTTTCCGACCCGGCGCGCTATGCCGCCGCTCTGGGCGCGATCCACCCGGCCGGCGTCTCGGTGCTGCCGCCGGGCGCGTCGGCAGCCGACGCCGCCTTGACAGCCGGGGGCGGCGGACTATCTTCGACACCACGAACGCCCTGAGCCTCGCGAGATTCGGCAATGGCCAAGACCAACACCGTCCAGATCAAGCTCGTCAGCAGCGCCGACACCGGCTACTTCTATGTCACGAAGAAGAACCCGCGCACCAAGACCGAGAAGCTCGAACTGAAAAAGTTCGACCCCGTCGCGCGCAAGCACGTCATCTTCAAAGAAGCCAAGATCAAATAAAAAGGGCCGACTTCAGCCGGCCCTTGCGGATCTCGAGTCCGGGTCACGAGGCGACCGCGAGCGGCGGCGGCATGACAACGCCGTCCTGCGCGACGACCTTGTTCCGGCCGCCGTTCTTCGCCTGATAGAGCGCATCGTCGGCGCGTTGCAGCAGCGCGTCGACCGTATCGCCGCTTTGGGCCACGGCAACCCCGATGCTGATCGTGATCGGCAGCCGCTCGCCGGTGGCATGGATCAGGAACGGCTCGCCGGCCACCGCCTGGCGCAGCCGCTCGGCCACGGTCACCGCGGCGCCGAGGTTGGTCTCGGGCATCACGACAACAAATTCCTCGCCGCCCAGGCGCGCCACCAGGTCGATGCTCCGCACGCCGCGCAGAGCGCGATCCGCCAGCTGCCGCAGCGCGTCGTCGCCGCCAGGGTGGCCGAACTTGTCGTTGACCTGCTTGAAATGGTCGACGTCGAACATCATCAGCGCCGTATCGGTGGCGCCGTCATTATTGACCCGCGCGACCAACTCCTCGAGGTGCGCCACGACGTAGCGGCGATTGTAGAGACCCGTTAGCTCGTCGGTCAGCGCCAACGACAGACTGCGGCGGTAGTTTTCGCGCAACCGGTCTTGCAGCCGCTTGCGCCGTACCTGGCTGCGCACCCGCGCCAGGAGTTCGTTGCGGTCGACCGGGCGGATCAGATAGTCGTT
>DATHCK010000157.1:0-16548 GCA_035319545.1 Allostellaceae bacterium | reverse complement strand
GAGCAAGATGATCCATGGTGGGCTGCGCTATTTGGAGCACGGCGAATTCCACCTGGTACGCGAATCGCTCGCCGAGCGCGAGGTGCTGCTGCGCATCGCCCCGCATCTGGTGCGGCCGATGCGTTTTGTGCTGCCGCACGGGCCGGGCCTGAGGCCGCGCTGGATGCTGCGCGCCGGGCTGCTCCTCTACGATCGGCTCGGCGGGGCGCGTTCGCTGCCGGGCTCGACCGGCATCGACCTCAGGAATGGTCCGCTCGCGGCGCCGCTGCGCGACAAGGTGACGAGCGGCTTTGTCTATTCCGACTGTGTCGTCGACGACGCGCGGCTGACCGTCGCCAATGCGCGCGACGCGGCACGGCATGGCGCCGAAATTCTCACCCGCACCGAGCTCACGACGGCGCGCCGCGACGGCGGGTTATGGCGCGGGACATTGCGCGACGCCGACGGCGAACGGGATGCGGCCGCGCGCATCCTCGTCAACGTCGCCGGGCCGTGGGTGCCCGAGGTGCTGCGTCGCGCCGGGCTGGCGAGCCGCGCGCGACTGCGCCTCGACAAGGGTAGCCACATCGTCGTGCCGCGGCTCTACGCGCATGACCACGCCTATCTGCTGCAGAACGACGACCGGCGCGTTGTGTTCGTGATCCCGTTCGAGCGCGACTATACGCTGATCGGCACCACCGAAGTCGCGGCGACCGCGCCGCCGGCGGAGCCGCCAAGCGAGGCGGAAATCGCCTATCTCTGCCGCGCGGTCGGCCGCTGGTTCAAGTGCTCGCCCGAACCGGGCGATGTCGTCTGGCGCTATTCTGGGCTGCGCCCGCTTCACGACGACGGCTCGCAAAGTGCCTCGGCGACGAGCCGCGACTATGTCCTCGAACTCGACACCACGGAAGCGCCGGCATTGTCGGTGTTCGGCGGCAAGCTGACAACCTATCGCCGGCTCGCCGAGACGGCGCTGACCCGGCTCGCACCGTATCTGCCGGGGATGGGGCCGTCCTGGACGCACCAGGCGCCGCTACCCGATGACGATGCCCGTGCCAGTGCCGATGACGAGTTCGGCCCTGGCCTTGGGCGCGCGGAAGTCGATTTCCTGTTGCGCGAGACCTGGGCGCGGGCCGCCGAGGACATCTTGTGGCGGCGCACAAAGGTTGGGCTTGCCGTCTCGCCCGAGCAGCGCGCGGCGCTCGAATGCTATGTCAGGAGCCGGGCGGCTGAAGCTTCCGTGCCGCCAGTCCAAACAACAGATCGGTGAGGATCGCAAATAACGCTACCAGCACCGCACCCTGCAGCACATAAGGCAGCTTGTTGCCGGCAAGCCCGTCGAAGATCGGCGTGCCAAGGGTCAGCGCGCCGACCGTCGAGCCGATCGTCGCCGTGCCGATGCCGATCGTCACCGACACCCTGATCCCGGCGAGGATCACTGGCGCGGCGAGCGGCAATTCGACATCGCGCAGCAATTGCAGCGGTGACAGGCCCATGCCGCGCCCGGCTTCGCGCAGCGCGGCGGGAACGCCTTCGAGGCCGGCGATGGCGTTTTCGAGGATCGGCAGCAAGCCATAAAGAAACAACGCGACGATTGTTGGCCGCGGGCCGAAGCCGAGCGCCGGCACCGCCAGCGCCAGCACCGCCGCCGGCGGAAACACCTGGCCGATGATCGCCAACATATTGGCGATGGTGAGAAAGTCGCGCCCCACCGACCGCGTCACAAAGATCGCCAGCGCCACGCCGACAAGCGTCGCCGCAGCACCCGAGACCGCGACCAGGCCGAGATGCGACAAAAACAACTCGATGAAGCCCGCCCGGTCGAAAATTACCGGCTTGACGGCGGGGAAGCCCGCGGAAAACAGTGGGTGCAAGGCCGGCATGTCGATCAGCAGCGCCGCGAAGAGCAGTCCCACCCACAGCACTGGGGTTTTGAGCGCGCGCATCAACGCACCAGATCGGCAAGCGCGATCGCGCCCACCACCCCTTCCCCATTGACCACCGGCAGCCGCTCAACCCGCTGGGCGATCATCGCCGCCAGCGCGTCGGCGAGCGTAGCGTCCGCCGGGATCGGCTGGCCCTCCGCGCTTTCGCCGCGGCGGACGCGATCGGCGACGCGGCGCACCGAAAGAAGTTTCAGCCCAATCCCCTGTACGCCGACAAACTCCCGGACAAAGTCACTTTCCGGCCGCTCAACGAGGTCGAGCGGCGTACCGACCTGCGCCAGCCGGCCGCGCTCCATGATCGCGATGAGCGTCGCGAGGCGCAGCGCCTCCTCGATGTCGTGCGTCACAAAGACGATGGTCTTGCCGGTCGCCGCATGAATGCGCTTCAGCTCCCCTTGCAGCGCGTCGCGGGTGACCGGGTCGACCGCGGCAAACGGCTCGTCCATGAGCAGAAGGTCGGGGTCGGCGGCGAGCGCACGCGCCACGCCAACCCGCTGCTGCTCGCCGCCCGACAGCTGGTGCGGGTACTTGCCGCGATAGGTCTCGGGGTCGAGCCGCAGCAGGGTCAACAGCTCGGTGACGCGGTCGCGCACCCGCTCCCTCGGCCATTGCAGCAGGCGCGGCACGGTCGCGATGTTGTCCTCGACCCGCCAATGCGGGAAGAGCCCGGTTGATTGGATCGCGTAGCCGATCCGCCGGCGCAGTGCGTCGGGCTCGACTTGCGTCACATCCTGGCCGTCGATGCGGATCGTACCGGCATCGAACGGAACCAGCCGGTTGATCATCCTCAATGTCGTCGACTTGCCGCAGCCCGACGGCCCGAGCAGCACGCAGAGCGCGCCCTTGGGCACACTCAGCGTCAGATCGTTGACGACCGCGCGCCCGTCATAGGCTTTGCTGACGCTCTCAATTTCGATCATCGCCTCGATCATGCCGCGAACCGCCGGCTGAGACTGCCCGTGGCGAGCCGCATCAAAAAATCGACACCGAGCGCCAGCGCGATCGCCGGCAGCGCGCCGAGCAGCACCAGGCTTGTCGCGTACTGGCCGAGCCCGTCAAACACAAACATGCCGAGCCCGCCCGCGCCGATCAGCGCCGCGACGACCGCCAGCCCGAGCGCCTGCACCAGAACGATGCGCAGCCCCGCAAGCAGCACCGGCAGCGCCAATGGAGCCTCGACCTGCCAGAAAATCTGGCGGCGGCTCATCCCCATGCCGCGCGCCGCATCTGTCGCGGCCGCCGGCACGCCGCCGATCCCGGCGAGCGTATTGCGCGCTACCGGCAACAACGCATAGAGCATCAGTGCGATGATCGCCGGCGCCGGGCCGACCCCGCCAATGCCTATCGCGCCTAGCGCCGGAAAGGCGCTCGCCAGCTCCGACAAAGGCGCGATCAACAGCCCGAACAGCGCGATCGACGGCACGGTCTGCAACAGGTTCAGTACCGCAAACAGCGGCGCTTCGATGCGCTTCTTGCGCAGCGCCAGCAGGCCAAGCGGCACACCGGTCAAGAGCGCCGGTACGATCGCCGCGCCTACCAGCTCGATGTGCCGCAGCATTGCCGCGGCGAAGACCTCCCGCCGGTTCGCGTATTCGCGTGCCAGGGCCAGCGCATCGAAGAGCCCGGCTTTGGCCATCAGCCAGAATCCGGCAGCCGCGAGCACTGCGACCAACAACTGAACCAGCGCACCAGCTTCGGCGCGGCGCAGCGAATCGATCAGCGCCAGCGCGCCGCAGGCGAAGATCACCCAGAACCCGGCGCCGAGGAACACCGAAGTTCCCGGTGACGCATCGACGGCGAGGCTTGTGGCGGCACCGCCTGCGGCGGCGAGTGTCGCTGCTAGCGCCGCGCCCGCCACAGCGGCGGCGAGATAATGCAGCGACCGGCGGGGGAAGGCGAAGCCGAGCGCGAAAAGGCTCGCGCCTGCCATCGCGAGCGCTGCAACGGGAAGTGCACCCACCGCGTCCCACAGCATAACAGGCGTTCCAGAAAGGAGTCGGTTGGACGCCACGTGCAAAAATCCCGCGCCGATCCCGGCCAGTGCGGCGGCGATCATCAGGCAAGGCAGCACCTGATTACGCGGTGCCCGGGAGGCATTTGGCGGCGATGCGATGTCCGCGGCGCTCATTGGGTCGGTTGCCGCCATTTGAGGTAGTCCGCCGCGACCGCGCGCGCATCCTCGCCATCGACAGCGATCCGGGCGTTGAGCCGTTGCAGCACGTCGCGGGTCAACGTGAGGAACACCCGGTCGAGTGCCGGTGCGATGGTCGGGTTCGCGTCGAGCACCGCCTCACGCGCCACCGGCGCGGGGGCGTAGACGACCTGGGCGTGCTTGTCGTCGCAGAGTGCTTCGAGGCCAAGCGCGGCGATCGCGCCGTCGGTGCCGTACGCCATCGCCGCGTTGACTCCGGAAATGCCCTCGGCCGCGGCGCGCAAGGTCGCCGCCGTATTGCCGCCCGACAGGGTCAAGAGCTGATCTCCCGACAGATGAAAACCGTAAGCTGCCTCGAACGCCGGCAGGGCTGCCGGGCTCTCGACGAATTCGGCCGACGCCGCAAGGCGAAACCGCCCCCCGGCTTTCAAATAAGCGGCGAGATCACCGACGCAGGGGTGGGACGAAAAGCCCGACAGGCCCTTGCGGATGGCGATGGTCCAGGTGTTGTCGGCCGGTGCCGGCGTCAGCCAGACGAGATGGTGCCGCGCCTTGTCCAACGCCGCGACTTCGGCATAGCCCTTGGCCGCGTCCTTCCACACCGGATCGCCGTCGCGCTGAAAGAACAGTGCGCCGTTGCCGGTGTATTCGGGGTAGATGTCGATCTGTCCGGCGAGGATCGCGGCGCGCACGATATTGGTCGGGCCGAGCCCGATCCGGCGCTCGACCGGCAGGTCTTGCGCCTCGATCGTCGCGGCGATCAGCTGCCCGAGTAGCGCGCCCTCGGTGTCGATCTTCGAAGCGACGATGATCGGTGCGCCGGCGGCGGCGAGCTTCGCGCAGGCGGCGAATGCCAATATTCCGGCGAAAACCGCCATTGCAACTGCGGATAGGCGCGATGTCGCTGGCATGGAAGCGCCAGTTTGGCGCAGCGCCGCCGGTGCTGTCGATCCCTCGCCCGCCGCGGCGAAACGGCGATGCCGCTATGCGAGTGGCGGCACGGTGTCCAATGCCCGCACCCGGCTGACCAGCTCTTGTGCGCGAAACGGCTTTTCGAGAATGTCATCGGCGCCGATCAGCCGAGCCGTGTCGAGCATCTCGGCATCCATCCCGGAAATCGCGAGGATCTTGACCGGGTTGTCATCGCGGCGAAGCGTGAGGATCGTCTCGATCCCCTCTTGGCCGGGCATGACGATATCGGTGATCACCAGGTCGGGCTGCCGGTCGCGGTAAAGCACCATCGCGCGCTCGCCTTCATTGGCCGTGAAGACCTCATGCCCATCGGCGACAAGAATTCGCGAAATCGTACGGAGCAGCAGCACGTCGTCATCGATGACCAGAATCTTCATGGGCTTGGCCTTTAGGCGCCAGATGACCCGACCGCAGGATAACGCCACTCCAGGGTTCTCGGCGCCCCCGATTACGGGGGATTTTATCGAATTCTCCTAAAGAGGGATAGCCAGGAGGGTGTCGATCTGGCGGCTGTCGAGCACTACGTCTTTTTGGGCGAATTTCCAGGCGCCGCCTCGCTGCGTCAGCCGGTCGACGTAGCGTCCTGCGGCAAACAGTATCATCGCGCCATCCTGCATGATGCGCACGACGATGAGGTTGGCGACGACCGGCAGAAGGCCCGCTTCATCCGCGCCAACTTTGATCGCGCCGATGATGTGGCGATAGCGCTGCGGCTCGTAAATATTGGCCTTGCGCAGCGCCATCACGCGGTCGACCAGCATCGCCTTTGAGGTCGCGTAGACGACGCCAAGTGGCAGCCCCGCGTCAAAATTTTCAGCCGAGGTGATACGGTAGCGGCAATCCTCGGTAAAAAAATCCGGCCACGCCTCGAGCTCGTCATTGTCGAGGCAGTGCGCGTAATCGGCGTAGAGCGCGTCGAGCTCGATCCGGCGCCCGATCTCTGCCGTGGTCATGCGCTCAATAGCCCATCAGCGGGCGGTAGGCATGCCAGAAGCCGCGGATCGAGGCTTCGGTGGTCCGGGTGTTGTCAGAGCGGTGGTCGAAGCCGCCCATCTCGATCACCGAATGCTCGTCTTCGGAGCCGACGATCGCGCGCTGCACGAAATTGCCCACTGCGCCGTCTTCCATCGACACATATCCGGCGGGGCCGACGAGGTTGCTTTGCAAAAGACGCCGTTCGGTCATCGCCACGTCGTCGTCCTCGAAGCCGAGATAGATCCATTGCAGCTCGGTCTCGGTCGGGCCCTTGGGCAGCACCAAGCGCAGCGCGACTGAATTATGGATCTGCTGGACGACGAAATTGGGGAAGACGCTGAGGATCTGCACGGTGATGTCGTCGCCGAACTCGTCGGTCGATTCAAGGAGTCGCGGATCGGCGAGGCTCAGCCCATCGCGCATCGACTGGATGCTGGCGTAGAGCTTGTCGCTCTGCGCCGCGCCAAGCGTATCGCTGCGACCGCGCGTGTAGCTGGTGTGGTTGCCGCCGCTCTCGCTGACCGCGACCCCGCCGCCCGCGGTCAGCCGGCTGACGCGGAATGTCGTGAAGAAAGTATGCAGCAGGGTCGCGTGGTAGGTGTCCTTGACGTTCTCGACATAGAGCTTCCAGTTGTTGTGCAGGAGCTGCGAGGTCGTGCCGAGGACCTTCGGCGTGGCGCGCATGACCCGGCCGAGCCGGCCGCCGATCTCGTTTCCGATATATTCGGCGAACGGCGGCACATCCGCCGACAGCGTGCCAAACACCAGCCCGGCGAAATGGTCGGTGCGCAGCTTCTTCATGCCGTGGTCTTCGAGGCGGAAACTGTCGGGCATGCCGCCCTTGCCGCCAATGCCGCGGCGGAACGCGACGCTCTTCAGATTGCCCTCAAGATCGTAGTTCCACGAGTGATAGACGCAGGTCAGCCCGTCGTCGGAGTGTCCCTGGCGCCTCAGGCAGATGAGATTACCGCGATGCGCGCAGCGATTGACCATGGCGTGGATTTCACCGTCGTCGCCACGAGTGATGACGATCGGCGTCTCGCCGAGAAATGTCGTCTTGTAATCGCCGGGGTTGGGCAGCTCATTCGCTAGTGCCAGAAACTGCCAAGTCGCGCCGAGGAAGAGCCGATCGAGTTCCGTCCGGTAGACGTCGGGGTCGGAAAAGACGCGATAGGGGATGCGCGCATTTCCTTCCTTTGGCCAGGCCAGGTTGTGCGTATCCATGCGGGCGATCCTTCGATCAGTCGGTCGGTCAGGTGGAAGGGCTGAGGCTCACAGTATCATGAAATCGCGTGTAATCGATGGCGCGGCGGCCGTCTTCGGTCCAGCCGATGATGTCGGCGAAACGGTGGTTCCAGAGGATTTCGTGCGGCAGGTAGGAGGCGCGGGCTTGCACCGGCTGCACCAACGTCTCGTCGACACCGCTCGCGGCGACCACGAGCTCGGCGTTCAGATCGGCCATCCTATCGGGCGTCGCGCCGTGCAGCGGGCTTTGCGCATCGATCTCATGCAGCACGGTAAAGGTCAGGGCGAAGATCGGCGAGCGATCGCGCACCAGCTTCAAATCGTAGAAACGGCGCAGTAGCGCGCCCTCGGCGGTGTGCTCGTCCCGTACCAGCGTCATCGTGACATGCGCCGCGAGCAACTGGTTCTGGCGTTGGTTCGCCAGGCGCACGGTGAGCGTTGGCTTGCCGTTATAGGGTCCGACCACCGCGACGTCGCTGAACATGATCCGCGCTGTCGGGCGCGAGAAGCGTGCGAACACAAGACCTGTCGTCAACGCGATGAGCAAGATCCCGATCGCGCTTTCCAGGGTCATCAGCAGGTTGGCGTAGACCGTGGCGGGCGACATCACGCCATAGCCGATCGTCGCGATCGTCTCGACGCTGAAGAAAAACGCATCGTCAAAGGAGCCGGCATGCGCGTTGGCGATCGACCCCGGCTGCAGCAGATAGAGCGCCGCGAAACCGAGGTTGATGAGCAAATAGGCCGCCAGGCTGACCGCGAGAAAGCCAGGCCAGCTCATGGTCAGGATGCGATGATAGAGGTCGTCGAACCACGGCCGTTCGAGCCCGATTGAAACGACTTCGTCGGCCCTATCGCGCGCGATCAGATGGGCGAGGCGAGCCTCGGCGCCGTCCGGCGGATCGTGGTGCAGGCGCGGCGCGCGCTGCCGTCGCCGCCGAGCCCGCGCGACGGATTTTCGCGGCTCGCCGCGTTCCGTGCTTACCTGGCCATCCGCCATCTACCCGCCGTAATAGACGTTGTCGCCGAGGTCGCGCATTTCGAGGATCGCGCTGTCGAGCCGGCCCGAGATCGGGTTTGGCACATGCGCCTCGACGACTTCAGCAACGACGATGTGGTGATCGCCCTGCTCAACGACCGTCGACACCTTGCACTCGACCGCTGCCAGGGCGGCATCGAGGATCGGCGCGCCGTTAGTGCCCTTGTGGATCGCCTGGCCGGAGAGCTTGCCGCCTTCGAGTTGCGCCGGTTTGAAGAAGGTGAAGGCGAGGCCCTTGTGCTCCTTGCCCAGCATGTTGAGCGTAAAGCTCTTGGTGCCCTTGATGATCGAGTAGGCGCCGCTATCGGTCTTGACGCCGACGACGACGAGCGGCGGCGCGAACGCGGTCTGCGTCACCCAGTTGACCGTCGCGCCCGCGACATTGCCTTTGCCGTCATCGGCGGTCAGCACGTAGATGCCGTAGGGGATCATGCGAAGCGCGGTCTTCTTGGCGTCGGCGTCCATGGTTTCCTCCATCGGGGATAAACGCGGGATGGCGCGCATTCCATCTCAGGCGGCAACAGGTGGCAAGAGGGTCAAGCCCTTTCGATACCGCCGGCTGATCTGGATCAAGGCCTTGCCGAGACTCCTCTGGCACAAGGGCTTAATCGTATCCACGCCGACTGACGGAGCCTTTGATGAAGCTCGCATCCCTTGTCCTGACGTTCTCGATCTCGCTGCTGGCTGCCGGCGTGGCGCTCGCCGACAGCACGCTCACCTTCAACACGGTCGACGGCGCGATGGAAGTCCACATCGACAGCCGGGGCTCTGTCGACGGCTTCATCCAGCGGACGACGAGCCCCTATCGCGACGGAACCCTGGTCGGCAACGTCAAGCCGGGCGGCACGATCGAGGGCATCTGGTATCAGGAAGAGAGCAATCATCCCTGTACCGATTACCGCGAAGGCACCCGGTCCTGGGGTACGTTTCAGATTGCCGATCCCTGGAGCCCGACCCCGTGGGGCGTGTGGGGGCATTGCAACGAGGTACCCAACCGCCAATGGAACCTTCGACGCCGTTAGAGGTCCGAGCGGGCGTCGGCAATCTGCCGGCCGCTCCACCGCAGCCGCGCCTGCACCATACACACGAGCCGAGCCCGACACCGATGGGCGGGCGCGATGCATCGCACCCGGCTCTTCGGGCTATTTCCGCCCGCAGGCCGCCAACCCCTTCTGTAGTGCCGCGAAGGACTGTGTCGGCGCCGGCATCAGCCATCGAAAGCCCTTCTCGACCAGTTGCTCGACATTGTTGGCGTCGACATGCGGGTGGCCGCAGGGAATGTTGTGGTCCTTGCAGATCGCCAGAATCTCGTCGATCGCGGCGGCGACCTCGGGGTGCTCATACTGGCGCGGGAAGCCCATATCCTGCGACAGGTCGCCCTCGCCGACTAGCACGACGCCGATCCCTGGCACTTCCTTTAGCATTTGCGGCAGGTTGCGGATCGCCCGCTTCTCCTCGCACATGATGACGACAAGCACCTCGCCCTCGGGGTTCAAGGGCCAAGTGTCGGCGCGTTTGTAATAGGTCTGCTGGTCGATGCCCCAATAGCGTGCGGCGGTGCGCGGCGCGTCGCCGCGCTGGCCGGCCGGCTCGTAGTATTTCGCTTCGCGCGGCCGAGGATAGCGGCAGGCCTGCACGGCGTTCCTCGCCTCGTCGACGGTCGAGACGTGCGGCCAGACGATACCGTAGACGCCGATATCGAGCACCTGTTTGGCGATGAACTGGTTCATCTCGCCGCCATTGGGCGGGATGCGCACCATCGCCGCGACGGCCGGCGCGAGGCTCCCCGACTTCACGATCTGCGCGCGGTCGAGCATGTATTGCATGCAGTCGCGCAGCTGGCGGATGTCGTAAGGGTTGTGCTCCATCTCAAAGACGACGCCGTCATAGGGTGCCGCGGCGATCGATTGCGCGGCGCTGATCTCGGCCGGCGAAAAGGTCACGAAAGTCGGCTTGCCGCTTTCGAGCGCGCGGATTGCCGGGTTGAGGCGCGGGAGGTCGGGCATGGCGGCTCCTGTCGGTTGAGTGGTCGTGGAGGAATTCTTAATCCGATGTGTCGATCCTGGCAGTAGTGAATTAGAACATCTGACCCATGGGCTTCTTTCGTCGAACCGAGATTACCGTGCGCCGCGCCTGTCGCGGAACCACCCTCGCCGTGCCGACCCGCGACGCGCTGCTCGACGCCTGCCAGCCCGGGCTGCGCCGCCGTCTGCAGCTCGCCCTCGCCCGGCACTCCGCCGATGCGCCCGTATGGTCGGTACACTGGGCGAAGGTCGCGGGTGAGTGGCTGCACCCGAACGATGTCGCCGTTCGGCTGCGCGGCGACGAAGTCATCATCGAGCTGGTCTATGGCCAGAGAGCAAAACTCGCCGAGGCGCTGGCCGCCGGTGGCGCGCGGGTCGCTTGCGGCGAGACTCTCGCCCGGTTGGAGCGCCGCGCCAAAGCGACCGCTGTGCCGCAAACGCAACTGCTCCAGACGATCAGCGAGTTTGCCGTGCGGCAACGCCAGGATGCCGAGATGATCACCGCGCTGCAGCACGACCTGGCGGCGCACCAGCTACTCGTCGCGCGACTGCGCCACGAGGTCGCCTCGCTCGAAGGGCGCCGCAGTCTCGGCGGCGGCACCACTGGTGCCGATGCGAAATTCCGGCGGCTGAAGCACGAATTCAGCAAGCGCTATCATCCTGACGCCCGGCCTACGGAAGATGCAGAGCGCGCGCGGCGGGTGCGCGTGTTCAAGGAGTTCTGGCCGATCGTCGAGGAGATCGACCGCTCGTAAACCTGCGGTCTGCCGCGGCGCTTGATCGCGGCGGGCATCCGGGTTGCAATCGCTGTTGCGACCTGGAGCCCGGCAGATGATCAGTGACCCGATCGAGTTCGAATTGTTCAAGAACGCGCTCTTCGGCGTGGCCGACGAGATGGCGCTGACGGTCTTTCGCACGACCTATTCGGGCGTGCTCAAGGACAACATGGATTATTCGACTGCGGTGTTCGACGGCGCGGGCGTGCTGGTCGCGCAGGGGCTGACCCTCCCCGGGCATCTCGGCTCGATGCCGACCGCGATGGCTTCGTTACTGGACACTTTTGCCGACGACATCCACCGGGGCGACGTCTTCATCTTCAACGACCCGTTTCGCGGCGGCATGCACCTCCCCGATGTGTTCGTGTTCAAACCGATCTTTCAAGAGAGTAATCGCATCGCTTGGGCTTGCGCGGTGTGTCATCACACCGATGTCGGCGGCCGGGTGCCTGGATCGAATGCAAGCGACTCGACCGAGATCTATCAGGAAGGGCTGCGCATCCCACCCCTGAAGCTCTACGAGCGCGGCCGGCGCAACGAGACGCTATTCGCGCTGATCGAGACCAATGTACGCGTGCCGGTAAAGGTGTTTGGCGATCTGCGCGCCCAGCTCGCCGCCTGCCACATCGCTGAAGCGGCGCTCGTTGACATGGCGGCGCGCTACGGCGACGACAAACTCCAGGCCTACATGACCGAACTGGTCGATTATGCCGAGCGGATGACCCGCGCTGCGCTCCGCGAGCTGCCGGACGGCGTCTACGATTTTCTCGACTATATCGACGATGATGGGATCGATGTCGGCGCGCCGATACCGCTCAAGGTCACCATCACGAAGACCGGTGACAGCATCAAGGCCGACTGGACCGGCACGGCGCGCCAAGTCAAGGGCGCGATCAACAACACGCTATCCTATACGAAGTCCGCGAGCTATTGCGGCATCCGCTCGATCCTGCCGCAGAACATCCCGACCAATGAAGGCGTGTTCCGCGCGATCACCGTCGAGGCGCCGAAGGGCACGATCGCCAATATGGAATTGCCAGGCGCATGCGCGGCGCGCGGCCTCACCGGGTTCCGCATGGTCGATTGCATGTTTGGCGCGCTGGCAAAGATGCTGCCTGACCGCGTCTTCGCCGCTTCTGACGGCGGCAATACCGGCGTCTCGATCGGCGGCTGGGACGGCGAGCGCAAGCCGTTCATCTATGTCGATTTCACCTGCTGCGCCTGGGGCGGCCGGCCGTTCGCCGACGGGCTCGACGGCAACTCCAACATCTACGCCAACATGGCCTCGCAGCCGATCGAGGTGACCGAAACCGAACAGCCGTTGCAGATCACCGCTTACGAATTCATCCAGGACGCAATGGGGCCGGGCAAATTCCGCGGCGGCGCGCCGTTTCGCCGTGAATACAAGCTTCTGGCCGAGGAAGCGATCCTCCAGGTGCGCTCCGACCGCCGCGATTTCCGTCCCTACGGGCTTTACGGCGGCGGCCCGGGCAAGCCGTCGATGAACTATCTGAACCCGGATAAGAACCCTGACCCGCTGCCCTCGAAGCTCACCATGAATATGAAAAAGGGTGATTTATTCCGCCACGAGGTCGCCGGCGCCGGCGGCTGGGGCGATCCGCTGGAGCGCGACCCCACGCTTGTGATCAAGGATGTGCGCAACGAGTTCGTCAGCCCGTACGCAGCACGCGAAGATTACGGCGTGGTCATCGATGGTGATGCGGTCGACGAAACCGCGACCCTGGCGCTGCGCCGGCGGATGCGCGATGCGCGCCAATGGCACGAGCCGCCGGTCTACAGCTGGGGCTTGGCGGCGAAGTGAGGTCCTTTCGCGCTGGGGTCGATATCGGCGGCACCTTTACCGACATCGTGCTGCTCGGCGAGGGCGGCGAGCGCTACACCAAAAAGGTCTCGTCGACCGTCGATGACTATGCCCGAGCGATCGTCGATGGACTGTCGGAACTCCTCGCGGGGATCGGCGGCGGGCCCATCGCCGAGCTGCTGCACGGCACCACCGTCGCCTCCAACGCGATCCTCGAGCACAAGGGCGCCAAGACCGGGCTCATTACCACCCGCGGCTTCCGCGACGTCTTGGAAATCCGCAATCTGCGGATGCCACGGCTCTACGACATGTCGTGGACCAAGCCACTGCCGCTGGTCGAGCGGCGCCTCAGGGTCGAGGTCGATGAGCGCATCAACGCGCAGGGCGAGATCGACGCGCCGCTCGACGAGGCGAGCGTCGAGCGCGCCGCCGCCTTCCTTGTCGCCGAAGGCGTCGAGGCGATCGCCGTCTGCCTCTTGCACTCTTACCTCAACCCCGTCCACGAGGAGCGCGTGAAGGAGATCGTCGCGCGCCTCGCGCCGGCGACGACCCTGTGCATTAGCGCCGAGGTGCTGCCCGTCATCAACGAGTACGAACGCTCGTCGACGACGGTCATCAACGCTTATGTCCGGCCGGTCGTCGAGCACTATCTCAACCGGCTCGTCGCCGAGACAAAGCGCATCGGCATCACGGTGTCGCCGCTCTTGATGCAGTCGAATGGCGGGCTCACCACGGCGAAGGCTGCGGCCGTCACTCCGATGCACATCATCGAATCGGGACCGGCGGCCGGGGTGGTCGGCGTGCAGGCGCTGATGCGCGGGATCGGCGTTAAGAACGCGATCTCCTTCGACATGGGCGGCACCACCGCCAAGGCGTCGCTGATCGAGAACGGCGAGGTGACGCGCGCCGCCGAGTACCAGGTGGGCGCCGGCATCGTCTTGGGCTCGCGGCTGTTGTCGGGCGCCGGGTACACGCTCAAGGTGCCGGCCATCGACCTCGCTGAGATCGGCGCGGGCGGCGGCTCCATCCTGTGGATCGACGCCGGCGGTGCGCCGCAGGTCGGGCCGATGAGCGCCGGCGCCTCGCCCGGGCCGGTCGCCTATGACCAGGGCGGCACCGAGCCGACCGTGACCGACGCCAATCTCGTGCTCGGCTATCTCAACCCGGGCCATCTGGTCGGCGGCGCGGTCAAGCTCAACATCGACAAGGCGCGCGCGGTGCTCGGCGACAAGATCGCCAAGCCGCTCGGCATGAGCCTCGAAGCCGCGGCTTACGGCGCCCATCTGATCGCCGCCTCGAACATGATCCGCGCGATCAAGGCGGTGTCGAGCGAACGCGGCCGCGACCCGCGCGAATATGCGCTTGTGGCGTTTGGCGGCAACGGCGCGATCTTCGCCGCCGGCATGGCGGCGGAGATCGGCATCGCCCGCGTGCTGGTGCCGCCCTCGGCCGGGGTGTTCTCGTCGTTCGGGCTGCTTTACGCCGAGGTCGAATACTATTTCACCCGCACCCGCAAGCTGCTGCTGCGCGGCGTCGACCCAGCGGCGCTGCAAGCGGTGCTCGCCGGCCTCGAAGGGGAGGCGCGCACCCGGCTTGGCGAGGACGGGTTCGCGGACGACAAGATCGCGATTAGCCGCTTTGCGAGCCTGCATTACCAGGGCCAGTCCTTCGAGCTGCGCGTGCCGGTCGCCGCCGGCGCGCTCGACCGAGCGGCGCTTTTGGCGATCGAGGAAGCCTTTGGCGTCGAGCATGAGCGCACCTATGGCCACCGCGCCGGGGTTGACGAGCCGGTTGAGCTGGTGAGCCTCGAAGTCATCGGCCGCGGCATCCCCGACCGGCCGCGCGCCCAATCCGCCGCCGCCGCAAGCCTTGCGCCGGACATCGCCATCGCGTCGCCAACCCGCCGCGCGTATTTTGGCGCGGCGCTCGGCTGGCGGGAGGCGCGGGTCGTCAACCGCAGCGACCTCAAGACGCCGCACGAGGGTCCCTGCATCGTCGAGGAATACGACGCGACCTGCGTCATCCCGCCCGGCTGGACCGCGCGGCTCGATGCATTCGGAAATATCGAGCTGACGCGTGGTTAAGCCGCCACCTTCACCAGCTTGTGGATCACCCGGCGTTTCTTGGGCGCGTCGCCGTCGGAGAAGCGCGACCACGAGCGGCCGCTGAGTTCGCCGACATAGATGTTGCCCTGGCTGTCGACCGCGATGCCGTGCGGCGAGGTGAAGCCGCCGGCGAACATGCCGCCTGGCGTCTTGCCGAGCCGCGCCATGACCTCATGGTTCTTGGTGGTGTGGATGCTGACGCGCGGGCCGATATTGGGCCACAGCCGGTTGATCTCGCCCGCCGGTCCGCCCTCGCCGATATAGCAGAGGGGGTTTACCCCGTGCCCGAGGCACATGCCGTTCGGCCGGTGCAGATAGTTCCACTGGGTCTCCCATCTGCCGTCGCCATTGAAAATCTGCACGCGGTGGTTTTCGCGGTCGGCGACATAGATCCAGCCGTCCGGATCGCAGCAGATATTGTGCGGGATGTTGAACTGGCCGGGGTCGGTGCCCGGCTCGCCCCAGGAAGCCAACAGCTTGCCGCCCGGCGTGTATTTGTGGATGCGGGCGTTACCGTAACCGTCGGAGATGTAGAGGAAATCGCCCTGCGGCGACAGCGCGGTGTGGGTGCAGCGGTGGAACGGCTCGCCCGACATATAGGGTGACGGCTGGCCGGGCACGCCGAGGGTCAGCAGCACCTTGCCGTCGAGCGTGCAGTGGCGAACCGTGTGGTCGGCGTCGTCGGTCAGCCAGATCGTGTCGTCGGGCGCGACATGGACGCCATGCGGTCGCGGAAACAGCCCCTCGCCCCAGCTGCGTAAGAAGTTGCCGTCCTTGTCGAACACCGCGACCGGGTGGTCGCCGCGGTTGAAGGCGTAGACATTGTCCTTGCTGTCGACGCCGACCGCGGCGCAGTCGCCGAGCACGATCTCGTCGGGGATTTTCGCCCAGTTTTCGTGGACCTCGAAGGTGTAGTCGCCGCCGCCGAGCCGCACCGCCGCCATCGCATCCCTCCCATCGCCGTTGCCGGCATCATAGGCGGCGGCTTTGGCCTCGGCTATGTTGGCGCATCCCGAGAACGGAGAAACAGCATGCCCACCACGCCCAGCGGCCTCATCTACAAGGACAACGAAGTCGGCGCCGGCGCCGAAGCCGTCGCCGGCAACAATGTCCGGGTCCACTACACCGGCTGGCTGCAGCAGCCCGACGGGGAGAAAGGCAAGAAATTCGACAGCTCGCTCGATCGCGGGCAGCCCTTCGGCTTTCGCCTCGGCGCCGGCATGGTCATCAAAGGCTGGGACGAGGGGGTCGCCGGGATGAAAATCGGCGGCAAGCGCACGCTGATCATCCCGTCCGAACTGGGCTATGGCGCGCGCGGCGCCGGCGGGGTCATCCCGCCCAACGCGACGCTGATTTTCGATGTCGAGCTGCTCGGGGTGTAAGCCGTCCACGACCCGCGTTGGTTGAGTCGAAAACCGCATGGTGCCTGCATCTGCAGAGAATCAGCAGGCAGCTCGCGGTTTAGTTGTCGCGTCGTAAGACGCCAGAGCCAGCGGACGACATTGCGGAAGAC